>NZ_JBBVGR010000003.1:0-479038 GCF_038148855.1 Phycobacter sedimenti | reverse complement strand
CTCTGATTTCAGCGAAGCCACCCCGGCAGCCACCGGAACCGACGGAAACGCGGCCCTCGACAAGTGGCAGGATTTCTAAACGCCGGAAACACGAAGTGTTTTCATGCACTTCATCAATTTTGGAAACTTTTGGCCTTGCGCCGAATAAACGTGACTGGGTGAAGCATTGACGTCTCAGAACCTTCTTATCATTACGACGGATCGGGCTTTTGCCCGGTCTCTGCAATCTCATATGGAATCGGCATATCCCGGTATGAAGGTTCTCTTGGCCAACAATCTGATGATGGCCTACAACCAGGCAGAGGCGGCCCAACCGACCTTTGCTTTCGTGGAGGATGGCTTCACCCGGTTGCCTGAGTTCGAAATGATGTTGGCACTGTTCTCGGCCGTCGACACGCGCTGGGTATCGGTCATGGATAGCCCCGGTGCGACACCGGCCCGTCAATCGAACCCTTTGCTAAACGTGGGCGCGGGTATCTTCGAATTGACCAAGGCAGACGGTCCGCGTCAATTCGCACAATACTACGACATGATGGTCAAGGCACCGCGCCGGGGCGCTCCGATGCGGTCGGCAGCTGCCAGAGCTGCACCTGCCCGCAGCGATTTCAAGAAGATCATCCTGATCGGCTCCTCTACAGGGGGTGTCGAAGCCCTGCGCAGCGTCCTGGTCGGCTTTACCCAGGACTGTCCCCCAACCATGATCGTTCAGCACACCGGAAAGAACTTTGGGCCCGGTCTGGTCTCGCTATTGGACCGTATTTGCGCCGCGAAAGTGGTGCCGGCCGAAGACGGGATTCAGGTCCAGCCGGGGCATGTATACGTGGCCGCCGGACAAACGCGCCACATGGGGTTGTCTTCACGCAAGCCTATACGTTTGCGCATGAAGGATGGTCCGCCCATTTCCGGTCATACGCCTTCTGTTGACGCTTTATTCACTTCTGCAGTGCCATATGGGAAGGACGTGGTCGCAACAATCCTGACAGGAATGGGGCAGGATGGAGCGAGAGGTCTGATGGAATTGCGCAAAGCGGGTGCATCGACCTTTGCACAGGATGAAAAATCCTCCGTTGTTTATGGAATGCCAAGAGTCGCTTGGGAAACTGGAGCCGCGCAAAAACAAGTATCGCTCGCTAGGATGGCTGGAGCACTGCTTCAGGCAGCCAAGTCCTGAGTGAAAAGTTAACAAGGAGACCGCTGTGACGTCAGTATTTGCCAACTCCACTTCGGTGACACTCCTGCAGGGGGAGTATCGTGTTTCCACCGACCCCTCGGTCGTGTTCTCGACGGTTCTTGGCTCTTGCATCGCGGCCTGCATCTATGATGCGGAAAATGGTGTGGGCGGGATGAACCATTTCCTCTTGGCGAATGCCAACGGTGGGGCTGTCAGCGCGCGCTATGGCATCCATGCCATGGAACTTTTGATCAACGGTGTCATGAAAAAGGGCGCGGAACGGCGAAACCTCAAGGCGAAGGTCTTTGGCGGCGCCAAGATGTCGGCCAACCTGTCCGATATCGGAGCCTCCAACGCGAAATTCGTGCAGCAGTTTCTCATGGATGAAGGCATTCCGTGCATCTCGTCCAGCGTCGGGGGCACTTCGGCCCGCCGGGTCAGGTTTCACCCGACCACCGGCAGCGCGCAGCAGACAAGGGTTGCAAACGATCGCCGTCTTGGCGAACAGGAAATCGCAGCCGCACGCGCAGCGCCGAAACCGGCACCGGCGGCCGCTCCGGCAGGTGCAGGCGATCTGACCCTGTTCTGATCGCGGCGCTTTCTGCAGATCGTGATGGTTTTGGAGGCCGGTCGCAGGTGTGTGACCGGCCTTCTTCATCCTGAGAAAGCGGTTTTACTTGCTCGGCCGTGCGGAAATTACTCCTTGCCCCGTTGCTGGCCCGCAGATAGTCCGAAAGGGTAACGCAACCCAGTGTCGAGGCTTGTCATGATGTTCTCCCGCATTCGCCGCCACATGCTGGCCGCCGTGCTGGGGGTTTTCCTGGTTTCACTGGCACCGTCCTGCCTCAGCGCGGGGCAGATCACGGTCTTTGCGCCTGCGAGCATGACCAACGCCATGGTCCGGATCCGCGCGGAATTCGAGAGCGAAACAGGTCATCGCGTCCTGGTGTCCTTCGCCGGCTCTTCGGTGCTGGCCCGTCAGATCGAGCGGGGAGCTCCGGCAGATGTCTTTCTCTCTGCCAATCCGGCCTGGATGGACTATCTGGACAGCAAAGGTTGGATTCTCGGCGACACCCGTTTTGATCTCATCGGGAACCGGCTGGTTCTGATCGGGCACGGCAGCCAGCCTCCGGTTGACCTGTTGTCCGAGGGCGATCTTTTGAAACGGGTGGAAGGGGCGCGCCTTGCCATGGCGCTGACCGAGGCCGTTCCGGCCGGGATATACGGAAAGACAGCCCTTGCATCGATGAGCCTGTGGAACAAGGTAGGACCGGACGTGGTGCAAACGGATAACGTGCGGGCGGCCCTTGCCCTGGTCGCAACCGGCGAGGCACCGTTTGGAATTGTCTATGCCACGGATGCGCGCGCCAGTTCGGCCGTCAGCGTCATCGCGACCTTTCCAGCCGATAGCCATCCGCCAATCGTCTATCCCGCTGCTGCAGTTGCGCCAGGAGAAAACCCTGCAGCCCTTGCCTTTCTCGAGTACCTGAAAACGCCTGCCGTACAGACCATCCTGACGGACGAGGGGTTTTCTGCCTTGCCGGATTGACCGCAAGCATGGAATGGCTCGGCCCAGAAGAATGGCAGGCAGTCGCCCTCTCTTTGCGGGTGTCCTTCTGGGCGACGCTTGTTGCAATGCCGGTCGCGTTGCTTACGGCTTTTGCATTGGCCCGATGGGAGTTTCCGGGCAAGCAGGTGTTCAACGGAATTGTTCACCTGCCGCTGATCCTTCCGCCTGTGGTGACGGGGTATCTTTTGCTTTTGACCTTTGGAACCCAAGGGCCTGTTGGCGGTCTGCTGCAGGAACTGGGGATTGTCCTTGCCTTTCGATGGACCGGTGCCGCTCTGGCTGCGGCCATCATGGGGTTCCCGCTGATGGTGCGGGCGATCCGGTTGTCGATCGAGGCTGTTGATCCAAAGCTGGAGCAGGCTGCGGCGACGCTTGGGGCTTCGCGACCCTGGGTCTTCCTGACTGTGACGCTGCCTTTGATCCTGCCGGGGCTGATTGCTGGATCGATTCTGGGCTTTGCAAAGGCGATGGGCGAATTCGGCGCGACCATTACCTTTGTGTCCAACATTCCGGGACAGACGCAGACTTTGCCCTCGGCGGTTTACGCGTTTCTGCAGGTCCCCGGCGGTGAAGCGGCCGCCGCGCGGCTGGTCATGATCTCCATTGCGATCGCCATGGGCGCCTTGCTGCTCTCTGAACTTCTGGCCCGCAAGGCTGCAAAACGGATCGGAGGCGGGTGATGCTGTCGGTCAGCCTGAAACACAGTCGGCCGGACTTTGCCCTCGACGTCACCTTTGAGGCGCCGCCCGGAATAACCGTTCTGTTTGGGCGGTCGGGATCTGGGAAAACAACCGTGGTGAATGCGGTTGCGGGTCTGTTGCGGCCCAACCATGGACGCATTGCCCTGAATGGCCGGGTTCTATGCGATACGGAGCAGGGGCTTTGGCTCCCGCCGAACCGTCGTCGCATCGGCTATGTCTTTCAGGAAGGGAGACTTTTCCCGCATCTGACGGTTCGGCAAAATCTGCTCTTTGGCCACTGGTTTGCGCCAAAGGCAGCCCCCCGCGCCGATCTGGATCAGATCGTTGACATGCTTGGCATCGGCCATCTTATGAAGCGGCGGCCTGGCGGGCTGTCGGGCGGTGAAAAACAACGCATTGCCATTGGTCGCGCCCTCTTGTCGGCGCCGGAAATGATCCTTGCGGATGAGCCTCTGGCGGCTCTCGATGACGCACGCAAGGCCGAGATCCTTCCCCATTTTGAACGTCTCAGAGACGAGAGCGGCATTCCGATCCTTTACGTCAGCCATGCTGCGAGCGAGGTTGCCCGGCTCGCCACGACGGTTGTTGTCCTGCAAGATGGAAAAACCGCCCAGCAAGGGCCTGCGGCTGAGATCCTGAGCGATCCCAGGGTGATGCCAACGGGGGTGCGGTCGGTTGGGGCGGTGCTGGAGACTCGGGTCAAGGCGCATCATGCCGACGGGCTGACCGAGCTGGATGCCGGAGGGATTTCGCTGTTCCTGCCGCGCGTTGCACAGGCGCCGGGCCAGATGGTGCGTGTGCGCATTTCGGCGCATGAGGTGATCCTATCGCGGGGCAAGCCAGAGGGGTTGTCCGCGCTCAATATTCTGCCGGGGAAGGTGGAACAGATACGCTCGGGGGATGGCCCCGGCGCGATGGTATCCCTGGGAACGCCTGCGGGGCGCATTCTGGTCCGGATCACGCAGCGTTCGGCGCAGGCACTGGGGCTGCACGAGGGAAGCGCGTGTTATGCGGTCATCAAGTCGGTTGCCATCGCGCCCGGAGATATCAGCAGGATGAGCGGGTCATGACACAAGGAAGGGGCGCCCATGTAGGCGCCCCGCGTTTCGCTGTTATGGAAATTTTGGCTGCGAAACCCTAGGAGAGGCGTCGCAGGAACCCATCGCGAGCGACCGTGATAAGCAAACGGTCATGGATCTGGCGGTCGATTTCAAAGCCGCCGTTTTCCTTCAGGTAGGAATGGATCGCGGTATGGGGGTTGTTGCCCTTGCCCCATGGGCGATCACTGTATGTGTCCGGCGCCATGTCTTCGATCAGCGTATCAAAAACCACGCAGTAGCTGCCCTCAGAGGCGAGCGGCGCATAGGCCTTCAGCTCTTCCAGGACGTGATCATGCGTGTGGTTGCTGTCGAGGCACACGAGGATCTTTTTGTAGTCCTTGGCAATGTCATGGACCTTCGCGACCACGTCATCGGCGATCGAAGAGCCTTGGATCATTTCAATGCGAGAGCGCATCGGATGGGCATCGATGGCGGCCTTGTTGTGGGGGCGGATATCGATGTCGATGCCCAGCACTTTGCGTTTGGGCTTGTTGGGATCAAAGCTGGTGCCGGCTTCGATCGCCTCGGTCATTTCCAGAAGCGCCAGCATCGAGGCCGAGAAGATCAGCGAGCCGCCGTGCGCAATGCCGGTTTCGATCACCAGGTCAGGTTTGATCTCGTGGATCAGCTCCTGCATGGCGACGATATCCTGCGGATACTGGATGATGGGGCGGCCCATCCACTGGAAATTGTAGGAGTATTTCGCCTTGGCCGAGGCCTGAAGGAAATCCATTGCCGCTGATTGCAGTGCCGGATCGCCCCGCATGTCCTGAGTGCGTGCGGTGATTTCGCTTTGGAAGGTCGTCATTGAGTCATCCTTTCGGTCATGGCTTTTGCGCCAGTGCCAGAGGTGGCGGATTGAGGAAAAAGGGGGTGTGGGTTTGGTCCACGGTGGCCGACGACGTAGGGCGGATCGTCGGGATTGTCGGGGCGTGTGCCAAATTGCAAAAGATCGCGGCGCCCGTATTGATCGGCGACGTGTTCGGCCAGGGCCCGCACGGTGATGCCGGTCTGCGAGCAGATGTTGCTGACGCCGCAGCGATCCGAAAGCGCATCGTCGGCGAGCATCCTGGCGGCGTCCGCAACGTCCAGAAAATCCCGAACCTGCTGACCTGAAGTCAGGGCCATTGGTTGTCCTTTGGAGAGGTTTTCGTGCAGCGCAGCCATCAGGCGGCGGGGATCTTCTCCTGCGCCGTGCAGATAAAACAGACGTGCCCACAGGAATTCCACACCGGCCTGCGGCAGGCTGTGACCGAGGGCGAGGGAACAGGCGGCTTTGGCCGCTGCGTAGGGCGATTGCGGGTTCAGAGGGCTGTTTGTGCCGACGCTTTTGCGTTCTGCCTGAGGTGTATGCAGGTCATATTCGAGGCAGGTTCCAACACCGACAAAACGGCGCAGCTTTGCGAGGCCCGCACCCTGCGCCATTGCAAGCGTGCCGATCAGACAGTCGTTGTTCTTTGGAGAGGTCTGGTACTGACCAGCCTCGGCGTACCAGGCCATGTGCAACACAAGATCCTGACCCTGCATCGCTTCGGCCCACCAGGTGGCGGTTTGCGCAAAGAGATCCGGAACCTCGATGACACGGTCCTTTGCCCCCAGAGCGGGGATGCGGTCTGCGCTGCCCTGCCGTACCACATGGCACAACCGATGCCCCGCATGGTGCAGGACCCTCGTAACTGCACGACCGACAAATCCGGTGGAGCCGGTCAGAAGGATATGTCGCGCAGCCTTGCTCATGCGAATTTCCGCATCAGATCGGTGTCACGCACATGTGCGAGGGCCAGGCTTTCCGCCTGTTTCATAATCGCAGCATTCTTGCAGCCGAGGTTTAGCACCACATCCGTGGCGCAGATTTCGTCTTCGTCGATCACATGGCGTACCGGCCGGTTCGATATGGTGTTGAGCGTCGCAATCGTATCCTGATCGCAGTCACCAATAATCGCGACGCCTTCTGCCTGCAGGGTGTCGGGCAGTGTCACACTGGCGAAATAGAGGCCGGCTGTCGTGCGGATCTGTTCCATCGGCACGGGCAGATTTATTTCGTACCCGCTTCCCCGCAGACGTGCCGCGAGGGTGTAGTTCTCCAGTGGATCGCCGCCCTGTTGCAGCCGGAACCTAAGTGCCGTGAGCATACGCTCTATTGGCATGGCCTGAACGAATGCACGGACCTTTTCAGGGTTCTTCAACCCACCTTGTTGAAGCGCAAGGCCATACATGTATTCCGCGCCGCCGCGGTATCGGTCCCAGGCGCTCATGACTTCCGTAAACCCTTCCTGCGCGCGCGTATCCCCCGGAAAGTGCCGAGAGATTGAACTGTAGAAGGGGGTTTTTGCGTAGATCAGATCCCCATACCCGAGGTACTCGCAGGGCATCGTGAAGGCCCAGAACGCCAGATCGTTGCCCATGGGGTGCAAGGCACGAAAGGCTTGGCGGCGCAGGATACAGATTTCGGAGAAAATCCGGTGGTCTGCAACGTGCTCGATCAGTCGGGCATAGTTCCCCTTGGGGACCGTGACGTTTTTGGATTGCTTGTAGAACTGAGACTTGACCTGGTTTGTAACCAGATCCAGAACCTCCCAAGGGGCATAAAGACCAGCGGCCTTGGAGTTGTCATCCAAACGCGCGATGGCGTCGATCAGCGCAGCCGGTTTCAGGCGATCATCGTCTGCCAGATAAACCAGATAAGTACCCTTTGCAGCCCGCATGGCGCAGCTGATATTGCGGACCGCGCCAAGGTTCTCGGACTGGTGCAAGATCACCAGTGGCATTCGGTCGCTAGCCTCCTCGAGGAGCTCCAGAGTGTTGTCGGATGAGGCATTATCGGAGATCACGACTTCCACCTCGAACGGCAGTTGCTCCACCACCTCTTCCAGATGCGCCAGAAGAGTAACAAGGTAGGTTGCCCTGTTGTAGGTCGGTACGCAGATGCTCAGTTTCGGCTGTGACATGTGTTTGCTCCGGGGGGCTATCGCTGTCATGCCGAGAGTGCGGCAGGTGAAAGGGAGGGGGGATCCAGTTCTATGGGTTCGGGATGAGGAAGGATGGTCCAGAAAGTCGTACCGTGTTCACGGGACAGCCAGTCCAGATCGCGCGCAATCTCGTCTTTGATGTTCCAGGGCAGGATCAACACATGCTGTGGAGGGTTGTTGCGCAGCTCGATGGGGTTTCGAACGGGTACATGGCATCCCGGCAGGTAGCGTCCCTGTTTGAATGGCGCCGCATCACAGACATACGGCAGAATCCGTTCGTTCACCCTGGCGTAGTTCAGCAGCGTTGTTCCCTTGGCTGCAGCGCCGTAGGCGGCCACGGTTTCACCCTTTGCCTTGAGCTCCAGAAGGAACGAAAGCAGCGCATCAGCCGCGTGATCGGCCTGTCCCTGCAGATCCTTGAAGAAGGCGCCCGTGGTGATGCCGACGCTGCGCTCGTGTTGCAGGATTGCTTCGACGGCCGGAGTTTGCTTGTGCTCTGCTGTTGACCGGCATCCCCACACCCGCAGGCTGCCGCCATGTGTCGAGAGCTGCTCGACATCAAAGATGCGCAGGTTTGCCGCCGCAAAGATCTTCTGGACCGTTGTGAGCGACAGATATGAGAAATGCTCGTGATACACCGTGTCGAACTGTCCCTGTTCCACCAGTTGCAGCAAATGCGGGAACTCCAGCGAGATCACGCCCTGATCGGCCAGCAACTGCTCCAGCCCGCGCGTGAAATCATTGATGTTGGGAACATGCGCGTAGACATTGTTTCCGATGATCAGATCGGCCCCGCGCGGCCTTTCCTGCCGAAGCGCTTTTGCCTCGGCCTCACCAAAGAACGTTGTTCGGCTTTCAACACCTTTGCGCGCCGCGACCTGTGCCGTGCTGGCAGTCGGTTCAAAGCCCAGGCAGGGGATTTCGGCCGTCACGAAGTTCTGCAACAGATAACCGTCATTGGACGCGACCTCGACGACAAAACTGTCCTTTGTCAGCCCCAGACGTTCAATGGCGCCTTCCGCAAAACGCGCCGCATGGGCACACCAGCTGCTGGAGGTGGATGAGAAATAGACGTAGTTGTCATCAAACAACTGGTCTGCGTCGCAAAAGTCTTCGGTCTGAACCAATCCGCAGCTTTCGCACAGGAAAAGGCGAAGCGGGAAATGCATCTCCGGCTGTCGCAGCTGCCCTTTTTCCAGGTAGGCGTTGGACGGCGGGGCATGAGCGAGGTCAAGCACCGTGAGGGACAGTTCGGTTGCACAATGGCGGCACTGCATTACACGGCCTCCTCTAGGGTTGTAAGTTGGGGCAGGTTGGCATCCCGTTCGGACACTTCTGTCACGCGGAGCGGCCAGCGGATCCCGATCTGTGGATCGCAATAGGAAACGCCTGCCTGATGATCTGGATGAAAAGCTGCCGAATGACTGTAGTGCAGCGTGACGTCATCGCTCAGGGTCTGAAACCCATGGGCAAAGCCGGCAGGAATGTAGAGCGTGTCCGCTGCTGCACCGTCCAGTTCCACGCCCGTCCATTGCCCATAGGTCGAAGAGGTGGGTCGCAGGTCCACCAACACGTCAAAGATCCGGCCAGACAAACAGGTCAGGAGCTTGATTTCGGCAAACGGTTCCGTCTGATAGTGCATTCCCCTGACTGTCCCCCGCGTTTTGGTGCGTGACAGGTTGGTCTGAACCCAGTTGGTGTTCAAACCGGCATCCGCGAGGGTCTCGGCGCAGGTGAGCCGCGAGAAACTGCCGCGATGGTCCTGGTGTGGGGTGGGGCGATAGTAGAAGGCCCCGGCAAGCGGCAGTTCGCAAAGATCAGGCTTGGTCATTGATCAGTGTCCGATTGGCCTCGACTTTGAGCGCGCGCGCGGGTGTGAAGCTGATGCGCGGGTCGTCGGGATGAGGCCGAAGGGCAGTTGCGCTTCGGGTGTTTCCCAAACCTTCCAAGGTGCTTTGCCGGTGTTCCAAAGGTCTTCCAGGAGCCGTTTGTCCCGCATGGTGTCCATGGCGCTCCAGAAACCGCGGTGTTTGTAGACCGACAACTGCCTGTCGCGCGTGAGCGCTTCCAGGGGGTCTTTTTCCCAGATCGTGTCGAGGCTTGGAATGAGGTCCAGAACGTCGGGTTCGCAGACAAAAAAGCCTCCGCTTACCCAGTTGTTGTCTCCGGCCGGTTTTTCCACAAAGTTGAGTGCGGCAGTTCCATCGGTTTCGATGCTGCCAAAACGACCGGCAGGCTGCACGGCTGTGACAGTTGCTTTGCGGCCTTCCGTCTTGTGGAATTCGATCAGCTTCTTGATGTCGACGTCTGCAACGCCGTCCCCGTAGGTCAAGCAGAAACGCTCACCCAAATGAGGCCGGGCCAGGGCCAGTCGACCGCCGGTTTGAGTTTCCGCTCCGGTGTCCAGCATGGTGATCCGCCAGGGTTCGGCGCTGTGGTTCAGGATCTTGTGCTCACCAGAGGCCAGATCGACCTGCACGTCCGAGTTGTAGAGCAGGTAGTTCGTGAAATACTCTTTGATCATGTGGCCCTTGTAGCCGCAGCAAATCACGAAATCGGTGAGGCCGTGCGCGCTGAACGTCTTCATGATGTGCCACAGGATCGGCTTGCCGCCAATTTCGATCATTGGCTTGGGGCGCAGGTGGGATTCTTCACTGATGCGAGTGCCAAGTCCGCCCGCCAGGATGACAACTTTCATGTGTGCTCTCGATTCATTGACTGTCTCGTTGAGCTCGACTCTATGAAAGCCGTAGTTAATTTTTGGTTGAATTGCAGCAAATTGCATCAATCGAAAGCGGCGCCGCCGTCATCGAAAGCGGCGGTGTTTCAACTTTAGTAAGAATTGTATCATAGTTTTTCTGCGTGATCGTAGACCTTGGGCGACCCGAGCGCAGGTCTTTGGCAAAGGAAACGAGATTGTAATGACCCATACTCCGCCTCACGCCTGCCCTGTATGCAGCGGTGCCCGAACCACCGTGATAGAGCGGCGCCTCAATGTGCCGACACTGCAGAATGTGACACTGCCGGATCGAAACAGCGCACAGGGCTTCAGTCGCGGCGTTCTGACCATGGTGCAATGCGGTGGATGCGGCTTTGTCTGGAATGCGGCCTTTGATCCGCAGCGGATTTCCTATGATGGCGGCTATAACAATGATGTGTCTGCCTCTGGATTCTACCAGGCGCACCTGTGCGAGATGGCAGACAGGATTCTGGCGGCCGTGCCATCAGGGGAAGACATTCACTACGTCGAGATCGGGTGCGGAGAGGGCGACTTTCTGCGCCTTCTGCATGAGCGCTCGGAGGGGCGCGTGAAAAGCGCGGTCGGATTTGACCCCTCTTGTACAACGGATGAACCGTTGCCCGAAGGCGTGGTCATACATCGCAGCTTCTTTACCCCGGAAGAAGTGTCAAAGATCCCGCCAGAGGCAAATATCATCTGTTCACGTCACACCATTGAACATGTGAGTGACGTGCAGGGCTTTGCCGCCAATCTTGCAGCAGCGATGGCGCCGGGGCGAAAGCTGTTCGTGGAAACACCTGATGTGGACTGGATCTTGCGGCACGGTGCATTTCAGGACTTCTTTTATGAGCATTGCGCGCTCTACAACCCGCTTTCCATCCGGATGCTCCTCGCCGCGCATGGTTTGCAGGCACGGGTGATGCCGGTCTATGACGAGCAATACATGTGGATTGAGGCCACACCGCGCGATGCGGCAGCATTGATTGTCGCACAGGAAGGCGGAGAGGGTGAGGATGCCGCGGTCCTTGGCGAACGGTATCTTTTGCAGCGCAACGGGCTGTTGGACAGCTGGACCGAATTTCTGAGCGCACGCCATGTTGCAGGCGGCATCGCGGTTTGGGGCGCGGCCTCCAAGGGGGTAACCTTCTGCTTGCTTATGAACGCGCGGGCTGACGGTCTGATTGATCTCGGAATCGACCTAAACCCAGCCAAGCAGGGATGTTTCATGCCTGTCAGCGCGACGCCGATCGTTGATCCTGCCACTGCGATGGCTCAGGGCGTGGGGACCGTCGTCATCATGAACCCGAACTATGAGGCCGAAATCCGCGCTCAAATTGCGCAGATGGGATGGCACGCCGAGGTGGCGGTCTTGAATGAGGCAGACGGGTCTCTGATTCTGCCTGATCTGCCCTCTGCCGCCTGGCGCGCGCGCCAGAATGTGTCCTGACCGCAGTTTCGCCAAAGCCAAGAAAGCAGAGCATTGACCAGTTTCGATCCCTATCCAAGCGAAGCCTTTTGGCGCGGTAGACGCGTCTTTGTCACCGGGCATACAGGGTTCAAGGGCAGTTGGCTGACCTCCTGGCTGCTGCAGATGCAGGCGGAAGTGCGTGGTTTCGCGCTGCCTCCGTCGCGCGACGGGGTGCCAGATGGCGATGGTTATCAGAGCCTTTTCGAGGAACTGGAACTGGCTGCGCAGATGGATCACGTAGCTGGAGATATCCGCGATCCGGATGCTTTGCGTCATGCTGTTGCGGCCTTCGACCCTGAAGTCGTGATCCACATGGCGGCTCAGCCTTTGGTGCGTCTGTCCTATACCGCTCCGGTCGAGACCTATGCCACCAATGTCATGGGTACTGTTCATTTGCTGGAGGCTTGTCGGACGTCGGCGCCCTCGCTGCGGTCCGTCGTGGTGGTGAGCAGCGACAAATGCTACGAAAACCGCGAGCAGATTTGGGGATACCGTGAAAGCGATCCCATGGGTGGGCATGATCCCTATTCCAATTCAAAGGGCTGTACCGAGCTGGTGACCGCGGCCTATCGCAATTCTTACTTTCAGCAGGCGTCCGAGGGCGGCAGCAGGCATCGCGTCGCACTTGCCTCGGCGCGGGCGGGGAATGTCATTGGCGGGGGAGACTGGAGCCTTGACCGCCTGATCCCGGATGCCATGCGGGCCTTCGCGTCGGGGCAGACCCTCTCCATACGGCATCCGGACGCGCTGCGCCCCTGGCAGCACGTATTGGACCCAATCGCCGGTTATCTGCTGTTGGCCGAACGGGGCTGGGCCGCGCCAGAGCGTTTTTCGCAAGGGTGGAACTTTGGTCCTGCGGATCATATGACGCTCAGCGTTGGCGAGGTGATCGCCGCCCTCGGTGATACACTTGGACCTGGGTTCAACTGGCGCCAAGAACCGGGAGACGGTTTGCACGAGGCCACGCTTCTGCGACTCGATTGCGCGGCAGCACGCGAGTATCTGGCCTGGAGCCCGCAGCTTGACGCGGCGGATATGCTGAGTTGGACCGCCGAATGGTATCGCGGCGCGACTGCGGCGCAACGGTCCGAACTGGTCCATGGGCAGATCGCAGCCTATCGGAAGAAACTTTCAGGCGCAAAGAAGACCTCCGTCCCGGGAGAATCTGAAAAGGCGCGCACCACCGCAGCCTGAGCCCTCTCGGGCTGATGTGAACCGTGGCTGTGCCTGTTGCCGAATGCCGCCCCGCGCAGCGCTTGGCATCGGGCTCACCCGGCTCGCCGTCTTCGAACGAGCGGTAGCCCGATTGGCTGTTTGGGCGGCCAACGGGCGCGGCCGGTTCAGGACGTCGGATGAGGCCGGTGCGCCACCACCTGGCAGATGAATGCACAGGCTCCGCAGGGATCTGCGGCCAGATCATACAGTCGCCATGCAAAGAACAAATGCTGGAACGCCGTCTCTCTCCTGAGTGAGCCGGTGTTCGCTGTGCGCGATTTGGCTTGCGTCGCCCGTCACGCTTGATATTTATACGCCTGTATAACAATATCCTGTCTCGGAGACACCATGGGGCATGACCGTCGTAAATTCAGCCGCGAACCCGCAGAGGCGCGCCGGGCGGCCCTGATTGACGCCACGCTTGAACTGGTGGCCGAAAAGGGCGTGCGCGGATCGACGGTGCGGGCCATCGCCGAACGTGCGGGCGTCACACAGGGGCTGATCCGCCACTATTTCCTATCCAAGGAAGAGCTGATCACCGCCGCCTACGAGCAGCACATGACCGGCCTGACCGAATTGACCGCTGCTCTTGCAGAGCAGAACGGCGGCTCGGCGCTGGAGCGTTTGGCGCGCTTTGTGGTTGCCTCGCTCACCCCGCCTGTGGTCGACGCGCGCTCGGTCGCGCTCTGGGCCAGTTTTCTGAACCGGGTGCAGCAGGACCCTGACATGCGCCGCATTCACGCCAAGACCTATGCGGATTTCCGGGGCCGGTTGGAGACCTTGATTGCAACCGCCCTGGAGGAGGCTGGAACCCCTGCTACCCCGGCACAGTTGCGCCAGCTGGCCATTGCCGCCAACGCGGTGGTCGATGGGTTGTGGCTGGAAGGCGGCGCTTTGCCCGAAGCCTTTGATCCCGGCGAGCTGCCCCAGATCGGCCTGCGATCTGTCAGCGCCATCACCGGACTGAACTTGCAACCCCCTTCTCATGAAAAGGCCGAATAGCCATGAAAACAACCGAAGTGATGCAGCGCCTTGCGGGGCTCGGTGGCGCAAAGTGGGAAGTCCATTTCAAGGCACGCGAGTTGGCCGCAACTGGCAGGGATGTGATCGAGATGACCATCGGAGAGCCGGATGTGCCGGTTCCCCAATCGTTGCTCGATACGGCTGCGCGCGCAATGCACGCCGGGCGCACGGGCTATTCCGATGGGCGCGGAGAAATGAACCTGCGCGTCGCCTTGGCCGAAGACTATTCGGCGCGCACGGGCCGCCCCATTGGGCCGGACAACATCCTTTGTTTTCCCGGCACCCAGACCGCACTTTTTGCGGTGATGGCCGGTGTGGCAGAGCAGGGTGATGAGGTGCTGGTGGGCGATCCGCTCTATGCGACCTACGAAGGTGTGATCCGCTCGACCGGGGCCGAGATGGTGCCTGTGCCGCTGCGCCCCGAGCACGGTTTCCGCATGCAGGCCTCAGACATAGCCGCCCGCATCACGCCGCGCACCCGTGCAATCCTGCTGACCACGCCGCACAATCCGACGGGGTCTATTCTCAGGGCTGAAGACATCGCAGCCATCGGAGAGCTGGCCCTGAAGCATGACCTGTGGATCATCTCGGACGAGGTCTATGCCGATCTTGTCTTCGAAGGGGCAACATTCACCTCGCCGCTGGCGATGGAGGAAATCGCGGATCGGGTGATCGTTGTCTCCTCCGTGTCGAAATCCCACGCCGCCCCGGGTTTCCGCAGCGGCTGGTGCGTGGCCTCCGCTGCCTTTTGCGATGCGCTCTTGCCCTATTGCGAGACGATGCTGTTCGGCAATCAGCCCTTCATCGCGGATATGACCGAACATGCGGTCCGTGAAGGGTCTCCGGTTGCAGCTGGCATGGCGGCGCGGTTCGCGGCGCGGGCCGGGCGGCTGGCCGACCAGTTGCACAATCAGACTGACCTGCGGGTTCATCGACCCGAGGCCGGCATGTTCGCCATGATCGATGTCGTTGCCATGGGACAGGACGGAGAGGCATTTGCCATGGATCTTCTCGAGAATGCCGGGGTAGCGGTGATGCCGGGGTCCTCGTTCGGCGACACGCTGACGGGCTGGGTGCGGGTCGCCCTGACGATCGAAGACGCCCGCTTTGATGAGGCGATTGCGCGCATCGTTTCTCATGTGCAAACGCGTCGGCAGGCGGTCGCATGACGACGCTGGGGGAGGCGCTGGTCGCGCGGCTGAAGGCGCGTGGTGTTGACTGTGTGTTCGGCATTCCCGGCGTTCATACGGTCGAGCTGTATCGCGGACTAGCCGCCTCGGGGATGCGCCATGTCACACCGCGGCACGAGCAGGGCGCAGGTTTCATGGCGGATGGCTACGCGCGCGTGACCGGGAAGCCGGGCGTGGCCTTTGTGATCACCGGACCGGGGCTGACAAATACGCTCACGCCTATGGCGCAGGCGCGTGCGGATTCCGTGCCCATGTTGGTGGTGTCCGGGGTCAATACGCGGGCCTCGCTGGGGCAGGGGATCGGCCATCTGCACGAGCTTCCCGACCAGCACGCCCTAGCCGCCAACGTCGCTTTGGTATCAGAGCATCTGGAGGCACCAGAGGCACTCGACAAGGCTCTGAACAGGGTGTTTCAGCCGTTCTTCAGCGGTCGACCCGGTCCGACACATATCCAGATCCCGCTCGATGTTGCCGGACTGGACGCTGCGCCGACAGCTTGTTCCGAAGCACCAGAGCCGCCGCTGCCGGAGCCTCATCTGTTGACAGAGGTTGCGCGGAAACTCCTTTTGGCAAAGCGTCCCGTGATCCTTGCCGGGGGCGGGGCAAAAGGGCTTGGGGCACATCTGCGCGCCCTTGCCGAATTGCTGGATGCACCGGTGGTGCAGACCGTGAATGCACGGGGGCTGATGCATGGGCATGCCCTGTCGGTGCCCGCCAGCCCCAGTCTTGCCGCGACCCGGTGTCTGATCGAAGAGGCCGATGCGGTCCTTGCCCTCGGGACCGAGTTGGGTCCGACGGACTACGACATGTATGCAAGCGGAACCATGCCTGCGATGGCCGGGCTGATCCGCGTTGACATCTGCGGGCAGCAACTGGCGCGCCACAAGGCGGAGCTGACGATTGAAAGCGCCGCAGAGCCATTCGTGACTGCCCTTCTTGCGGTTTTGGAAGGCGAAGCCCCGAAAGCAGACGGTGCTGAGCGCGCCGCCAGCGCCCGTGCGGCGGCATGGGAAGAGATCGGCGCAGAGTATCGCGCCCAAGTCGAGATCCTCAACGCCATGCGTGATACGCTTCCGGGTGCGATCATGGTTGGGGATTCCACCCAGCCCATATACGCCGGGAACCTTTTCTATGACCACGATCGCCCCGGCGGCTGGTTCAATGCGGCGACGGGCTATGGCGCGCTGGGCTATGGAATTCCAGCCGCTATCGGTGCGGCCATCGGCGCCCCCGGGACGCGGGTTCTTTCGATCCTCGGCGATGGCGGGGCGCAGTTCACCTTGCCCGAAATCATGGTGGCCGTTGAAGAACGCCTGCCTGTGACCTTTGTTATCTGGAACAACCACGGATACCGCGAGATCGCAACCTCGATGCAGGATGTAGGCGTGACCGTGGTGGGCTGTGATCCCACCCCGCCGGGTTTTGCGGCGGCGGCACAGTCCTTTGGCATTCCCTACCAGTTGGTTCAGGCCGACCCTGATGAGGTTGCTTCTGCCCTGAAGGCCACTCCTGCAGGCGGCCCATCTCTGATCGAAATCGCGGCGCCGCGGTTTGTTCCGGAGCAGGACAACGGATGACCGATCCCACCTATCAGTTCACCCGCGCCATCACCCGCCGTCCGGGCCAGAGCGTCATAAACGGTCTGCGGGCCAAAGACATCGGCACGCCGGATCTGGAAAGCATGCTTGAGGCGCACGCTGCTTACGTGGCAGCCCTCAAAAGTACCGGCGCCAAGGTGATCGAACTGGAGCCTCTGGAAGCCTTTCCGGATGCTCTGTTCGTCGAAGACACTGCCCTGTGTTTGCCTGAGGGGGCCGTGTTGATGCGCCCGGGCGCGCCCTCGCGCCGGGGGGAGGTCGCCGAAATGGCGCCCGCCTTGCGCCACTGTTACGATGATCTGCGCGAACTCACTGGCCCTGGCCATGTCGAAGGTGGCGACATCCTTGTCACAGCCCGTGAGATTCTGGTGGGGCGCTCCGACCGCACAGATGCGGCGGGAGTGGCTGAGCTGTCAGAAATCGTCTCGGATTGGGGGTATGCGGTGCGCGAGGTCATCACCCCGCCGGGTGTCCTGCATTTCAAGACGGATTGTTCGCTTCTGGACGCAGAGACCATCCTCTCGACCGCGCGGCTTGATGCATCGGGCTGTTTCGAAGGCTATCGTGTCTTGCATGTGCCAAAAGGGGAAGAGGCCGCCGCCAATGCGATCCGCTTCAACGATCTGGTGATCATGGCCGCAGGGTTTCCGCGCACGGCCGAGATGCTGGACCGCGCAGGCTTTCAAGTAATGGAGATCGACAATCGCGACTGCGCCAAACTGGATGGCGGTATGTCCTGCCTGTCGCTGCGGTTCTGATCGCTAGCCCTTCAGGCGCGGCAGGCGGGAGGCGCTCCAGTAGGCACCGCTGTCCTGACGCAGATCTTCATAAGCTTCGATCCGGCGGCGTGCCTCTGCGCCTCCGGCCTCGATCAGGTGGGTCAGCAGACACTCCAGCACCGCCATGGCCCCGCCATAGGCGCCGAAGGCATGGATGGAATTCGAGGAGGCTGCCAGCACGTGATCGGCATGAATGCCCGGGGCGATGACTTCGCTGTCGGAGATCAATACCACCTTCGCCTTGCGTTCAGCCGCCATGCGCAGCGCCTGGATGGTATCCGCAGAGTAGGGGGAAAAGGTGATCGCGATCAGGCAGTCCCGGTCCGAAAGGTCAATCAGATCGTCGATGGCCGAGCCCATGTGGCGTGGCACAAGGTCAAGATCCGGCAACGCCATGCGCCCGACATAGTGGAAGTAATGGGCCAAAGCATATGACGCGCGTGTGGCCGTCACGTAGCTTCGGCGTGCTTCGGTGAGGGTTTTCACGATGGCTGCGGTGCGCTCGGGCGTCATCAGTCTGAGAGAGCGTGCGACGATATTGATCTCGTTGCGGGCAGCGCGGGCCTGCAGGGCGGCGGCGGGGGCGGTTGAGACCTGCATCTGGGTCAGCCAGTCTTCGCCAAGGCCCGCCTCGCGCCTGGTCACAAGGGAGGCGCGAAAGGGGCCGCGCAGGGCTTCGAAGCCGTCAAACCCGAGGAACTCTGCCAGCCGCACCAGTGTATTGGCGCTGATTCCGGCCTTTTGTGCAGTGACCCGCACCGGGTCGAGCGCGAAATCACCGGGATTATCGATGATATATTTGGCCGCCGCTGCCAGTTTGGGCGGCATTCCGGCAATCGCGTCCTTCAGAGACGCGATCAGCCGGGTTGTCTGTTTCGGGTCAAGCTGCGGATCCATGAATTGATCAAGAACAAAGACGAAGGAAATGGCAAATAAAAACCATTTGTTCCGGCGTATCCTTTCTTATCCGCGCATTGCGGCCCGCCGCAGAAGATCTCCGAGGCTGGAGGCGGCAAACAGCACCGCTGCCAGACAGACGATTGTCGGCCCTGTCGGCGTGTCAAAGGTAAAGGCAAGCTGCAACCCGCCAAGGGCGGATAGGGCGCCGATGATCGCGGCGATCAGTGCCATGCGCTCGGGCGTACTGGCAAAGGGGCGCGCGGTGGCCGCCGGGATCAGCAAAAGCGCAGCAATCAAGAGAACCCCCACAACCTTGATCGCGACGGCCACCACGAGGGCCAGCGCAATGGTCAGCACCATCTGTTCGCGCTTTGGATCGATCCCGGCGGCATAGGCCAGATCCGGGTTCAGTGTTGCGGTCAAAAGCGCCGACCAGCGCGCCCACAGGAGCGCCAGTACCAGTGCCGCACCGCCCCAGATCACCGCCAGATCCACCCGGCCCACCGCGAGGATATCGCCAAACAGATAGGCCATCAGATCGATCCGCACCCCCTGCAGGAAGGACACCGCCACAAGGCCAAAGGCCAGCGACGAATGCGCCAGAACGCCCAGAAGCGTGTCCATGGCATAGCCGCGATTGCTGAGCGTCGAGACCGTGGTGGCCATCACCAGCGAGGTGATCAGAACCCCGGCAAAGACCGATGTGTCAAAGGCCAGCGCCAGCGCAACGCCCAGGATCGAGGCATGTGCCGTGGCATCTCCGAAATAGGCCATGCGGCGCCAGACCACGAAACAGCCCAAGGGGGCGGCTGCGAGGGCGACGCCAACCCCGGCCAGCGCGGCCCGGACAAGGAAACTGTCGAAAAGCTCCATCATGAAGCGATGTCCTTTGTCGCGGGACCATGACCGTGGTCGCAGTCAGGACCATGATCATGACTATGGGCGTGATCGTGGGAATGGTTATGCTCGTGCCGGTACAGGGCCAGCGCGCCCTGGGTGCCCGTCCCGAACAGCGCCCGGTATTCGGGGGCCGAAGCGACGTGCTCCGGCTCACCTTCGCAGCAGATATGGCCATTGAGACAGATCACCCGGTCCGAGGCCGCCATGACCACATGCAATTCGTGGCTGACCATCAGGACGGCGCAGCCCAGCTTGGCGCGCACGGTGGCGATCTGCTGGTAAAAGGCGGCGGATCCGGGCTGGTCAAGACCTTGTGTGGCCTCGTCCAGAATCAGCAGTTGAGGATCACTCAGGAGCGCGCGCGCCAGCAGCACGCGCTGGAACTGGCCGCCAGACAGATCCGACATCTGACGTCCCGCCAGCGGACCGGCACCGGCCTGCTGCAGGGCTTCTTCGGCACGGGCATCGCTGACACGAGCAGGCAGGCTCAGGAACCGGCGTACGGTCAGGGGCAGAGTAGGGTCGATATGCAGTTTTTGCGGCACATAGCCGATACGCAGCCCCGGCGCGCGGGTCACGTCACCTCGGCTGGGCCGCAAGGCGCCAATGATGCTGCGCAACAGCGTGGACTTGCCAGAGCCATTGGGGCCGACGACGGTGACGATCTCTCCCGGCTCAATCGACAGATTCACGTCCGAAAGGACTGTATTGCCACCGTAGCGGACCGACAGGCCCTTGAGGGTGACAAGACTCATGCGACCTCTGCCTTTTGGCACTTGGGGCAGATGCCCTCGGCCTCGACCACGGTGCGTTCGATCAGGAAGCCGGCCTGTTTGGCGGCGTCGCCCAGCTGGCCGTTGCTCGGGTCTGTGTGCACCTCGGCCACTGCGTTGCAGATGCGGCAGATCATGAAAATGGGCGCATGTGTATCCCCGGGATGGGTGCAGGCGATAAAGGCATTGAGCCGCTCGATCTTGTGTGCAAAGCGGTTCTTGACCAGGAAATCCAGGGCCCGATAGGCCACGGGCGGCTGCGAGCCGAGCCCCTCTTCGCGCAAGCGGTCGAGGATCTCATAGGCCCCGAGGGCGCGATGCTCCTGCAAGAGGATTTCCAGCACACGCCGCCGCACCGGGGTGAATTGCAGCCCTCTGGCCTTGCAGTCGGCATCCACGGCGGCGATGCAGTCGTGAATGCAGCTGCTGTGATCATGGGTTTCAAAACCGATCGTTTCCATCCTGCAAACTCCGCGCGGCTCAGGTGTCTGGGGCATTTTCCCCCTTTTCCCCCTTGATATGTAATGTTATGACGCTTATCAAGCGGCGTGATGTTATAAAATTACATCTGCGCAGGGCGACTCGGTCGATGGCGTAGTGATCCAAAGCAAAGGAGGCCTGGGATGAAGGGCGTTTCATATGCGGTTGTGTTTCCCGCTGTTCTGGGCGGGGGCATGGCACTGGCGGATGTGCCGCGCGTTGCCGTGGATATTGCACCGGTGCACGGGTTGGTCGCGCGGGTGATGGAGGGGGTTGGCACCCCCGATCTGGTGATACCGCCGGGGGTCTCTCCGCATGGCTATGCGATGCGCCCGTCCGAAGCGCTGGCGTTGGAGCGTGCGGATGCCGTGTTCTGGATCGGGGAGGCGCTGACGCCCTGGCTCGAAGGGCCTCTGGATACGCTTGCCTCGGATGCACGTGTGACCGAGTTGCTCGAGGTGCCGGGCACCTTGACGTACGAGTTCCGCACTGGCGCGACCTTTGAGGCGCATGAGCACGACGAATACCATCATGACGAGGCTCATGACGGCGAGGAACATGCGGATCACGCCGACGAACATGATCACAACGATCATGACGGCCACAAAGACCATGACGACCATGAAAAGCATGCCGACCACGATGCGCATGATCATGACAACCACGCTGATCATGCGGCTCATGACGATCACGAGGGACACGGTCATACAGGCCTTGATCCCCACGCTTGGCTTGCGCCTGCAAATGCGGAAGTCTGGCTGATGGCCATTGCCGAAGAACTGTCGGACCTCGACCCCGAGAATGCCGCGACCTACAAGGCCAATGCGGTGGCGGGCAAGGCCGAGATTGACGCGGCGGTCAAAGAGGTCAATGCACTTCTGGAGCCGTTCCGCGCCAAATCCTTCATCGTCTTCCACGACGCCTATCAGTACTACGAGAAGAGTTTTGGCCTGGCTTCTGCCGGCGCGATCTCGCTTGGAGATGCCTCTGATCCCAGCCCGGCGCGGATTGCGGAAATCCGCAATGAGGTGGCCGAGCACGGTGTGACCTGTGTCTTCTCCGAGCCTCAGTTCAATCCGGGGTTGGTTGCCACCGTGCTGGATGGCACCAAGGCCAGTAACGTCGTGATCGATCCTATCGGGACCAGTATTCCAACCGGCCCGACATTCTACACGGACCTGATCACGGGTCTGGGCAAAGCGATCGCCAGTTGCGGCTGAGCGTATCAGGTGTCAGGCCGGACAAACCCCGGCCTGACCTTAGAAACGATCCTTCACGAGATGGGTCAGGGTAGCGCCCGTCTCGTAATAGGTCTGCCGCAGCCCGGCAAATGGCAGGCTATGGCTCTGCACCGGTGCGACAGGCAGGCAGGCCTCGTCCCCGGACAAAAGGGCCCGTGCCATGCGCGTTCCGAACAGGGTGCCCGGACAGATCCCGCGCCCCGAATAGCCAAAACAGGCATAGCCGCCGTCCAGCCTTTGAATCTTGGGCAGATGCTCGGTTGTCATGCCGATCCGTCCGAACCAGGTCTGTCGCAGGGGCGCATCTGCCAATGCCGGAAACAGCTGCGCAATCTTTCGCCTCAGCCAACTGAGGTGGATGCCCTTTCCGACGTGGTCCAGCGCCCCCATGGCGCCAATGATCAACCGACCTTCCTGATCGCGTCGCCAGGATGACATGACGAGGGCCGAATCCCAGCACCCTTCCAGGCCGGGCAAAAGCTGGTCGAGAATGTGATCCGGCAGCGGATCGGTCGCTGCCTGAAAATAGTGAACCGGAATCAGATCGGGTGTTTGAAGACCCTCGATTGCCAGAGCATAGCCGTTGGTTGCAACGATCATGTGTCTGGCCCGGACGCGCCCTTGCGGCGTGATGATGTCCCATATGTCGCCGTTTCGCGTGGCGCTGAGCGCCGGGGTTTCGGCATGAAGCTTGGCCCCTGCGCCCACTGCCGCCCGAGCCAGCCCCCGCGCGTAAGACAGCGGCTGAATGGTCCCGGCTCGTGGATCAAACAACGCGCCGAATACACGCTCGGATCCGACACGTGCCTGCGCCTCCTCAGCATCCAGCAACCGGACGGGCGCGCCAATCGCGCCGAGTTGCTCAAAGCGGCGTGTCAGGTCCTTCATCCCGGCAGGTGCATGGGCACAGTGCAACGTGCCCTTGCGCACCGGCTCGCAAGCGATCTGGTATTTTTCGATCAGCCCATAGACCATATCCGGCGCATCCGCCAAAAGGGATGACAACCTGCGGCCCGCGTCCGCACCGATCTGAGCATTGATGTCCTCGGGCGGCAGCCAGAGGCCCGCATTGGCCAGCCCGACGTTGCGCCCGGATCCGCCGCTCCCAAAGGCTCCGGCTTCCAAAAGGCGCACCTCGGCACCCATCTGGGCGGCTTCAAGCGCGGCTGAACAGCCCGTGTATCCACCGCCGATCACAACCAGATCGGCCGTCACCTCATCACTCAGGGGCGGTGCGGTGACCTGCTCCCGGCAGGTGTTGCTCCAAAGGCTGGAAGAGAGGTCTGATGTCAAAACAGGGGCGCTCCGGGGGTATGTGGTGAATCGGCCTAATCGCATCATTTGCGAGTGGGCTACACGAGGCGATACCGCAATTGGGGCCATCTTGCCGAGAGGAAAATGAAGCCTGAAGTATGTTTTCTTTGCGCGCCAAAGGCTTCCGGCTGAGGCTGATCGGCGTGATCCGGATCGCCCAGGTGCACAGAATTCTGGCCAGAAGGAATGTGCGGTTCAGATCTCAAAACTGTTACGCTGCGAATGATTGCATTGCGCCCTCATATCGCCCACAAACGCGAAAATCGGAATGTTTGGAGACCTCTATGAAACCGGTGGAAATCTACACCTCACCCCTGTGTGGCTTTTGCCACGCGGCAAAGCGCCTGCTGAAACAGAAGGGCGTGACCTTTTCCGAGGTCGACGTCATGATGAACCCTGGCCGCAAGTCCGAGATGATTGAGCGGGCGAACGGCGGCCGCACCGTGCCGCAGATCTTCATCGGGGAGACCCACGTGGGCGGTTGTGATGATCTTTATGCGCTGGAGCAGGCCGGTAAACTGGACGCGCTGCTGGCGGATTAACCGGGAGTGACCCAGGATGCGTGCTGCGCTGCTGCAGATGACCTCAAGCGACGACCCGACCGAGAACCTTGAAGCGGTTCAGGCCACGATGGCCGAGGCTGTCGCCCAGGGGGCAGGGTTTGTTCTGACGCCCGAAGTCACCAATTGCCTGTCGACCAGCCGCACGCATCAGAAGGCTGTTCTGTGCCATGAGGAAGACGATCCCACCCTCGCGGCTCTTCGGGATGAGGCCGCCAAGCATGGGATCTGGCTCCTGATCGGATCGCTGGGCGTGAAGACCCACGATGCGGACGGGCGCTTTGCCAACCGTCAGTTCCTGATCTCGCCGGATGGAGAGATCACGGCGCGCTATGACAAGATCCATATGTTCGATGTGGAGGTAACGCCCGAGGAAACCTACCGCGAATCGGACGGATATCGTCCCGGCACCCGCGCTGTGGTGGCTGACACCCCCTTTGCGAAGGTCGGCATGACCATCTGCTATGACGTGCGCTTTCCTCATTTGCACCGGGCGCTGGCCAAGGGAGGTGCGCAGATCCTGACGGTTCCGGCGGCGTTTTCGCATGTTACGGGTGCGGCCCATTGGCATGCGCTGTTGCAAGCGCGCGCGATCGAGACCGGCTGCTATGTGCTGGCGCCTGCCCAGACCGGGACCCACAAGGCCAGCCGGGGCGCCGCGCGCCGCACCTACGGGCATTCGCTGATCGTGGCGCCCTGGGGAGAGATCCTGGCCGACGCGGGCACCGATCCGGGGATTGTCTACGTTGATCTCGACATGGGAAAAGTGGCACAAGCACGCAAACGTGTTCCTGCGCTCACCCATGACCGAGAATTTGACGGACCCTGATGGAAGAAACCCATTCCCTGGCCGTTTCGCTGTTCAGCGAAATCCTGATGGCCGAACAGCTTGCCAAATCGCGGCTGGGCAAAGCGTTGCCCAAGGGGATGGAGCTGTCGCATTTCTCGGTTCTCAATCATCTGGCGCGTGCGGGGCTTGAGCGCTCGCCTGCGCAGCTTGCAAAGGCCTTTCACGTCACCCGCGGCGCCATGACCAATACGCTGAACAAGCTCGAGATGGCGGGATATGTCCATATCCGTCCCGACTGGGACGATGCCCGGCGCAAGATGGTTGCGATCAGCCCTGCCGGACGTCAGGCCCGCGATGCGGCGCTGGCCAGTATCGTCCCGGTGATTTCTGAGGTGGTCGAGGAACTGGGAGGAGACCGCGTTCGCGCCGCTCTGCCAATCCTGCGAGAGCTGCGCGCCAAGCTGGAAGACGATTGACGGCGCACCGGAACCGTTCAGGCTTTTCCTAAGGGTGAAATCCAAGTCTAGGGCTCAATCAAGCCTTGTGGCATTCGAGATGGTCTTGCTACAAGATCCCGTTACGTTATCAAAAAAGAAGGCATTTTCATGAGGATTTTCATACGGAGCAAATCGCTTGGCCAAGTGATCACACTTGCGCTTGGGTTGAGCCTTCCTTTCGCAACATCGGCTTTTGCCGACGATTGTATTGAATTTTCCGGGGAGTGCATCAAGCCTCACAAGACATACCTGTCTTTCAAAGTGGAAGGAGAGAGCTTTTCTCTGGAAGGGATCGAGCAGTTCAAGAAGCTTCAGGCCATTACGCTGGCGGGTGAAGGCTACCAAGGCGATCCGATCGACGTAAGCCCGCTTGCTAATTTCGAAAACTTGACCTCTTTCAGTGCGCGTGGCGTGTCTTTGACCGGGCTAGAGGCATTGAGCCAAACAGGCATCACTGAGTTAAGCCTGTCAGAAACCGGGACACAGGACTTCGCTTTTTTGGAGGGGCTTGAAGACCTGATCTCTCTTAACACCGATATGCTGACCTCGCCCCGGCAAATCCCGGTGTTAGCGCTGACCCGGTTGAAAGGTCTCACCATCGACGGTCCGCGCTTGCAGGACCTTGAAGGTCTTGATCAGGCAGAAGGTTTGGCGTGGTTGGCGCTTCATAACACTGATTTGAAAGATCTGGAGGGGGCCGGACATAAACCGTATCTGGAGATGCTCAGCTTGAACGGCAGCAAGACTGAAACCCTTGATGGATTGGAGCCTGGGGATGCGCTTCTTGGGTTTCATGCAGACAGAAGCGCACTTGTCGATATCGGGGCGCTGGCTTCTGCTCCGAACCTTATTGAGGTTCAAATCGAAGAGACCCCGCTGGCCGATATCTCACCTTTGGCAGGAGCACATAACCTTGAGAAGCTCATGGCCAAAGACAGCAATGTTGAGGATATTTCCGCTCTTTCTGAAAAGAGCAGCTTAAAGAACCTGTCTTTGACCAACACTCAGGTGAGTGATTTGAGCCCAATCTCTGGAAACACAAACCTGGTGCTATTGGGGATTTCAAACACGCAAGTGACCGATCTGTCCCCGCTTTCCGGTCTGACGAATCTTGTCGGTCTCTGGCTGAATGAAACCAAGGTTCAGGATTTTTCACCTCTTATGCCGCTCGCGAGAAACAGACTGGGCGCCCGTATCGGCAGCGACGAGCACATGCAGGGGGAAAGGTTGATCCAGTTCATCGAAGCAGGCGGTACGGCCAAGGACTGACGGCGGGCCATTGACCAGCTGTCGTCTGGTGGGCAAGGCTTTCGTTGCGACATGGGGCATTTAGGCTCCTAGTTGAAGAAGCCATGGGATCAGACAAAGAAGAAAGGGATGCCCGACGAGGGCATCCCTTTCTCGAATTACCCCATCCGGTTCCGTGAGTGAGGGGCAATCCCATCGGGACTGCCTGGACAACCATCAGGCAAAGCATTCACTCGGTTCTGGGCTTGTGCCCGGCGCCGGCTGGAAAACCCAACCGAACGAATAGTGGATATTCTATTAATCAGAGTGGACCAAGCATCCATTAGGATGGCCCACCTATCCTTTCGTATAGGCGTGCCGTCCGCTGGCGGTTCAGGCGGCGGGTTTGGTGCTTGCTGTCACGTAATTCACAGATAGATCGCGCGGCGAAATCGACCAGGTCCAGGTGATCGGATTGAAGACGAAACCCTTTCGGTCGACCGGTTCCAACCCCGCCTTGCCGAGCAGATCGAACAGCTCATCCGGGGTGATGAACTTGTTCCACTCATGGGTGCCGCGCGGCAGCCAGCGCATCACCACTTCTGCGCCAAAGATCGCCATGACATAGCTTTTGGGGTTGCGGTTGATCGTCGAGCAGATCTGCAAACCGCCCGGTTTCAGAAGCTGCTGGGTTGCCGTCAGATAGCTGAGCGGGTCAGCAACGTGTTCTACCACCTCCATGTTCAGCACCACGTCGAACTGTTCGCCCGCTTCTGCCAGAGCCTCGGCAGTGGTGTGGCGATAGTCGATCTCAAGGCCGGACTGTTCGGCGTGAATGCGGGCAACCGGCAGGTTTCCGGTCGCAGCGTCGGCGCCTACCACCTCGGCCCCAAGCCGCGCCATGGGTTCGGACAACAGGCCGCCGCCACAGCCGATGTCCAGCAACCGCAATCCCTTGAAGGGTTCGGGCTGGGTCAGATCTCGGCCAAACTCACCCGCGATCTGCCTTGTGATATAGTCCAACCGACAGGGATTGAGCATGTGAAGCGGTTTGAATTTGCCATTTGGATCCCACCATTCCGCAGCCATGGCTTCGAATTTGGCGATCTCTGACGGATCTACCGTGGATTGAGGCGCTTGCATTCCTGTCTCCGTATGTTCTTTTGTGCCTATTAGACTAGTTAGGTCAGTAATGGACAAATACTCGGACCAAAAGCGCGCAGTGCAGTATCTTTATCCCCCGGTCGATGCCTACGACCAGCGCATGCTGGATGTTGGGCTGGGCCATAGCATTTATGTAGAGCAATCCGGCAACCCCAAGGGTATCCCCGTGGTGGTGTGCCATGGCGGCCCTGGTGGCGGCAGCAGCCCGGCGATGCGGCGCTATTTCGACCCGAAACTTTATCGGGTGATTCTCTTTGATCAGCGTGGCTGTGGCCGCTCGCGCCCCCATGCATCCTGTGAGAACAACACGACCTGGCATTTGGTTGCCGACATGGAGGAAATCCGTCGCACGCTGGAGATCGACAGCTGGCTTTTGTTTGGTGGTAGCTGGGGCGCGACGCTGGCGCTGATTTATGCGCAGACCCATCCCGACAGGGTGCAGCGGATGATCCTGCGCGGCGTTTTCCTGATGACCCAGGCGGAACTGGACTGGTTCTACGGCGGCGGCGCCGGGCGGTTCTGGCCGGAAACCTGGCAGCGGTTTGTCTCCCTGATCCCGGATGCAGAGCGGGGCGATATGATCGCGGCCTACAACAAGCGCTTGTTTTCAGGGAACATGCAGGATGAGATTCGCTATGGACGCGCCTGGTCGGCCTGGGAAAACGCGCTGGCCTCGGTCCATTCCAACGGGCACGGCGGGGAAAGTCCCGGCGACTATGCCCGCGCCTTTGCCCGGCTCGAGAATCACTATTTCATCAATGGCGGGTTTCTTGACTTCGATGGTCAGATCCTCGCCAATATGGGACGGATTTCACACATCCCCGGCATCATCGTGCAAGGGCGGTATGACATGATTTGCCCACCGACCTCGGCCTGGCGCCTGAATGAGCTGTGGCCAAATGCGGAGTTGAAAATGATCCGCAATGCAGGTCATGCCTTGTCAGAGCCGGGAATCAGCGCTGAACTGGTGCGCGCGATGGACCGGATTGCCGAGGAGCTGCTGCCATGACCCGTATCGACCGCCGCGCGCTGTTCACCTCTGGTGCGGCTGCTGCCTTGCTGGCGGCCACCGGCACCTCGCTGGCGGCTGCGCCCCGTGCGGGCGGCGTTCTGCGTCTTGCTGTTCCCCGTCAGGATGGATTGATGGAGCAGGTCGCAATGGGTGCGATCTTTGACACCTTGACCGAGATTGCGCCCGATGGTGTGTTGCGGGCCGAGCTGGCCGAGGCCTGGCACAGCAGCGCGGATGCCAGAACCTGGTTGTTTGACCTGCGCCGTGATGTGCGCTTCCATGATGGCCAACTGCTGACCGCCGCTGATGTCGTCGCCTCAATCGGCGGCAGCACGATTGACGGGGTCGAGGTTGCATCGGTTCAGCAAGTGGCGGAGCACCGGATCGAAATCGCTCTGACTTCTGCAAATCCGCATCTTCCTTATCTTTTGGCCAATCCTGCACTCTCGATTGCCCGAGGCGGTCAGCTGGATCTGCCGCTCGCACAGGCGGTCGGTACCGGCTGCTACCGGGTTGAGCGTGCGCAGGACGGTCGTCACTTTCGCGCGGCCAAGGTAACGGATCACTACAAGGCCGGTCAGGCCGGCTGGGTAGAAAACATCGAGGTGATCGTGATCCCTGATGCGCAGGTCCGTGCCGAGGCGCTGCGCGATGGATATGTGGATGTGGCCGCCTTGCCCGCGCCGGAAGGGCTGATTGAAAAGGGCGGCTTTCTCTATCATCCTTCGGCCAGCGACATGGCGCTCGCGGCACGGTCGGACGTGGGGATTCCCCGCACCGTCGGCAGTCGCACGGCGCTGGATGACGGGCGGATTGCCGAGCGCTGGTGGCGGATCTGAGCCCCTCTCAAGCTGCCGTCTGAACTTCTCCTTGCAGATTCGCCCCATCAGGCGTATATGCCTGTCACAACAGCGGCGCGTTGGGCTCTGGTCCAAAGCTCCACCGGGAATTTCAACGGGCCGCGCGCCCGTTTTTTTGTGTCCGAAAGACAGCTGGAACCCGAATGACCAACGACCTGATTGCCAAAGCCGCGATTGACCGCCGCCTTGCCGAGATCATCACCCCGGTGATCGAGGACATGGGCTATGAGCTGGTCCGCATCCGGCTGATGTCCGGCAAGACGACGACCCTGCAGATCATGGCCGACAAGCCCGATGGCGGCATCGAGGTGGATGACTGCGCCGAGATCTCGAACGCGGTCAGCGCCGTGCTGGACGTGGAAGACCCGATTCTGGATGCCTATGCGCTTGAGGTCTCCAGCCCCGGCATCGACCGACCGCTGACGCGCCTCAAGGACTTTGACATGTTCGAAGGCTACGAGGCCAAGCTGGAAACCGCCGAGCTGATCGACGGCCGCCGCCGCTTCAAGGGTGAACTGGCCGGCGTCGAGGATGACGAGGTTCTGATCAACATCGAGGAACACGGCGAAACCGTGACCATCGGTCTGAAATTTGATTGGTTGAGCGATGCCAAGCTGGTCCTGACCGACGATCTGATCAAGGAAATGCTGCGCCAGCGCAAGGCGGCCGGCACGCTGAACGAAGACGCTTTTGACGACGTTATCGAAGATGCGCCCCTTGAGGGCGAGGTGACCGAAGGGTCCGAAGAGGAGAACAAGTAATGGCCATCACCTCTGCAAACCAGCTTGAGCTGTTGCAAACCGCCGAAGCCGTGGCGCGCGAAAAAATGATCGACCCCGGTCTGGTGGTCGAAGCCATGGAAGAAAGCCTCGCCCGAGCGGCCAAAAGCCGTTACGGCAGCGAGATGGATATCCGCGTGTCCATCGACCGCAAGACCGGCAAGGCGACCTTCACCCGCGTGCGTTCGGTCGTGGCGGATGAGGATCTGGAAAACTACCAGGCCGAGTTGACCGTCGAGCAGGCCAAGCAGTACATGGCTGACCCGCAGGTGGGCGATACCTATGTGGAAGAGGTGCCGCCGGTCGAAATGGGCCGGATCGCGGCCCAGTCGGCCAAGCAGGTGATCCTGCAGAAAGTGCGTGAAGCCGAACGGGATCGCCAGTACGAAGAATTCAAGGACCGCGCGGGCACGATCATCAACGGTCTCGTCAAGCGCGAAGAATTCGGAAACGTCATCGTCGATGTGGGCGCTGGCGAAGCGATCCTGCGTCGCAACGAAAAGATCGGCCGCGAAAGCTACCGCCCGAACGACCGTATCCGCTGCTACATCAAGGACGTGCGCCGCGAACCGCGCGGCCCGCAGATCTTCCTCAGCCGCACTGCGCCGGAATTCATGGCGGAATTGTTCAAGATGGAAGTGCCGGAAATCTATGATGGTATCATCGATATCAAGGCCGTTGCCCGTGATCCGGGTTCCCGCGCCAAGATCGCCGTCATTTCCTATGATGGCTCGATCGATCCCGTCGGCGCCTGTGTCGGTATGCGCGGCAGCCGCGTGCAGGCCGTGGTGAACGAACTGCAGGGTGAAAAGATCGACATCATCCCTTGGAACGAGGACCAGCCGACCTTCCTGGTGAACGCGCTGCAGCCCGCAGAAGTCACCAAGGTGGTTCTGGACGAAGAGGCCGGCAAGATCGAGGTCGTGGTTCCCGAGGAACAGCTGAGCCTTGCCATCGGCCGCCGTGGCCAGAACGTGCGTCTGGCCTCGCAGCTGACCGGTCTCGACATCGACATCATGACCGAAGAAGAGGAATCGGCGCGCCGCCAGAAGGAATTCGAGGCCCGCACCGCGCTCTTCATGGAAACCCTGGATCTGGACGAGTTCTTTGCCCAGCTTCTGGTGTCCGAAGGCTTCACCAACCTCGAAGAGGTCGGCTATGTCGAGCTGGACGAGCTGCTGGTCATTGACGGCGTCGATGAAGGCACCGCCGAGGAACTGCAGGCCCGTGCCCGCGACTACCTTGAGGCGCAGGCCAAGGCTGCAATCGATGCCGCCCGTGCGCTGGGCGCAGAGGACAGCCTCATTGACTTTGACGGTCTCACTCCCCAGATGGTGGAGGCGCTGGCCAAGGATGGCATTCTCTCGCTAGAGGACTTTGCCACCTGCGCCGACTGGGAGCTGGCCGGTGGCTGGACCACCGATGGCGGCGAGCGCGTCAAGGACGACGGTATTCTGGAACCCTTCGGCATGTCGCTCGAAGAGGCTCAGGACATGGTGATGACGGCCCGCGTGCTACTTGGTTGGGTTGACCCTGCCGAGCTGGAGCCGGAAGTCTCCGAAGAAGACGTCGATGGCGAGGAAGCTGAAGAAGAGGGCGCCGGGGCCTGATCCCGGCGGCTTTCGGTAAGGAGAGGCTGAATGGCTCGTGGTGGCGCGGCAAAAGACCGAAGTGATGGTCCGGAGCGCAAGTGCATTGCAACAGGTGAGATCCAACCGAAAGAGGGTCTCATCCGCTTTGTGCTTGGGCCGGATGGCCAGGTTGTTGCCGATGTGTTAGGTAAACTGCCCGGTCGCGGGGTTTACGTGACAGCGAGCCGCTCTGCCCTAGATATGGCAGTCAAGAAGCGGCTGTTTGCCCGTGGCTTCAAGGCCCCGGTGAACGTGCCCGAGGGGCTTGTGGATGAAGTGGAGCGTCAGGTTCTGCGCCGCCTTGTCGATCTGATCAGCCTCGCACGCAAGTCGGGCGATGCGGTTGGCGGCTATGAAAAGGTCAAGGATTGGCTGCTGAAAGAGGAAGCTTCCGTCCTGATACAGGCGTCCGATGGATCTGGGCGCGGAAAATCGAAACTGAGTACGCCCCACCGGGGAAAATACATCGGTTGCCTCTCTGCGGATGAGCTGGGGATGGCATTTGGGCGTCAAACTGTGATACATGCGGCGCTTGCCTCTGGTGGACTCAGCAAACGTGTTGTAGAGGAAGCGCAACGATTGCAGGGTTTGCGCGAAATGGTGGGCGGCAAGGGCCGCACGGAAGGATAAAGAGCTTTATGAGCGATAGTGACGGCAAAAAGACATTGGGTTTGCGTGGTGGTGGTTCCCGGCCTGGGAACGTGAAACAGAGCTTCAGCCATGGGCGGACCAAGAATGTCGTGGTGGAAACCAAGCGCAAGCGCGTTGTGGTTCCCAAGCCGGGTGCGGGTAAAGGGGGCAGCGGGTCCTCGCCTGCGACGGACGGCTCTCGTCGCCCTGCCGGTATTACCGATGCGGAAATGGCCCGCCGCCTGAAGGCGCTGCAGGCTGCCAAGGCGCGCGAAGCCGAAGAGGCTGCCCAGCGTGAGGCCGAAGAAAAGGCCCGCGCCGAAGAGCGTGAGCGCCGCCGGGCCGAACAGGAAGCCAAGGAACGCGAACAGCGCGAAGCCGAGGAAAAAGCCCGGCAAAAGGCTGAAGAAGAAGAGCGCAAGCGCCTTGCGGCAGAAGAAGCGGCCAAACGTGCTGCCGCTGCACCTGCCGAAGAGCCTGCAAAAGCGAAAACGGCCGCTGCTGGCGCCGGGCGTGGTGCGCCAAAAGGGGGCGCTCAGGCTGCCCCGCGCAAAGCGGACCGCGAGCGCGAAGAGCGTGGCCGTGGTGTCAAGAGCCGCGACGAGGGACGCCGCTCAGGCAAGCTGACACTCGGCCAGGCGACTGGCGAAGGCGGGCGTCAACGTTCCATGGCTGCGATGAAGCGCAAGCAGGAGCGTGCACGCCAAAAGGCCATGGGTGGCTCGGTCGAGCGCGAAAAGGTGATCCGCGACGTACAGCTGCCCGAAACCATCGTGGTGTCCGAGCTGGCAAACCGTATGGCGGAACGTGTTGGTGATGTCGTGAAATCGCTCATGCAGATGGGCATGATGGTCACACAGAACCAGACCATTGATGCTGATACTGCCGAGCTGATCATCGAAGAATTCGGCCACAAGGTTGTCCGTGTCTCCGACTCCGACGTCGAGGACGTCATCAAGGAAGTCGAAGACAAGGAAGAAGACCTGCAGCCGCGTCCGCCCGTGATCACCATCATGGGCCACGTCGACCACGGCAAGACGTCCTTGCTGGACGCTATCCGCGACGCGCGCGTCGTGGCAGGCGAGGCTGGCGGTATCACGCAGCACATCGGTGCCTATCAGGTTCAGACCGAAGGCGGAGCAGTGCTGACCTTCCTCGACACGCCGGGCCACGCTGCCTTTACCTCGATGCGCTCGCGCGGTGCTCAGGTGACGGACATTGTGGTTCTGGTTGTGGCCGCGGATGACTCGGTCATGCCGCAGACGGTTGAAGCGATCAACCATGCCAAGGCCGCGGGTGTGCCGATGATCGTGGCGATCAACAAGGTCGACAAACCGGCCGCCGATCCTCACAAGGTGCGCGCAGAGTTGCTGCAGCACGAGGTGGTTGTCGAAGCCATGTCCGGTGACGTTCAGGATGTGGAAGTCTCGGCGCACACCGGCCAGGGGCTTGACGAACTGCTTGAGGCCATCGCGCTTCAGGCGGAAATCCTCGAATTGAAAGCCAACCCCGACCGTGCTGCCCAGGGCGCCGTGATCGAGGCGCAGCTTGACGTGGGTCGTGGTCCGGTTGCGACCGTTCTGGTTCAGAACGGTACCCTGCGCCAAGGCGATATCTTCGTTGTTGGCGAGCAGTACGGTAAGGTCCGTGCCCTGATCAACGACAAGGGCGAGCGCGTCAAGGAAGCTGGACCCTCTGTTCCGGTCGAGGTTTTGGGTCTCAACGGCACTCCCGAAGCAGGTGACGTGCTGAACGTGACCGAAACCGAAGCGCAGGCGCGTGAAATTGCCGCCTACCGTGAGCAGGCCGCCAAGGACAAGCGCGCTGCTGCCGGTGCTGCGACCACGCTTGAGCAGCTGATGCAGAAGGCAAAGGAAGACGAGAACGTCGCCGAACTGCCTGTCCTGGTGAAAGCGGACGTGCAGGGTTCTGCCGAAGCGATCGTTCAGGCGATGGAGAAGATCGGCAACGAAGAGGTGCGCGTGCGCGTGCTGCACTCGGGCGTCGGCGCCATCACCGAGACCGATATTGGTCTGGCCGAAGCCTCTGGCGCTCCGGTTTTTGGCTTCAACGTGCGAGCCAATGCCTCGGCCCGTAATACCGCCAATCAGAAGGGCGTCGAGATCCGCTATTACTCGGTGATCTACGATCTGGTTGATGACGTCAAAGCCGCCGCTTCGGGTCTGCTCTCTGCGGAGATCAAGGAAAACTTCATCGGTTACGCCGCGATCAAGGACGTCTTCAAGGTCTCCAACGTCGGCAAGGTTGCCGGCTGTCTGGTTACCGAAGGCGTGGCGCGCCGTTCGGCTGGTGTGCGCCTGCTTCGCGACAACGTGGTGATCCACGAAGGCACGCTGAAGACCCTCAAGCGCTTCAAGGACGAAGTGGCAGAGGTCCAGTCGGGTCAGGAATGTGGTATGGCCTTTGAGAACTATGAAGACATCCGCGCAGGCGATGTCATCGAGATCTTCGAGCGTCAGGAAGTCGAGCGTAAACTCGACTGACCGCCAAGAAGCAGAAATGGACAAAAGCCCCGGATTCCGCATCCGGGGCTTTTTCGTTTGATAGCTTGCCTGTGTGGGCTGCAGGAACGTAGCATTCACTCAAAAAAGTCGAGGACAGCCAATAGGCTGCCCTCTGGGTGCGTGAGTGGTTGGTTGTCTTTTGCCGCGGAACTTGAGGGAAACGGGGGGCGCCTGTGCGCAACGCCCACCTGTCTGCGGTTGGTTTTGTTATGTGCCTGTATGAATCAGCCTCGGACCAGGATAGCCCGGTCTTGTTCAACTTGGTGTATCCTGGTCCTTCTTCAGGGAGACTTAGGAGAGGTTCACTGCGTGATAGTGTGACTATTTTTTGACAAAAAGATTAACAAATTCTTTCCAAGTTTAATCGAAAACCACCAACACTGGTGTTTCTACCGTAAAAAACCCCTAGATCGGCCAAAAAAACATGACATGTCCTGAACTGCCCGCTGTGCCGACGCCGTGTTTGTTAAGATTTAACGCTCGGATGGATCAAAGCCAGTCACGCAGGATCGGGATCAGGGGAATATCCGCAGGTGGCATCGGGTAATCGCGCAACTCCTGCGGACGGGCCCACTTCAGCACCTGGCCTTCGCGCGCCTGGGGAATGCCTTCCCATTTGCGACAGGCGAACAGCGGCATCAGCAGGTGGAAGTCGTCATACGTGTGGCTGGCAAAGGTCAGCGGGGCGAGGCAAGAGGACCAGGTGTTGATCCCCAGTTCCTCTTCCAGTTCCCGGATCAGCGCAGCCTCAGGGGTTTCCCCGGCTTCGACCTTGCCGCCGGGGAATTCCCAAAGACCGGCCATGGACTTGCCTTCGGGGCGCTGCGCAAGCAGGATCCGCCCTTCTACGTCTATCAGGGCCACGGCCGAGACAAGAACGGTCTTCATGACCGGTAATCCGCGTTGATGCTGATGTATTGATGGGTCAGATCGCAGGTCCAGACCGTCGCCTTGCCTTCCCCAAGACCAAGATCGACCTTGATGGTGATCTCGTCCTGCTTCATCTGCGCCGCGCCGTCTGCTTCCTTGTATGAGGGGGAGACCCAGCCCTTGTCCGCGACCAGAACATCTCCGAAAGAGATCGACAGGCGGTCCCGATCCGCTTCTGCGCCGGATTTGCCAATGGCCATGACAATACGGCCCCAGTTGGGATCCTCGCCCGCGATCGCCGTTTTCACCAGCGGTGAGTTCGCAATCGCCATGCCGTGCGTCTTTGCCTCGGCGTCGGAAACCGCGCCGGTGACCTCGATCTCGACAAACTTGGTGGCGCCTTCCCCGTCGCGCACCACCTGATGCGCCAGATCCATCATCACGCCTTCGAGGGCCTGGGCGAATTCCGCATTCCCGGTGGCATTCACCCCCGACGCACCCGTTGCGCACAGCATCAGGCTGTCCGAGGTAGAGGTGTCGCTGTCCACGGTAATGCAGTTGAAGCTACGGTCGCAGATCTCGGCAAGCTGGGTCTGCAGGACGGTTTGTTCAACCTGTGCATCGGTGAAGATATAGACCAGCATCGTCGCCATATCCGGCGCGATCATGCCCGAACCCTTTGCGATCCCGGCGATGTTCACGGTCTTGCCGCCGATCGTGACCGTGGCACCAGCCCCTTTGGGAAAGGTGTCAGTGGTCATGATGGCGGCTGCGGCCCGCTCAAGGGTGCTCTCATCCAGGCTTTGGGTCAGCTCTGCGATCTTTGCGATGATGCGATCATGGGGCAGTGGTTCTCCGATCACGCCGGTGGAGGCGGTAAAGACCCGCGATTGAGGGACGCCCGCACCCGCACTCACCGCTGAGACGATCTCAGCCACCGAAGTCTGACCGTAGTGACCGGTAAAGGCGTTGGAATTACCCGAGTTGACCAGAATGGCCGCGCCCAGGGCTGGGTCGGACCCCAGCTTGGCCTGACAATCCCGAACCGGTGCGGACCGGGTTTTGGACCGGGTGAAAACCCCCGCGACGGCGGTACCGGGATCAAGAGCCGCCATCATGACATCCGTGCGGTCCTTGTACTTTACGCCCGCCGATGCGGTGGCAAAACGCACGCCTTTGATCACGGGAAGGTCAGGGAAGTGGTCCGGTGCAAGCGGGGAACGGGGAAGCGTACCAGCCATCTGATCAGTTCCTCACCAGGCCAAGATCCCGGATCATCGAAGGATCCAGCTCTTCAATTTCGGGCCGTTCGATGGCGGCGGCGGCTGTCAGCGCATTTACGCGGTCTTCGACGGCGCGGGTGCGCAACTCCTGTTCCAGTTCGCCGCGGACTTCTTCAAAGCTGGGCGCCTCGGATTTGCGCCGCTCCCTCAACAGGATCACGTGCCAGCCGAACTGGGTTTGAACAGGGTCGGAAACATCGCCCGAGCGCATGGCCAGAACGGCCTCTTCAAACTCGGGAACCATGCTGCCAAGGCCGAACCAGCCCAGGTCTCCGCCGCTTGGTCCCGAAGGACCGGTTGAGCGCGTTTTGGCCATGGTGGCAAAATCGGCGCCGTCTTCCAGTTCTTCCTTGATCTCGCGGGCTTCGTCCTCGGTTTCAACCAGGATATGGGCGGCGTGGAATTCATCGCCGCCATTGCCGGTGGAATACTTCCGGTCATAGGCCGCACGCAGCGCTTCTTCGCTGGCGGCCCCCTCCATCACGGTCTCGATCACATCCGCTGCCAAAAGGGCGCGGCTTTCGTTCTCGACGGAGAGCTGCACGTAGTGCGGAACCTCGCCATTGAGCTGTTGCTTCAGGGCCGTTTGCTGGATCAGCTGGTCGAGAATCGCATTGTAGAGCACCTCATCCGGCAATTGCTTGTACTGCTGGGGCAGGCTTTCGCGTGCCATGATCATGTGGCCCAGAGTGATTTCTTCTCCGTTGACCGAAGCAACGACCGTATTGGCATGTGGCGCCGCCAGCGCCGGAGTGGCGGCGAGCGCGATCAGGGCCGCTGCAGCGGAGCCTCGCAGAAAAGTGAGACCTTTCAGCATTGAATTCTTCCTATTCCCGGGCCGCAGCATGGCGCGGCGTTGACACTTATATAGCTGCCGCTTACATCGCCTAGGGGCTATTGGGCAGCACCGTCGTTTCCACCTTTGTTTATGGGTTGCGGGCAGGGCGGGCAAGCCTGCCTGAGAACGGAAGCCATGACAGGACTGTTGGAGAGCACATGCTGGGTATCGGAACACTCGCCAAAAAGATTTTTGGCACACCGAACGACCGGAAAGTCAAGGCGACGCGGCCGCTGATTGCAAAGATCAACGCGCTGGAGTCCGAGTTCGAGAAACTCAGCGATGAGGGCCTCATAGAGAAGACCGGCGAGCTGCGCAAACGCGCGCTGGAGGGCGAAAGTCTGGATGATCTTCTGCCCGAGGCCTTTGCCAACGTCCGCGAAGGGGCGCGCCGTGCCTTGGGGCTGCGCGCTTTTGATACGCAGCTGATGGGCGGTGTCTTTCTGCATCAGGGCAATATCGCCGAGATGAAGACGGGTGAAGGCAAGACTCTGGTTGCGACCTTCCCCGCCTACCTAAATGCGCTGACCGGCAAGGGTGTGCATGTGGTCACGGTGAACGAATACCTGGCCAAGCGCGACAGCGAATGGATGGGCAAGGTATTCGAGCAGCTGGGCATGACCACCGGCGTGATCTGGTCCGGCCAGCCCGACGATCTGAAGATGGCCGCCTACCAGTCCGATGTGACCTATGCCACCAACAACGAACTGGGCTTTGACTACCTGCGCGACAACATGAAGCCGAGCCTGGACCAAGTGTTCCAGAAGCAGCACAACTTTGCCATCGTGGACGAGGTGGACTCGATCCTGATCGACGAGGCGCGCACGCCGCTGATCATTTCCGGCCCCGCCGAGGACCGCTCGGAGCTTTACGTGACCATCGACAAGGTGATTCCGGTTTTGAGCGAGGAGCACTACGAGGTCGATGAGAAAACCCGCGGTGTGACCTTCACCGAAGAGGGCAACGAATACCTTGAACAGGTCCTGATCGAACATGGTCTGCTGGACGAGGGCGCCTCGCTTTACGATCCCGAAAGCACGACGGTTGTTCATCACGTCAACCAGGCACTGCGCGCGCACAAGCTGTTCCAGCGTGACAAGGATTACATCGTCCGCGACGGCGAAGTGGTGCTGATTGATGAATTCACCGGCCGGATGATGGCCGGGCGCCGCCTGTCCGAGGGCCTGCATCAGGCGATCGAGGCCAAGGAAGAGGTGCAGATCCAGCCCGAGAACACCACCCTCGCGTCGGTCACCTTCCAGAACTATTTCCGCCTTTACGACCGCCTTTCCGGCATGACCGGCACCGCCATGACAGAGGCCGAGGAATTCCAGGAGATTTACGGTCTGGGCGTGGTCGAGGTTCCGACCAACAGGCCAATCGCGCGGGTGGATGAGGATGATCAGGTCTACCGCACGGCCGCCGAGAAGTACCGCGCCATGATCGAGGAAACCAAGACCGCCCACGCCAAGGGGCAGCCGGTTCTTCTGGGCACCACATCGATCGAGAAATCGGAACTTCTGAGCCAGCTTCTGAAGCAGGAAGGCATCGAACACAACGTTCTGAACGCTCGTCACCACGAGCAGGAAGCGCAGATCGTCGCCGACGCAGGCCGCCTTGGCGCAGTGACCATCGCCACCAACATGGCCGGTCGCGGCACAGACATTCAGCTGGGTGGCAACGTCGAGATGAAGGTCATGGAGGCCCTGGAGGCCAATCCGGATGCCGATCCCGTCGCTCTGCGCGCCGAGGAGGAAGCCAAACACGCGACCGAAAAACAGAAGGTTCTCGACGCGGGCGGTCTTTTCGTCATGGCCTCCGAACGCCACGAAAGCCGCCGGATCGACAACCAGCTGCGCGGTCGTTCGGGCCGTCAGGGTGATCCGGGCCGCACCCGGTTCTATCTCAGCCTCGAAGACGACCTGATGCGCATCTTCGGCTCTGAGCGTCTGGACAAGGTCCTGTCCTCCCTTGGCATGAAGGAAGGCGAGGCGATCATCCACCCGTGGGTGAACAAGTCGCTGGAACGCGCCCAGGCCAAGGTCGAGGGTCGCAACTTCGACATGCGCAAGCAGGTTCTGAAATTCGACGACGTGATGAACGACCAGCGCAAGGTGATCTTTGGCCAGCGCCGCGAGATCATGGCCGCACAGGATCTGTCCGAGATCATCCAGGACATGCGCCACGAGGTGATCGACGATCTGATCGATACCTATATGCCACCCAAGACCTACGCCGATCAGTGGGATACCGAGGGTCTGCAGGCTGCCGTGCGGGAGGGGCTTTCCATCGATGCGCCCATCGTTGAGTGGGCGGCCGAGGAAGGCGTGGACGACGAACAGATTCGCGAGCGCCTCGAAGCGGCCAGCGATGCGATGATGGCGGAAAAGACCGAGGCCTTCGGTCCCGAGAACATGCGTCAGATCGAAAAGCAGGTCCTGCTGCAAACCATCGATGCAAAATGGCGCGAGCATCTTTTGACCCTGGAGCATCTGCGCTCGGTCGTGGGCTTCCGCGGCTACGCGCAGCGCGATCCGCTGAACGAATACAAGAACGAAAGCTTCCAGCTGTTCGAAAGCATGCTCGACTCCCTTCGTGAAGATGTGACCAAGCAGCTGAGCCGTGTGCGCCCCATGAGCGACGAAGAGCAACGCGAGATGGTCATGGAGATGGCCGCTCGCCAGGCTGCCATGCAGCAGGCCGCCGCCGCGGCATCTCTGGAGGCTTCGGGTGAGGCTCCGGAAGCGGCAGCACCGGGTTTTGTCGAGAATGACCCATCCACCTGGGGCAATCCGTCCCGCAATGACAAGTGCCCCTGTGGATCAGGCAAAAAGTTCAAACACTGCCACGGTCGTCTGGCCTAGGCCAATCGGCGTTTTCGCCCGCTGCGGGCAATAACATTTTTTCACCCGCGCGATCCTTCGCGCGGGTGAAAACGTTAAAAGTCTCTTTATTTTGCCAGATTCTCTCCCGCGGGTGGCCACAAACTGGCCGCCTTTCTGGGGCAACCATTCCTTAACCTGTTGGTGGGGTGGAGCCTGTTACGATGGACAAGCGGATCTTGACGTTGAGTGGAGCAACTGTGGCCTGTGCCTTGGGCATCGGGTTCTTCATGCAGCAATCGACCCCGCCGCGTGCAATTGATGCGCCGGACGCCGGTGTGGCCTTGGTTCCGGGGCAGGACGACAAGGCGTGGCATGCGCTGCCGGCCGAACCCCAGCCGGGTGCGTTCAAGATCGAGAACATTACCCTGACCTCGGTGCAGCGGTCCGGCGAAGAGCAATCCCCGGACCAGGCGACCGAGACCTTCGCAAGCCCGTCCGAGGAAGGCTGCAGTGTCTCTGTCTCGGCAGTGGCCATGCCGGGGGCGATGGTGGACCTGTCTGCGTCGTCGCCCTGTCAGGCCGGAAAGCGCCTGACCGTGCATCATCACGGCATGATGTTCACGGTTGCATTCGATCCGGATGGTCTTTGGCATCAAAAGGTGCCCGCTTTGGCATCCTCTGCGGTCTTTATCATAGAGCCGGAACAAGGCTTGGCCGAGGTGGCAGCGGTCACGGTGCCGGATCTGAAGGATGTAACCCGTGTCGTTCTGCAATGGAGCGGCGACAGTGGTTTCGAGATCCATGCCCGCGAAGACGGCGCTGAATATGGCGCTCCCGGTCACGTCTGGAACGGTTCGGATCCGGCGCTTGGGGTTGGGCAAATGATGCGCCTCGGAGACGATGGGCTATTGGCGCCGCGCCTGGCCGAGGTTTACAGCCTGCCACGCCGCGGCGACGGTCTTGCGTCGGTCGATATCAGCGTTGAAACCGAGATTACCCAGATCAACTGCGGGCGCCAGATCGATGCCCAGACCCTCAGCCTTGGCCATGGGGGGGATAGACGCAAGCTGCGCACTCAGGATCTGACGCTTGCCATGCCCGATTGCGATGCCGAGGGTGATTTTCTGGTGTTGAATAATCTGCTGGAAAACCTGAAAATCGCGTCAAACTGACTTGCGATCATTTCAGGACTTCTCATGGCTTTCTTGCGTGCGGCGATCTGCGCCGCACTTTCTCTGTTTGCAAACGCCCTGCCCATTCTTGCGCAGGATGTGACGCTGTCGTCCCCTGATGGAGCGGTGGAAATCACCGGTAATCTTCTGGGGTTTGATGGTGAGTATTACCGTGTAGACACCAAATTCGGTGAATTGACCGTGGATGGATCAGGTGTGACCTGTGACGGCCCGGGATGTCCCAGCCTGTCCGATTTCGTGGCCGAGATCAGCCTTTCCGGCTCTTCCAACATGGCCGAGGTGCTGCTGCCCGCACTGATCGAAGGATTTGCCCTGCGCAATGGTTATCAGACGCGCCGTGACTCGCTGCCGGACGGCAATTTTGAATACGTACTGTTGCGCGACACAAATCGCCCGGCGGCCCGGTTCAGCTTCTTCGTCAGCAATACGGACGAAGGCTTTGCCGATCTCCTTGCTGATCAGGCGGATATCGTCATGGCCCTGCGTGAGATCCGTCCGGCCGAACGGGAGCGCGCCCGCCAGGCTGGCATGGGCGATATGACGGCTCCGGCGCGCAGCCGGGTGCTGGCCCTTGATGCCATGGTGCCGCTGGTCTCGCCGGAAAACCCGGTGCAAAGCATCTCTTTGCCGCAGTTGGTTTCGGTGTTTTCGGGAGAGATCACCAACTGGTCGGAGCTTGGCGGAGCAGATGCGCCGATTTCTTTGCATCTGCCGGTCGCCGGATCCGGACTGTCCCAGGCGGTAGAGGATAAGTTGATGGCACCGGCTGGTGCGGCTTTGGCTCAGGGTCTGCGTCGTCATGACCGCCACAGCACCCTGGTACGGGTGATTGCGACGGATCCTTTTGCGATCGGGATCGGAAGTTTCGCCAATACCGGAACGGCGCGGGCCTTGACGCTGACAGGGTCCTGCGGCTTTTCTTTGCGGGCGACGCGGCGGTCTATCAAGACAGAGGACTATCCGCTCAATTCTCCGATGTTCCTGTATCTCCCCGAGCGGCGTCTGGCCAAGGTCGCAAGGGATTTCCTGAGCTACGTGCGGGGGCCGGGGGCGCAGATCGTGATCCGCAGGGCGGGATTCGTGGATCAGGCACCTGAACGGATTTCCCTGGCAGCTCAGGGGGATCGTTTTGCCAATGCCATTGCGGCGGCTGGACCAGAAGTCGAATTGGGGGAACTACAGCGCATGGTGGCCACGCTGAGGGGCCACCAGCGGCTGACCACATCCTTTCGGTTCGAACCGGGGTCCACACGGCCCGATGCGCAGTCGCGCAGCAATATTGAACAACTGGGCCGTGCTCTGGAAGCCGGTGTCTATGACGCCAGCCGCCTACTGTTCGTCGGGTTTTCCGATGGGGATGGTCCTGCAGGGATGAACCGCCAGATTGCCCTGAGACGCGCCGAGGCGGTGAGGGATGCGGTCATAGAGGCCGCTCAGACCGCCAACATGGAGTGGGTGGACATTGATGTGGCGGCCTTTGGCGAGGCTCTGCCCATGGCCTGCGACGACAGTGCCTGGGGCCGGGAAGTGAACCGCCGTGTGGAGGTTTGGGTGCGCTAGGCTGTGCCGCCGTTCCGAACCGGTGCGTGGTGCTCCCGCGCGTTTGCCGCTGATCACGGATACATCGCAAACCCTTGGGCGTAGCGCCGCGCAAAGCGCGGCGCTACGCCCAAGTCCGTCAAGGGGGATCCGGCACAGCGGGAGCACCTGCGGGCGCGGGAGGGCCTGGCAGCTGTTGATCTAAAGGTAGCCTTGGCTGCGAAAGCTCAGTTCGCGGGATTTGCCAATGATCAGATGATCGTGCAGCGTGATCCCCAGTGTGTCCAGAGCTGTGAAAACACTCTCTGTCATCGCTATATCACTTTCGGAAGGAGTGGGATCTCCCGAGGGGTGATTATGTACCAGTATGACGGCGCTGGCATTCATCTCAAGCGCGCGTTTGGCAACCTCGCGCGGATAGACGGGCACATGGTCGACCGTGCCGCGGGATTGTTCCTCATCCGCAATCAGCACGTTCTTGCGATCAAGGAACAGCACACGGAACTGTTCAACCTCGGAATGGGACATGGTCGTGTGGCAATAGTCCAGCAGCGCATCCCAGCCTGAAAGCACGTGACGCTGAATGATACGCGCGCGGGCCATCCGGTGGGCAGCGGCCTCGAGCACCTTGAGATCTGTGATCACCGCTTCGCCGATCCCTTTGACCTGAAGAAGGCGCTCGGTCGGGGCGGTGATTACGCGGTTGAAGTCTCCAAACGTGTCCATCAGCCTGCGCGCCAGCGGTTTTACATCTTTTCTGGGAATGGAGCGGAAGAGGACAAGTTCCAGCAACTCATAGTCCGGCATGGCTGCCGCTCCGCCATCCATGAAGCGTTTGCGCAGCCGCGCGCGATGATCCTTGATGTAGGAGGGCAGGCGGCCTGCGGGCAGGAGGGCAGCGCGCGCCTCGTCACTGCAGTCGAACAGCGGTAGTGTCTTGTCCCGGAATGCGCCAGCTTTCCCCATGATCACCACGTTGGAGATATCAAGGTTGACTCTTTGCCCATTGTTGGCAGTCATCATGGTGGAAAGAAAAGGAAAACGCCCCGTTGCGGGGCGTTTTTGCGGTGGTATTCCGCTTTCACTTATCGTGGCTGGCGGGTGTCAGCCTTTCATGCCGTCCCAGAAACTCTTGACCGAGGAAAAGAAGCTGCGGGACTCCGGATTGGTGTTCTCTTCGGAGAGATCCTCGAACTCGCGCAGCAGCTCTTTCTGACGGGCAGTCAGGTTTACGGGCGTTTCCACGGCCAGTTCGATGAACATGTCACCGGGCGCGCCGCCGCGCAGGGCAGGCATCCCCTTGCCGCGCAGGCGCATCTGGCGGCCGGACTGGCTGCCTTCGGGGATCTGAACCCGGCCGCGACCGCCGTCTATGGTTGGCACCTCGATGGCTCCGCCAAGAGCCGCGTTGGCCATTGAGACAGGCACCCGGCAATAAAGGTTGTTTCCATCACGCTCGAACAGATCGTGCGGTGCAACCTCGACAAAGATGTAGAGATCGCCCGGAGGCCCACCGCGCAGGCCGGCCTCGCCTTCACCTGCCAGGCGGATGCGGGTGCCGGTCTCCACGCCTGCCGGGATATTCACCGAAAGCGAGCGATCCTTCTCGACACGGCCATGGCCATGACAGGTCTTGCAGGGGTTCTTGATGATCTGACCAAGGCCCGAACAGGTGGGACAGCTGCGCTCTACCGTGAAAAAGCCCTGCTGCGCGCGCACCTTGCCCATGCCGGAACAGGTGGGGCAGGTGGTAGGTTCCACCCCGCCTTCGGCGCCGGTGCCCTCACAGGAGGTACAGGCAACCGAGGTCGGCACCTTGATGGTCTTGTGCATCCCCTTGAAGGCTTCTTCGAGGGTCACACGCAGGTTGTAACGCAGATCGGCTCCGCGCGATGCGCGCTGACGTCCACCAGCCTGGCCACGGCCGCCCATGAAATCACCAAAGAGATCATCAAAGACATCCGAGAAGGCAGAGGAGAAGTCGCCGCCGCCGGGATGACCCCCGCGCGGGCCGCCGCCTCCGCCGCCCATGCCGTTTTCAAAGGCAGCATGGCCAAAGCGGTCATAGGCGGCCTTCTTCTCTGGGTCTTTCAGAACCTCATAGGCCTCGTTGGCCTCTTTGAACTGCGCCTCTGCATCCGGGTTGTCCGCGTTGCGGTCCGGGTGCAGTTCCTTGGCTTTCTTGCGATAGCCTTTTTTGATCTCGTCGGCGCTGGCGCCTTTTGAGACGCCAAGAATGTCATAATAATCACGTTTTGACATCGGTCTGTTCCTTCTGCCTCAACGAAAAACGGGCCAGCCCGGGGTGCGGACCGGCCCGTGGTCAAGCCTTTGTGTCAGGCCTTAACGCTTGTCGTCGTCCAGGTCTTCGAACTCGGCGTCAACGATGTCGTCATCTGCGGAGCCGCGGGCCTCATCGGCGGCGGCGGGTTCGTCGTCAGCCTCTTCGGCCTGCGCCTTGTAGATCGCCTCGCCCAGTTTCATCGCCGCTTCGGTGACGTTCTGGATGCCAGCCTTGATCTTGTCGGCGGTGGCCTTGTCGCCTTCGAGGTCGTCCTTCAGCGCGGCAATGGCCAGTTCGATCGCCTCGATGGTGGAGGGGTCGACCTTGTCGCCATGCTCTTCCATCGACTTTTCGGTCGAGTGGATCAGGCTTTCGGCCTGGTTCTTGGCTTCGATCAGCTCGCGACGTTCCTTGTCCGCCTCGGCGTTCTCCTCGGCGTCCTTGACCATCTTTTCGATGTCCTCGTCCGAGAGACCGCCCGAGGCCTGGATGGTGATCTGCTGTTCCTTGCCGGTTGCCTTGTCCTTGGCGCCGACCGAAACGATGCCGTTGGCGTCGATGTCGAAGGTCACTTCGATCTGCGGCATGCCGCGCGGTGCCGGCGGGATGTCCTCGAGGTTGAACTGACCCAGCATCTTGTTGTCGGCCGCCATCTCGCGCTCACCCTGGAACACACGAATGGTCACGGCGTTCTGGTTGTCTTCGGCGGTCGAGAAGACCTGGGACTTCTTGGTCGGGATGGTGGTGTTGCGGTCGATCAGGCGGGTGAAGACACCGCCCAGAGTTTCGATGCCGAGCGACAGCGGAGTCACGTCGAGCAGAACCACGTCTTTCACGTCGCCTTGCAGAACACCGGCCTGGATAGCGGCGCCCATGGCAACAACTTCATCCGGGTTCACGCCCTTGTGGGGCTCCTTGCCGAAGAATTTGGTCACCTCTTCGATGACCTTGGGCATGCGGGTCATACCGCCGACCAGAACCACCTCGTCGATGTCGGATGCCGACAGACCAGCGTCTTTCAGCGCTGCCTGGCAAGGCTTCATCGAGGCTTTGATCAGGTCGCCCACCAGCGATTCCAGCTTGGCGCGGGTCAGTTTCATGACCATGTGCAGCGGCTGACCCGAGGACGGATCCATCGAGATGAACGGCTGGTTGATTTCAGTCTGCGAGCTGGAGGACAGTTCGATCTTCGCCTTCTCAGCGGCCTCTTTCAGGCGCTGCAGAGCCATCTTGTCCTTGGTCAGGTCGACCTGATGCTCTTTCTTGAACTCATCCGCCAGGTAGTTGACGATGCGCATGTCGAAGTCTTCACCACCCAGGAAGGTGTCACCGTTGGTGGATTTCACTTCGAACAGGCCGTCGTCGATTTCCAGGATGGTCACGTCGAAGGTACCACCACCAAGGTCATAAACCGCGATGGTCTGGGTGTCTTCCTTGTCGAGGCCATAGGCCAGTGCGGCTGCGGTCGGCTCGTTGATGATACGCAGTACCTCAAGGCCCGCGATCTTGCCGGCATCCTTGGTCGCCTGACGCTGGGCATCGTTGAAGTACGCGGGCACGGTGATGACGGCCTGGGTCACTTCCTCACCGAGGTAGGACTCCGCGGTCTCTTTCATCTTGCCGAGGATGAAGGCCGAAATCTGGCTTGGGGAGTATTTCTCACCCTTGGCTTCGACCCACGCATCGCCATTGCCGCCGTTGATCACGTTGAACGGCAGGTTTTTCTTGTCTTTTGCAAGGTCGGCGTCGTCGAACCGGCGACCGATCAGACGCTTGACGCCAAAGATGGTGTTGTCCGGGTTGGTGACGGCCTGGCGCTTGGCGGGCTGACCGACCAGCCGCTCTTCGTCGGTGAATGCGACGATGGAGGGCGTGGTGCGTGTACCTTCGGAGTTCTCGATGACGCGCGGCTGCGAGCCGTCCATGATGGCAACGCAGGAGTTGGTGGTCCCGAGGTCGATCCCGATAACTTTGCTCATTTTCGATCCCTTTTCTTTTCAAGGCGATTTCCCGAAGGCCGGACCCGTTTTGGCATCCAGCCCCCGATTTCGGTGCCGAGAGGTCTGCATCTCCCGGCGTCACGGCGTATATAGGGAGCAGAAATAGCCCCTGCAACCGCCAGAACGCGTCGAGAAAGACGATTCAATGCGCTTTTTTGCAAGGGGTATGGTTAAGAACGAGATAACAGCTATGAGCAAGCTGCGCCTGCGCGGATTTGAAATTCACAAAAGCTATCTGCCTCCCGAGGCGCAGCGCGATCTGATCGATGCCATGCGCCCGGTTTTGAAGGCTGCGCCGCTGTTTTCTCCAAAGATTCCGGGCGGCGGACAAATGTCGGTGCGGATGACCTCGGCGGGTGCATTCGGCTGGTATTCGGATGCAGCAGGATATCGATACGCTCCAGAGCATCCGCGCGGCATGGCGTGGCCCGCGATTCCGGCGCCGATTCTTGCGATCTGGCGCGACCTGACCGCGCTTGAGCGGGAGCCCGACTGCTGCCTCGTCAACTATTACGGAGAGGGGGCAAAAATGGGGCTTCACCAGGACAAGGACGAAGCGGATTTCTCCTATCCGGTGGTCTCCATATCGCTGGGGGATGACGGGCTGCTCCGGATTGGCGGGCAGACCCGTGGTGGCAAGACGGACTCGGTGTGGCTCAGTTCAGGGGATGTGGTCGTGATGGGAGGAGAGGCGCGGCTGGCGTATCATGGTGTGGACCGCATCCGCTTCAAGTCCTCGCGCCTTTTGCCAAAGGGCGGGCGGCTGAACCTGACACTGCGGGTTGTGACCTGAGGCGCGAGATCGGTCCGGGCGCCGCATCTTCTGGCCAGTGACCCTCGGTTGCGGTGGCTTTGGTGCTATCAGCGTCGCGCGTTCCAGCTGATCGAGGCACGGCGGCGGGTATAGAAATCACCCATCAGGCCCAGCATGACCAGTACAACGCCCACCCAGAGAGCATATTCCCAACTGCTGTAATGCGGGTTGTAATTGATAAAGACATATCCCCGCGATTGATCGATGCAGTGAAACAGCGGGTTCCAGTCAAACATGGTGAGCATGAAGCTGGGCAGGGTATTGGCCAGAAACATCTTGCCCGAGGCGATCATATTGGCCCGCTGATAGATGGTGCTGATGATTCCGACGATATTCGGGGCCCAGGGTTTCATCACAAGAAACAAAAGACCAACCGCTGCACCGGTGAACCAGGCGATCAGGACCATGCCATAGGCTGCGATTGGCTCTTCGATGTGCACCGGGGTAAAGGCCACGTGATAGGCGAAAAGGATGATCAGCAGAGACAGCGTCTGAACATAGAGCGAGCCGAGGGCCGCAGACAGAATTGCCACCATCGTGTTCATGGGCGCATGCTGCATCATCGGGCTGCTCGGACCTTCGGCGCCGGCCACGGCCCCCACGGTTTTGGCGTGTGTCATGAACAGAAAGATGCCGGACATCACGTAAAGCAGGAAGTCGCCGCGAATGGCTGATCCGCGCAGCCCCATGACCGCGAACATGAAGTAGAATGCAGCGACGAACAGCACCGCCTGCAGGATATTCAGGCCGAGTGCGACAAAGGCATTGTTGTGCTTCGAGCGAACGCTGCGCACCGTGCAGTGAAACACGACCTCGCTGAGGGCGATGATGCCGGAAAAAGGCGATCTTTGCGTTCGAAGCTGAAACATGAGGTCGATGGTTTGCTGCGCCTGGGGGTATTGGGACGTACGTCTGGGATGTTGGTATGGACTTCTTGCCGTTCCATGCAGGAGCGACCATAAGGGGCAACAGGAAAATTTTCAATTAAACCCTGGCGTGGGAGAGTCCGTTTGACCTACGAAGAGCTTGTTCCCGTGATCCGCCGTCTCGCGATAGAGGCTGGCGAGAAGATCATGGAAATCTATAACTCCGATGATTTCGACGTGAAGGTAAAGTCTGACGACAGCCCTGTAACAGCCGCCGACGAAGCCGCAGATGCTTTGATCTCGGCCGGGCTGCGCGCGGCATTCCCGGATGTGATGCTGGTCACCGAAGAGCAAAGCGACTCGCATTCGATGCGCGGCGATACGTTTCTCATCGTGGACCCGCTGGACGGCACCAAGGAATTCATCCATCGGCGTGGCGATTTCACCGTGAACATCGCGCTTGTGGAAAAGGGCGTGCCAACTCGTGGCGTGGTCTATGCCCCTGCAAGAGAGCGCATGTTCTTCACGCTTGCGGACGGCTCCAGCGTTGAGGAAACCGGCGCATTCGATCCCGAACGCATTGGCGAAACCGCGCCGATCCGTGTGGCGGACAGCGACAATAGCGCTCTGATGGTGGTGGCGTCCAAATCCCACCGTGACCAGGCAACGGACGACTATATCAACAAATACAGCGTCAAGGACATGAAGAGCGCGGGATCCTCTCTCAAGTTCTGTCTGGTAGCCACGGGAGAGGCGGACCTCTATCCACGTGTTGGGCGCACGATGGAATGGGATACCGCAGCCGGGCATGCTGTTCTCGCCGGTGCTGGCGGCAAAGTGGTGCGTTTTGACGATCATTCCCCCCTTGTTTATGGCAAGGAAGACTATGCGAACCCGTTCTTCATCGCTTACGCTCCCGGTGTGGAACTGAAAGAAGCCTGATGTCTGTCCTGATCGTCATCCCCGCGCGGTACGCTTCGACTCGCTACCCGGGAAAGCCGCTGGTCGCACTGACCGGCGCCACCGGGAAAAAACGCACGTTGATAGAGCGCTCCTGGCGCGCCGCCTGTGCGGTGTCCGGAGTGGATCGTGTCGTCGTGGCAACGGATGACAACAGGATCCGCACTGTGGCCGAGAGCTTTGGCGCTGAGGTGGTGATGACATCAGAGAGTTGCGCCAACGGGACCGAGCGCTGCGCCGAGGCCCATGCCGCGCTGGGCGGTGGCTACGACATTGTGGTCAACCTGCAAGGAGATGCCCCCCTTACGCCGCATTGGTTTGTCGAAAACCTGGTGGAGGGGTTGCGTGCGGCTCCTGAGATGGGGTTGGCCACACCGGTTCTGCGTTGCGACGGCGCGACGCTGAATAGCCTTCTCGCGGATCGACGAGAGGGGCGCGTTGGAGGGACCACAGCGGTATTTGCCGCAGACCACAGCGCCTTGTACTTCTCTAAAGAAGTGGTTCCTTTTTGTGCGGGTGCCTACAAAAGCGGCGAAAACACGCCAGTTTACCATCATGTTGGCGTCTATGCCTACCGCCCGGAGGCGCTTGCTGACTATCCTGCTTGGAGGACCGGCCCGTTGGAAACGCTGGAAGGGCTTGAGCAGCTTCGTTTCCTTGAGAATGGCCGCAAGGTGCTGTGTGTCGAAGTCGAGGCGCAGGGGCGCGAATTCTGGGAGCTCAACAATCCGGAAGACGTGTCACGGATAGAAGAAATGATGTCCAGAATGGGCGAGGAGTGAGACGGTAGCAGGTCCAATCTGGTTTTGTGCTGCCGGTCACCTTTTTGAGGACATTATGTCATCAAAATCACTTATTTTGGTGATGCAGTGTTCCAGACGTTCGGATGAGCCTGTCACAGGCGCGCTTTGGCTGTGGCGGGATATTGTGAAAATTTCGGGTATTATAGTCCCAAGAAAACACTGAGAGACCATCATGCGTAAGAAAGTGACAAAGGCAATTTTTCCGGTTGCAGGTCTGGGGACACGGTTCTTGCCTGCAACCAAATCCGTGCCCAAGGAAATCATGACGCTGGTGGACCGGCCGCTTGTGCAGTACGCCATTGACGAGGCTCGGGCTGCGGGCATCAAGGAATTCATTTTCGTCACCTCGCGCGGCAAGGGCGCGTTGGAGGACTATTTCGACCACTCCCCGGTGCTGGAGCAGGAGTTGCGCAAGAAGGGCAAGACCGAGCTGCTGGAGGCGCTGAAACAGACCAACATGGATAGTGGTGCGATTGCCTATATCCGCCAGCATCAGGCTTTGGGTCTGGGGCACGCGGTCTGGTGCGCGCGGCGCCTGATTGCCAACGAACCCTTTGCGGTAATCCTACCCGATGATGTGATCGCGGCCGAAAAGCCCTGCCTTCAGCAGATGGTCGAAGCCTACGCGGAAACCGGCGGCAACATGGTCGCCGCGATGGAAGTCGCCCCGGAGAAGGCAGGCGCCTACGGTGTTCTTGACGTGAAAGAGGACATGGGGTCAGTGGTCAAGGCGCGCGGCATGGTGGAGAAACCACCCATGGGCGAGGCGCCGTCCAATCTTGCGGTGATCGGCCGCTATATCCTGGAGCCGTCGGTCCTGCGCAATCTCAACAAGATGAAGCAGGGCGCGGGCGGTGAGATCCAGCTGACGGATGCGATCGCCCAGGACATCGAGCAAGATGTTCCGGTCTATGGCTACCGTTTCCGCGGCCAGCGCTTCGACTGCGGTTCCAAAGCCGGTTTCCTGCAGGCAACGGTCTCCTTCGCACTGGCGCGCGAAGAATTGCGGGATGAGCTGTTGCAGTATATCACTGAAATCGCTCAGGTCGGGAAGGCTGCCGAATAGCGTTACGTCGGCCCGGTTCCCGGCATGGGCAGACCGGCCACGTTGAATTGAGGATGCAGTGACAGAAGCAAAGGTTCTGGTGACCGGCGGCGCCGGGTACATAGGCTCGCACGCCTGCAAGGCCCTGAAGGCCGCGGGATTTACACCTGTCACCTATGACAACCTGGTGACCGGCTGGCAGGAGGCGGTCAAGTTCGGCCCCTTCGAGAAGGGCGATCTGGCGGATCGCGCGCGCCTTGATGCGGTTTTTGCCAGGCATCAGCCTATTGCGGTGATGCATTTTGCCGCTCTCAGCCAGGTCGGTGAGGCGATGAGCCAGCCGGGGCGCTACTGGGCGAACAACACCGGGGGATCCCTGAACCTGATCGAGGCGGCGGTCTCTGCCGGGTGCCTCGATTTCGTCTTCTCCTCCACCTGCGCCACCTATGGCGAACATGACAACGTGGTGCTGGACGAAAACACGCCGCAGCTGCCGCTCAATGCCTATGGCGCCAGCAAACGCGCGGTCGAGGACATGCTCAAGGATTTCGGCGCTGCCCATGGCCTGCGCTCGGTGATCTTCCGCTACTTCAATGTGGCAGGTGCCGACCCAGAGGCCGAGGTGGGGGAATTCCACCGCCCCGAAACTCATCTGGTGCCTCTGGTGCTGGATGCGATTGATGGCAAACGGGACGCGCTGACCATTTTCGGCACCGATTACGACACGCCCGATGGCACCTGTATTCGCGACTATGTGCATGTCTGCGATCTGGTCGACGCCCATATTCTGGGCCTCAAGTGGCTGCAGGACGGCAAGGGCAGCCAGATCTTCAACCTTGGCACCGGAAGTGGTTTTTCCGTGCGGGAGGTGATGGACAAGGCTGAAGAGGTCACAGGTCGAAAGGTCCCTTGTACCGAAGGACCGCGCCGGGCGGGGGACTGCACCAAACTGGTCTCAGGCTCTACGCGCGCGATCACCGATCTGGGTTGGAAACCAGAACGCTCGAACCTGGAGACGATGATCGCCGATGCCTGGAAGTGGTACCAGACCGGCCACTACGAGTCCTGATATGGATGGCCCCCGCGTCGCTGCCGAGATGCCAGGGATCGGCTGGCGCGCGGCCTATCGTCTGCGATGGAAAAGGCGGCGGTTGCTATGGCGATCCTGGCGGTCACGCCATCAGCTGAAGACTCTTCTGGACAAGACCGGCGACATCGCGGCCGCCGACCTTCTGGCCTTTGTGGTGCTGCGCAACGAAATGGCGCGGCTGCCCTACTTCCTGGACTACTACCGGCGCCTTGGCATCGACCATTTCCTGGTGGTCGACAACGGTAGCGATGATGGCAGCACAGAGATGCTGTTGCGGCAGGGTGATGTTTCGTTGTGGTATACGGATGGGGGCTACAGGGCGTCACGGTTCGGGGTCGACTGGCTGACATATCTCCTGATGACATATGGTCACGATCACTGGTGCCTGACAGTTGATGCGGATGAGCTGCTGACCTACGGCGGGATTGAGGCCCATGACCTGAAAGCGCTGACAGTTCTGCTGAACCGTCAGGGCCGCATCGGGTTTGGGGCAATGATGCTGGACCTTTATCCGCGTGGTCCTCTGGATGAGGTCCACTATTCTGCCGGGCAGGACCCCTTGGACGTGCTCCAATGGTTCGACGCGGCGCCCTATCGCGCCGTGCGCCAACGCCCGATGGGAAATCTCTGGCTGCAGGGCGGTGCGCGGGAGCGGGTCTTCTTTTCTGCGGATCCGCGTCGCTCTCCAACCCTGAACAAGATCCCTTTGATCCGCTGGAACCGCCGCTACACCTATGTGAATTCCACCCACAGCGCCTTGCCGCCCATCCTGAATGGTCTCTACGATGGGCCTCATGGGGATCAGCCGTCGGGTGTGTTGTTGCACACGAAATTCCTGCCCGAAATTGTTGAGAAATCGGCAACAGAAAAGCAGCGCCAGCAGCATTTCCACACCCCCACCGATTTTGACACCTACTATGATCGCCTGACCGCTGCGCCGGACCTTTGGAGCGAAAGATCCCTGCAATACGGCGGGCCTGAGCAGCTTGTGGCTCTCGGTCTGATGCGCAAACCGGAGTGGTGAGCTCGCTTCCCTGCGGTGTGAAGGGCCTTGGCAGAACGGCGTAACTGTTTCTAAATTCGTTGTTAATACTCTTGGTGCGTGACATATTGCGGCCAGCCGTAGATATGGGGCGGCGCCGGATCGGGCTTGAAGACGAATAAGGAGTGGACGTGGGTCTTTGGCAGTCTTACCGCATGCGCATCCGGCGCAAGTACAGGCTGGCCCGGGCCCTGCGCAAATCCCGTGAACTGACCTGCGTTCAGGACAATACCAAGGCCATCCGTCCGGATGATATCCTTCTGGTTTCGACCATGCGCAACGAACAGATCCGGCTTCCCTATTTTCTCGAGTATTATCGCGGTCTCGGGATCGATCATTTTCTTTTTTTGGACAACGGATCGAACGACGGAACCGCCGAGTATCTGACCGGAATGCAGGACGTCTCGCTGTGGCGGACCGAGGCGAGCTACCGGCGTGCCGGGTTTGGCATCGACTGGATGAACTACCTCAAGCGCCGCTACGCGCACGGGCACTGGGTGCTTGTGGTGGATCCGGATGAGTTCTTCGTCTACCCCTTCTGTGACACACGCCCGATCCGGGCGCTGACGGATTGGCTCGACAATTCGGCAATCCGAAGCTTCTCGGCGATGTTGATTGATCTTTACCCGAAGGGACAGATCAACGAGGCAGCCTACGAGCCGGGGCAGGACCCTCTTGAGGTTGCGAACTGGTTCGATAGCGGCAATTACTCGATCAGCCTGAACCCCGCCTATGGCAACCTGTGGATCCAGGGTGGGCCGCGGGCACGGGTGTTCTTTGCGGACAGGCCGCAAAAGGCGCCAGCGCTGAACAAGATCCCGCTTGTGAAATGGGATCGCAAATACGCCTATGTCAGTTCGACCCACGCGTTGCTGCCGCGTGGTCTGAACCGTGTGTACGAGACGGGTGGCGGGGAAAAGGCAAGTGGCGCCCTTTTGCATGCGAAGTTCTTGAATACCTTCGGAGCCAAGGCGCAAGAGGAGCTGATCCGCAACCAGCACTACGCACAATCGGCGGAATACAAGGCCTATGCCGAGGCTTCGCAGGAAATCCCCGAGCTGTGGTGCAAGTGGAGCGAGCGATACATCAACTGGCGTCAGCTGGAGATCCTCGGCCTCATGTCCAAGGGGAACTGGGCATGAGCCGTCCGCAAGCCCCGGACCGCGAGGCTGCGAACAGCGGCACGGTCGGCATTGTGATGTTGGTGCACACCGCGCTTGACCGGGCCGAGCAGGTGGCGCGGCACTGGGCGGCAGGCGGCTGCCCTGTGGTGATCCATGTTGACCGCAGTGTACCGTCGGGAGAATTCAGCCGGTTTCGCGAGGCTCTGTCGGACCAGGATCTGATCGCTTTTTCCCGTCGCCATCGCTGCGAATGGGGCACCTGGGGTATCGTGGCAGCCTCGCAATCGGCCTCAGAACAGATGCTGCGGCAGCATCCCGGCGTGCGCCATGTCTATCTGTCGTCCGGCTCTTGCCTGCCCTTGCGGCCGGTGCAGGATCTGGTCGACTATCTGGCGGCCAGACCGGAAACCGATTTCATCGAAAGCGCCACAATCGCCGATGTGCCCTGGATCGTGGGCGGTCTGGACGTGGAGCGCTTTACGCTTCGGTTCCCCTTTTCTTGGAAACGGCACAGATATCTCTTCGACCGCTACGTGGAATTGCAGCGCAAGCTTCGGATCAAGCGGCGTATCCCGACCGGCCTGGCGCCTCATATGGGCAGCCAGTGGTGGTGCCTGACCAGAAAGACACTTTCCGCAATTCTGACCGATCCTGACCGGCCAACCTATGATCACTATTTTTGCAAGGTCTGGATCCCCGACGAAAGCTACTTTCAGACCCTTGCCCGCCTGCACTCACCAAGGATCGAGAGCAGGTCGCTGACGCTGTCCAAGTTCGATTTCGAAGGCAAGCCGCACATATTCTATGATGACCACCTGCAGTTGTTGCGCCGATCGGATTGTTTTGTGGCGCGTAAAATCTGGCCTCGGGCGGACCGGCTGTATGAAGTCTTCCTCGACAACCCGCGGGGGGCCATGACGGGTATGGAGCCGAATCCGGGCAAAATTGATCGGGTGTTCAGCAAGGCGGTCGAGCGCCGAACCCGCGGCCGTGCGGGTCTGTACATGCAAAGCCGGTATCCTCATGACTGGGCCGTGAACGCGGTGACGGCGAACCCCTACTCGGTGTTTCAGGGCTTTGCGGAACTGTTTCAGGACTTTGATATCTGGCTGGCAAGGAACACTGGCGCAAAGGTACATGGCCATCTGTTCGCGCCTGATCGGGTCGAGTTCGCAGGTGATGAGCCGATTGTGAATGGCGCGCTCAGCGCGAATGCAAAGTGGCGCGACTACAATCCCGAGCGGTTCCTGACCAATCTCATCTGGAACACGCGCGGCGAACGCCAGTGCTTCCAGTTCGGTCCGCAGGATCGCCAGAAAATCGTGCCTTTCATTGTGAATGATCCGAATGCACAGGTCTCGGTCATCAGTGGGGCATGGGCGGTGCCGTTGTCGCGTGCCAAGGGCAGTTTCTCGGAGCTGCGGCGGATTGCAGCGCGGTTGCAGCGAACGGAGGCGGCCCAGCTCAAGGTGTTGCGTGAACATGATGCCAAGGCGCGGGTGCGGATCTGGACAATGGCCGAGTTTATCGAGGCGCCCATGGAGCCTTTGCAAAGCATCCTTGAGGAACTGGGCGTGCAGGGGCCGCGTCACCTGAATGAGGTGCCCAAGATGGTTGATCTGGAGGGGTTCGGCCAGTTTCTTCAAAACCTCAAGAACCAGGGCATGCATCCCTATCTGATGGGGGATTTCCCGGTGGCGCCTGAGCCCGCTGCCATGCAAAATTCTCCTCGTAAACCCTATTTGGTGCGATAGACGTGATGATCTCTCCATTCGACTATTTCGTTGTCTTTGCGGAAATGCGCACGGGATCTAATTTTCTTGAAGCCAACCTGAACGCGCTCGATGGCGTGGTCTGTCATGGGGAGGCTTTCAATCCCAAGTTCATCGGCTATCCCAACCGCACCGAGATTTTGGGGGTGACGCAGGACCAGCGTGAGGCAGAGCCGACGGAGCTGATTGAGCGCATCCGGGCTCAACCGGATGTTCTGGGCGGCTTTCGCTACTTCCACGATCACGATCCACGGGTCTTCGACCTCGTGCTCGAGGACCCGCGATGCGCCAAGATTGTTCTGACCCGAAATCCGCTGGATAGCTATATTTCGAAGAAGATCGCGCGAGAGACCGGGCAATGGAAGCTGACGAATGTCAAACGCCGCAAGGAAGCACAGGTTGACTTTGATGCCGTGGAATTCGCCCGGCACCTTTCTGAACTGCAAGAGTTCCAAGTCAGACTGTTGAACCGGCTTCAGGAAGGTGGGCAGACGGCGTTTTATGTGGCCTATGAGGACTTGCAAAGCGTCAAGGTCATGAATGGTCTTGCCAAATGGCTGGGTGTTTCCTCCCGCCTGACGGCGTTGGACGACAGCCTGAAGCGGCAGAACCCTGCGCCGACCCTGTCCAAGGTGTCGAATCCGGACGACGTGGCCCTTGCCATGGCGGAAATGGACCAGTTCAACCTGACCCGTACGCCAAATTTCGAACCGCGTCGCGGCCCTGCCGTGCCAGGCTATGTGGCCGCCGCGAAATCGCCATTGTTGTTTCTTCCGGTGCGCGGCGGACCCGCAGGCGCAGTTGCGGCCTGGCTGGCTGCGCTGGATGATGTGGAGCCGGACGAGCTGATCACCGGGATGAACCAAAAGCAGCTGCGTCAATGGAAGGCGCGCAACAGGGGCTTTCGCAGCTTCACGGTGCTTTGCCATCCAGCCGAACGGATCCACGAGGTGTTCTGTCACCGGATCCTGAATTCCGGTCCCGGCAGTTACGGCGGCATACGTGAAACCCTGCGCAGGCGTTTCAAGGTGCCTCTGCCAAAGGATGTTCTGGACGGGACTTACGCCCGCGACGACCACCGCCTGGCATTCGAAGCCTTTCTGGCCTTCGTAAAATCAAATCTGGCAGGTCAGACATCTGTGCGCGTGGACGCGGAATGGGCCAGCCAGTCACAGGCCGTTTCCGGATTTGCGGAACTCGCGTCGCCTGATTTTGTTCTGAGGGAAGCCGAACTCCAGCAGGACCTGCCCGCGTTGGCGCAGCGGTTCGGGAAAGACAGTGCACCGGTGTTCCGCAAGGCAGAACCGACCGGCCCCTACGGCCTGGAGGATATCTATGACGCGGATCTGGAACAGGTGATCTCCACGATCTACCAGCGCGACTATCTGGTTTTTGGCTTCGGACCCTGGCGGGGGCGGGGCTGAAACTGACCCGCGTGCGCTGTTCAGGCTGCCCAATCAGGCTGCCTGAACAGGCTGGTTCTCTGTCAGAATGGTATAGAGCGTCGCCGGATCATTATTGGCGCGCAGCTTGGTGCAGAAGCTTTGCTCACGCAGCGTGCGCGACACGAGGGCCAGCGCCTTGAGATGTTCGACGCCTGCGTCTTCCGGCGCAAACAGCGCAAAGGCAATATCGACAGGCTGGCGGTCTACCGAAGCAAAATCCATTGGCTTTTCCAGGGTCACGAAGACACCGCAAACCTCGGAAAGCCCGTTCAGGCGGGCGTGGGGCAGGGCAACGCCGTGTCCTACCCCCGTGGGGCCAAGGCTCTCGCGATCCAGGAGAGCCTCGACCGTGGGTTGCGCAGCCAGATGATAGGCAAGTTGCCCGATCTCAGCGATTTCCTGGAACAGCCGTTTTTTGCTGGAGACGCCGCCAATAACGCGGACGGCCTCCGGTTTGAGGATGTTGGAAATCTGCATCTCTGTCATCTGCTCCGCTCGGCCGCCTTATCCGGCGCGCCGCAGGGTTTTCTATCAGGGATCAATCCAGCCGATATTGCCATCGTCCCTACGATAAACCACGTTCAGTCCGTCTTTGCCTTCATTGCGGAACACAAGAACGGGCGCCCCGGCCAGCTCCATCTGCATGACTGCCTCGCCAACGGACAGGGATGGGATCTTGGTTTCCATCTCGGCCACGATGATCGGCTGCAGCGAGTCGGGTTCGTTCTCGGTCTCCGCTTCGTCAGAGGCGAGGATATAGGAGCTGGCGCCCATAAGTTCAACTGGTTCGCTGCGATCCCGGTGATGGTCCTTGAGGCGCCGCTTGTAGCGCCGCAGCTGTTTCTCCATCTTGCTGCAGCAACCCTCAAAAGCGGCATAGATTTCATTGGCATGCGCCTTGGCCTGAGCAGTCAGGCCGGTCGACAGGTGAACTGTCGCCTCGCAGACATATTCATGCGCCGAGCGGGAAAAGACCACGGCGGCATCCGTGGGCCGTTCTGCATATTTCGCCACCGCTGCGCCCAGCTCGTCCTTCACATGAGTTTGCAATGCTTCGCCTATATCGATCTGCTGACCGCTGATTTTGTAACGCATGTGATCTCCTTCACAAAAAAGCCACCCGCAACGCCACCGGGGCCAAGCCCGGTAAAAGATGTTCAGCTGCGGATGAGGGGATTAGGCAAAACGCCCGTAAGCAACCGACCGGACCTTGTCGCCAAGGCCTGATTGCGGACTGCATCGAACTGCACATTTGCCATGAAACAATTCCATGACAACTGCGGGGCAGAGTCAATGCAGAAGCGCTGCAATTGGTGAAGGAATGGCAAACCGGCGGGAAAAAGCCGAATCACCTGTAGCTGCAGCGGTCAGGAGATCCGGAAGTTCTCACCCAGATAAACGCGGCGGACGTTCTCGTTCTCGACCACTTCTGCCGGTGTGCCCGACATCAGAACCTGCCCATCGTGCAGGATATAGGCGCGGTCCACGATTTCGAGGGTTTCGCGTACGTTGTGATCGGTGATCAAAACACCGATGCCGCGTTTTTTGAGGTCGGCAACCAGGTGCCGGATATCGCCGACCGAGATCGGGTCGACCCCGGCAAAGGGTTCGTCGAGCAGAAGGTATTTCGGATTGGCAGCGAGGCAGCGGGCGATCTCGACACGCCGACGTTCCCCCCCGGACAAGGCCAGGGCTGGCGCACGCCGCAAATGCTCGATCGAAAAGTCCGATAGCAGCTCCTCCAGCCGTTCGCGCCGCTTGTGCTCGTGCTTTTCCGCGATATCCAGCACGGCTGAAATATTGTCTTCGACCGAAAGCCCGCGAAAAATGGACATTTCCTGTGGCAAGTAGCCGATCCCAAGGCGCGCCCGGCGATACATTGGCAGCGTGGTCACGTTCTGCCCGTCGATGGTGACGGTGCCCGCCTCAGGGAAGACAAGGCCCGCAATGGCGTAGAAACTCGTGGTTTTGCCCGACCCGTTCGGCCCCAGCAGAGCCACGACTTCACCCCGGTCCAGACGCATGGTGACATCCCGGATCACCACCTTCTTGCGATAACTCTTGCGAAGGCGTTCAATCCGAAGGCCAGAGGATCCTTCGGTGACTTTCAGATCGGGTTTGGCTAACATCAGTTGTCGCCATCCTGGTTCAGGATCGTCTTGACCCGGCCTGCCATATTGGCTGTTCCGGTGGTCAGGTTCACTTCCAGCCGGTTCGAAGTCAGCGTGCTGTCGCCCTGATTGAGCAGGACATTCCCGCTCATCACTATCGTACCTTTGTCTATCGAGTAATCGGCCCGTTCAGCCTCGGCTGCGTCGGGGCCGCTGACCAACAGCACATTGCCCGTTGCCGTCAGCTGATCGATGCCACGTTTGCCGGTCTCATCGGTCTTGTAGATGACCAGAACACGGTCAGCCGACAGACGCATGACACCCTGGATGATCAGAACATTGCCGGTGAACTCGGCCGAGCCATCCGCCTGGTTCACGGCAAGAGAATCTGCTGTGACTTCAACCGGTTGGCTGGGGTCGGCTTTCACTTCGCCGAAGGCGATACTGCCGGTCTGGGCCAATGCGGCAGAGGCCTGAAGCGCCAGGGCGCAGAGCAGGCAAGTCATCAAGGCGGACAATCTTAACACGGTCTATCTTTCTGCTTTGCTGGGATCGTATACCAGCTTGACACTGTTTTTAAATAGCAATTGCACAGGGGCACCTTGTGTTTCAGCGCGCACCAGCATCTGCCCCGCAGTCAAAACCCCCATGGGGCCGGTCGCGCGAACAGGCCCCGGGCTCTCGGCTCGCACAGCGCTGAGAGAGCTTTCCAGTTCATCGGTCTCAACAACCAGCCCGTCGGCAGAGGTCAGTACGACGTTACCGGTGAACTGTGCCATATCCCGGCCAGGGTGAATGCTGCCGCTGTCAGAGGACAAGGTCATCTTTCCGCCTCCTGACATTCTGATTTCCGCCTGCAGGTCACTGGCCATGGCCCCGCCGCCGGAGGAGCTTCCGGGGCGCGCGATGCTGGCTGTCACCATGATCTCATCCCCCTGTGCCGTGGTGCCGGAAAAGAACGGGGCGGTAACCTGCTGGCCGCGCATCCGCTCTTCGATCTCTTTCTGGGCAAAGGGGATGACTGCCTCCGTGTCGATCCCGCGTGAGATGAGGAACAGCATGGACAGCAGCGCAAGCGCCGTCAGGGGTAACAGCACCTTGAGGTAGGCAACCGTGCGCGAGTAGCGGTCCATCTGCTGTGCCCTCCCGGCAGTCTAACCAAGGCCTGCCCGCAGGCAGTCGTGAATATGCAGAAGGCCCAAAGCCTCGGGACCGTTTTCGGGATCCACGACAAAAAGACAGGTGATTTTCCGGGCGTTCATCATGGCGACGGCTTCCTCGGCCAGGGCACCGGGCGCAATGGTCGTGGGAGCCTCGGTCATCACGTCGGCAGCGCTGTGATCCAAAAGCCCTGCCATATGGCGGCGAAGGTCGCCGTCGGTGATGATGCCGACAAGAGCTCCGTTTGCGTCCGTTACACCGACAACGCCAAATCCCTTTTGGCTGATTTCTATCAGCGCGTCGGACATGGGCGTTGCATTCTGCACCAGCGGTAGCGCGCCACCCTCGTGCATCAGATCGCGTACCTTTGACAGGCGCGCGCCCAGTTTGCCGCCGGGGTGAAAGTCGCGGAAGTTTTCCGGGCGGAAGTCGCGGTACTTCATGATGGCAATCGCCAGAGCATCCCCCATCGCAAGGGTCAGCGTCGTTGAGATCGACGGAACGATGCCATATCCGCAGGCCTCGCCCATGGCGGGGATCTGCAGGTGCACGTCGGCTTGCGTCATCAGGGTGCTGCCGGGCCTGCTGGAAAGGCCGATCAACGGAATGTCGAACCGGCGGGTAAACAGCAGAAGATCCGCAAGTTCCGGTGCCTCACCGGAGTTCGAAATTGCCAAGACGACGTCGCCTTTGGAGAGCATGCCCAGATCGCCGTGGCTGGCCTCGGCCGGATGCACGAAATGGGCGGGGGTGCCGGTGCTGGCAAGCGTTGCGGCGATCTTGCGACCGATATGGCCGGATTTGCCGATGCCGCTGACGATCACGCGTCCCTTGGCTTCGAGGATCAGCCGCACTGCATCTGCAAAGCGGGTGTCAAAGCTTTCGGCCAGCGCGTCCAGCGCGCGGGCTTCATCTGTAGCCACCTGGCGGGCGGTGGCGAGGAGCTGTTCTGTCTCGGTCATGAGTGGGCAAAGATATCGGTTTCGGGCCAGCCTTCGAGGTCCAGGCGCGCGCGCATCGGCAGGAAGTCGAAACAGGCCTGGGCCATCTCTGTGCGTCCCTCGCGGGCCAGACGCTTGTCCAGCTCATCGCGCAGGCGGTGCAGGTACAGAACATCCGAGGCGGCGTATTCCAGCTGTGCCTCGGTCAGGGTTTCCGCGCCCCAATCGCTCATCTGTTGCTGCTTGGAGATGTCGACGCCGATCAGCTCCTGGCACAGGTTCCGAAGGCCATGGCGGTCCGTATAGGTGCGCACCATGCGGCTGGCGATCTTGGTGCAATAGACCGGAGCGGCCAGCGCGCCAAAGGCGTTGTACATGGCGGCGATGTCAAAGCGGCCAAAGTGGAAGAGTTTCAGTACGGCGGGATCTTCCAGCATCCGGCACAGGTTCGGCGCCGCGTTCTGGCCATTTTCGATCTGCACGATATGCGCATTTCCATCGCCCCCGGACATCTGAATGACGCAGAGCCGGTCCCGGTGGGGGTTCAGCCCCATGGTTTCACAATCAATGGCCACGATGGGCCCCAGATCCAGCCCGTCCGGCAGATCGTTCTTGTAAAGGTGATTGGCCAATGGAGGTATCCTTTGTCTGGGCGGCCCCGCGCGCGCCGCCATTGTGCCGAGATAAGCGCTAAAGTCGGCGAACTCAACTGTGACGGCTACTGGCGGGGATCGTCTTGTCCCTCCGCACTGGACCCCATGGATGCTAACATGCGGTTTATGCCTGTCAGGCTGCCGGGGAAATGGCGTTGGTTTTAAAGCCGCTGCGCCGACATACGGGCAAAGCTCATGGAGATATGGGCCTGTTGCAGCATGGCGGCGGCCTGCAGATCCCCGATCTCCAGCGCCGAGAGCACGGTGTCGAGCTCCCCGTCGAATATGCGCATTTCCTCGCCCAGATCGATCACCGAATCCGCCACCGAGGTCAGCCAGATCCGCGAGGTCTGATAGTACAGCCGTTCGGCCGTTGCGCGCAGCGGCATGTTGTCGGTCAGCTTTAACGTGGCGAGGAAGAAATCGGTGATCAGCCGGGCAAAGTCGCGTGGAGCGGGGTCCTGAAGCAGGGATTTGGAGCGGGCTGAGAGGGCGCGGAACTCGAAAAGGAGTGCCTTATCCGGGGCAGCAGGCATCACACGTCCCATCATGCCTGCAAGCTCCATCCGCAGCCGGTAGGTCTGTGCCAGCTCGTCGAGATTGACGTCCGTGACAAAGGTGCCGACGCCGTGCACGGACTGCACCAGCCCCTCGTCTTCGAGCCGAGCCAGAACGCGCCGCAGGGGGGTGCGGCTGACGCCGAATTCCTCGGCCAGTTCGACCTCTGACAGGCGGGTGCCGGGGGCATAGTCCAGCAGGCAGATGCGGTCGCGGATTTCGCGGTGCATCAGCTCGAACCGGTCACGGGCGCTGTAGTCGGAGTTGTCGAGGTCCAGCGTGGTGTTGGACGAGGATGCAGTCATGGTCGGCCCCCTTGGTTGAGCGCCTGTTTATCTGCCTCCGTCAAATGGCGCAAACCGCGTGTCAGCGCAGCTTTGCGCCGATCCCTTCAAGCAGGCCAAGGCATTGGGACAGTTGATCTAGCGAGACATACTCATCCGGCTTGTGCGCCTGTTCAATGGATCCGGGTCCGCACACAGCCACGTTCATGCCCAGCCCCTGAAAAATGCCCGCCTCCGTGCCAAAGGCAACCAGATCGGCACCGTTCGCTCCGGTCAGTTCCTGCAGGATCTCGCGGGCTTCGTTTTCAGAGGCCGGCTCCAGACCATCGACCTCTCCGATCACCTCGGTCACGATCTCCGCCTCGGGACAGACCGCACGCATCTGCGGAAGAAGGGCCTCGCTGCAAAGACGCTCAAGGTCCTCCTTGACGAAATCGGCATCGGATTTCTGCACCGGGCGCATTTCCCAATCCACCCGCGCCTTGCCGGGGATCACGTTGTGCGCATGGCCGCCCACCAGCGCGCCGGTGTTGATGGTGGTCCAGGGCGGCTCGAACCGGCTGCCTTCGGGCGCGCGGGCGCGCAAGGCGTCCTTCAACTCCAGCAGACGTGCCACATAGCGCGCGGCATATTCCACGGCGTTGACGCCAAGGTCTGGCCCGGATCCGTGCCCCTCTAGGCCGGTGAAATGGGTGGAGTACTCATAGCAGCCCTTGTGCCCTTCGATGATGCGCATCATCGTCGGCTCCCCGACGATGCAGACCGAGGGCCGGATATCACGTTCTTTCAGCGACTTGGCCAGGGCCTGCGCGCCGAAACAACCGACCTCCTCGTCATAGGTGAATGCAAAGTGGATCGGGCGGGATGGGTTCAGGCTGGCATAGTGCGGCGCCATCGCCGTCGCGGCGGCGATGAAGCCTTTCATGTCGCAGGTGCCGCGGCCATACAGATTTCCGTTCCGTTCGATCATCTCAAACGGATCGCTGGACCAGTCCTGATCTGTGACCGGCACCACGTCGGAATGACCGGACAGCACGATGCCGCCGTCCCGGTCCGGTCCGATGGTGGCAAAGAGGTTGGCCTTGCTGCCAGTCTCGTCCGTCCAGATGTGAACCGTTGCGCCTGCGCTATCCAGCCGGTCCGCCAATAGAGACATCAATGTCAGGTTGCTGCTCGCGGAGACGGTCGGTAACGCGATGAGTTCGCCCAGTAAATCCGTCGTTCGGGGCAGGAAGGTCATTGAGAACCTCGTCTTTGACAAAGAGTTTGCGCTCCACGTTGCATAGCGCCTCGGCGGGGCCGCTCTCGTGGATCAGGATGGTTTCGGTTGTCTCAAGGCCCCAGCTGTCCATCCAGAGCGCCGGCATGAAGTGAAAGGTCATGCCCGGCTCCAGTACGGTTTCATCTGTGTCACGCAGGGAAATCGTCCGCTCGCCCCAGTCCGGCGGATAGCTGAGGCCGATCGGGTAGCCGCAGCGCCCGTTGCGATCGATCCCGGCCTTTTTCAGCGCACCATTGAGGGCATTAGCAATGTCGCAGGCGCGGTTTCCCGCCTTTGCGGCTTCGATCCCCGCCTCGATCCCCTCGTTCAGGGCTTCGGACGCGTCGAGCATTTCCTGCGGCGGTTTGCCCAGGTGCACGGTGCGGCACAGCGGTGCGTGATAGCGGCGATAGCAGCCGGACAGTTCAAAAAAGGTCGCTTCGCCCGTCTGCATCGGCCGCCCGTCCCATGTGAGGTGCGCTGCGGTGGCATCCAGGCCCGAGGGCGTCAGCGGTACAATGGCGGGGTAGTCGCCCCAGTCGTCGCCCACGCCATAGGCGCCGGCCTGCAGGATATCGCCGACCAGCTCGTTCTTGCGCAGGCCGAGGCGGGCGCGTTCGATTGCCAGATTGACGATGTGTTCGCTGATGCGGGCGGCGCGCCGGATGAACATCAGCTCTTCGTCCGATTTCACGGTGCGTTGCCAGTTCACCAGGGCTGTGGCATCCATCAGAGTGGCGTTCGGCAGGTTCCGCGCCAGTTCCGCGTGGGCCTTGGCCGAGTAGTAGTAGTTCTCCATCTCTACACCGACCCGCGCGCTGCCATAACCCAGCCGGGTCAGGTGGGCGGCCAGATCCTCCATCGGGTGGCATGTGGTGGACTGGATATAGCGGTCGTCATAGCCGATGACGCTTTTCTCCTCCATCCAGACGGTGCGCAGGGCGCCAAAGGCGTCCATGGTACGCCCCCACCAGATAGGATCGCCGTTCAGCCCGAGGATCACACCCTGATGCACATAGAAGGACCAGCCGTCATAGCCGGTCAGCCAGGCCTGGTTTGACGGGTCGGTCACAAACAGAACCTCGATCCCGGCGGCCTCCATGGCCTTGCGGGTCTTGGCGATGCGGCGGACGTATTCGCCGTGCGAAAAAGGGGCGTGTTCCAGTGGCATGGCGACCTCTGACAAAGGGTTGTGGGATTATCGCAAAAGCTCTTCTTCTGTGTAGTTGAGTACATCATGCGATTCAGGTCTGTTCGCGGCAAATGTAATGCCTGAAAACGACCTGCTATTTGCTGTTTGGCTGATTCTTGGGCGTTCTGCCTGGACTTGTTGTGCACAACATTGGCGTTTTGGAGAGTTTATGGAACAGGCGCAGGTGGATGCACTGCAGCTTTCCGAGGCCGTACTGGCGTGCTACAGCCCTGAGCCATGATACGTCTTGATGATCGCGATATCGCCATCCTGCAGGTTCTGACGCAGGAGGGGCGCATAACCAAAGCAGCCCTCGCCGATCGCATCGGCCTGTCTCCGACGCCGTGCTGGGACCGGTTGCGCAAGCTTGAAAAGGCAGGTCTGATCGAGGGGTACGGCGCGCGTATCAACCTGCGCAAAGTCGCCCCGCATATAACGGTGTTTGTCGCGGCGGAGATCGCGGATCACACGGCGGCCCGGTTTCAGGCGTTCGAACAGGCCGTTCAGACTTATGATGAGGTCACTGCCTGCTGGGCGCTTGGGGGTGGCTTCGACTACCTTTTGCAGATCGTGACATGTGACATCGACGCCTATCAGCGACTGATCGATTCCATGCTGGATGCCCGTATCGGCCTGTCGCGCTATTTCACCTATATCGTGACCAAGCCGGTGAAAGGTCCCGCTACGCCGCCGCTGAATCTTCTGCTGGGGCAGGGGGAGGGCAGATGAATCCTCTGCGCATGGGCTAAAGTTCGGTCTCGATTTCTGATCGCGGCGAGAGACTGTCCTCCTGACGTTCAACGGAGGATTTACAATGGCCGAAACCGCCCTTTCCGCCCGAAGCGATATTGCCGACAAGCGGCTTGTCCGCTCTTTCTCTTATGTAGATGGCCGTTGGACCGGGGCCGCAGATGGCGGCACATTTGTCGTCACCGATCCGGCGAGCGGTTCGGCAGTCGGCCATGTCGCCAGCCTGACGGCAGAGGATTCGTCTGCTGCGGTCGATGCGGCGCAGGCTGCGTTTGATGCCTGGGCCGGATTGCTGCCGCAGGAGCGCGCTGTCATTCTGCGGCGCTGGGGCCAGCTGCAACTGGACCACAAAGAGGATCTGGCCCGCATCATGGTGCTGGAACAGGGTAAACCCCTGTCCGAAGCGCGCGGCGAGATCGAATACGGCGCGGGTTTTGTCGAGTTCTACGCCGAAGAGGCAAAGCGCCCCAATATCGAAGGGGTGACCAGCCATCTGCCCGATGCGGAGGTCGAGCTCTGGCGCGAACCCGTGGGCGTTGTGGCCCTCATCACTCCGTGGAACTTTCCTTCGGCGATGCTGACCCGCAAGGCAGCCGCGGCGCTGGCGGCGGGCTGCACCGTTGTTGCGCATCCTTCGGCTGAAACACCTTTCAGCGCTCTTGCGCTTGCTGAACTGGCCGAACGCGCCGGTGTGCCTGCCGGGGTATTCAACGTGGTGACGGGGGATGCACCCACCGTTGTGAAGCCCTGGACCGAAGATACCCGCGTGCGCGCCCTGTCATTCACGGGTTCCACCGAGGTGGGCAAACTGCTGTACCGGCAAAGCGCCGATACGGTGAAGCGTCTGGTGATGGAGCTGGGCGGCCACGCGCCGGTGATCGTCTTTGACGATGCGGACTTGGATCAGGCGGTGGAAGAGGCGATGAAGGCGAAATTCGCCACCTCCGGTCAGGATTGCCTTGGGGCCAACCGGATTTTCGTACAGCGCGGCCTTTATGATGCTTTCTGCAATAAGCTGACAGCCGCGACCAAGGCGTTGAGCGTCGGAGAAGGGATGGATGATCCCGATATCGGCCCCCTGATGCACGCGCGCGCGGTGGCAAAGCAGCAGGAACATGTGAAGGATGCTTTGGCCAAGGGGGCGAAACTGGCCTGTGGCGGCGATGTCCACCCGATGGGGCCGCTGTTCTACCAGCCGACCGTGCTGACCGATGTGCCAGCCAATGCGCGCATCATGTACGAGGAAACCTTTGGCCCGGTGGCGCCCATCACGCCCTTTGACACCGAAGAGGAGATCACCGCCCGGGCCAACGAGACGGAATACGGCCTTGTTGCCTATGTCCACACTCAGGATCCGCGCCGCATCTACCGGCTGTCGCGCGCCTTGCAGTTCGGCATGGTGGCCGTGAACCGGACCAAGGTGACGGGCGCGCCGATCCCCTTTGGCGGGGCCAAGCAATCCGGCCTGGGGCGCGAAGGCGCGCGCCTCGGGATGGAGGAGTTCACCGAAGTCAAATACGTCTGCCGAGATTGGGCCTAGATCCCTCCACACCGCAGGCACGGAACCTGAAATTGACGATATCCGGCGGCTGCAGGCACCGGAACAGAAAGAAGGACAGACAATGCTGAAAAACGATCAACTGGATCAGTGGGACCGGGACAACTTTTTTCACCCCTCCACCCATCTCGCGCAGCATGCGCGCGGGGAAAGCCCGAGCCGGGTGATCAAGACCGCCAGTGGCGTCCATATCGAGGACCGCGACGGCACCCGGCTGCTGGACGCCTTTGCCGGGCTATACTGCGTGAACGTGGGCTATGGCCGTCAGGAGATTGCCGAAGCGATCGCCGAACAGGCGCGAGAGCTGGCCTATTATCATTCCTACGTCGGCCATGGCACCGAGGCCTCGATCACACTGTCCAAGATGATCCTCGACCGGGCGCCCGCGAATATGTCCAAGGTGTATTTTGGCCTCGGTGGCTCGGACGCCAACGAGACCAACGTCAAGCTGATCTGGTACTACAACAACATCCTGGGTCGCCCCGAGAAGAAGAAGATCATCTCGCGGTGGCGCGGCTATCATGGCTCTGGGCTGGTGACGGGTTCGCTGACGGGGCTGGAGCTGTTCCACAAGAAATTCGACCTGCCGTTGGCGCAGGTGATTCATACCGATGCACCCTATTACTTCCGCCGCGAAGACCAGACCCAGACCGAAGAGCAGTTCGTGGCGCATTGCGTCGCCGAACTGGAGGCGCTGATCGAACGTGAAGGCGCCGACACCATCGCCGCCTTTATCGGTGAGCCGGTTCTGGGAACGGGAGGCATCGTGCCGCCCCCGGCCGGATACTGGGAAGCGATCCAGAGCGTGCTGAAAAAGCACGACATCCTGTTGGTCGTGGATGAGGTGGTCACCGGTTTCGGTCGGCTTGGCACCATGTTCGGCAGCGATCATTACGGGCTGGAAGCGGATATCATCACCATCGCCAAGGGTCTGACTTCGGCCTATGCGCCGCTGTCCGGTTCGATCGTTTCCGACAAGGTCTGGAAGGTGCTGGAGCAGGGGACGGATGAGAACGGCCCCATCGGCCACGGCTGGACCTACTCGGCGCACCCCATCGGGGCGGCGGCGGGCGTTGCCAACCTCAAGCTGATCGATGAGCTGAACCTTGTGGAGAACGCAGGCAGCGTGGGGGCCTACCTGAACACGTCCATGAAAGAGGCGCTGGGCGATCATGCTCATGTCGGCGACATTCGCGGCGAAGGCATGCTTTGCGCGGTGGAGTTCGTGAAGGATCGGGGTCGCCGCAGCTTCTTTGAAGCGGCTGACAAGATAGGTCCACAGATCGCGGCCAAGCTTTTGGAGCAGGACAAGGTCATTGCCCGCGCCATGCCGCAGGGTGATATCCTGGGTTTTGCGCCGCCGTTCTGCCTGAGCCGCGAAGAGGCTGACACCGTTGTTGCCGCCACAGCGCGTGCGGTAAAGGCCGTCTTGGGCTGATCTCTGGGCAGAGCTCTCCCGCCCGGATCGGAACATCCACAGGATGATCCTCTCCCGTTGGGCCGAGCGCCGCGCCTTTGGCGCGGCGTTTGGCGTCTTGCGGCCGCTTTGGCATCTCATCTCCTCCGATTTCTGCTGTAAGAGTGGCGAGAGGAGGTTGGGTTTCAAAATTTATTTCACCGGACGTATTGTCCCAACTGATTGAATTTAATGCGTAATTGAAGGTTCGAATATCGCACCTGAAAAGCCTGCGCCATTTCCCTTGACCAAGGGTAAGCCCTTGATGGAACATCATTTTATTAAGGGAGGAAAATTCATGAAACTGACTTCGACGCTGACTGGCGCCGCGCTGGCGCTGTGCACTGCACTACCCGCCTTTGCTGCCGATGTGACTGCGCGTATCTCTTTGCAGTTGCCGCTCAAAAGCCATCTCGGGCAGAACCTGTTGATGTTCAAGGAAGAGGTGGAGAAAGCCTCGGGCGGGGACATCGCGGTTGAGATTTACGATTCGGCGCAGCTTTACAAGGACAAAGAAGTGCCCGCCGCGGTGGGATCCGGTGCAATCGAGATGGGCGTGGCCTCGCTGACCCGCTATGTGGGTGACATCCCGGCGGTGGATGTCTTCTACATGCCGTTCCTGTTCAACTCCGAAGACAAGGTCCGCAAGGCGGTCGAACCCGGCAGCCCGGTGCGCGGCCCCATCGATGCTGCGATTGCCGACACCGGTGCGACGGTTCTGTGGTGGCAGGCCTATGGCGGCGCGGTCATGCTCTCGCAGGGCGGCCCTGTGAAAACCCCGACCGATATGGAAGGCAAGAAGGCCCGTGTGTTCGGCAAGACGCTGGGCGATTTTGTCACTGCAACCGGCGGCGCGCCGACGCTGATTTCCGGCTCAGAGCAGTACCTCGCCTACCAGCGCGGCACCGTTGACATTGGCATGACCGGTGTTTCGGGCGTGAAATCGCGCAAGCTGTGGGAGGTCATGGATACCATCACTGTCACCAACCACGCCGATATCGAATTCATCGTGGTGGCCAATACCGACTGGTGGAATGGTCTGTCGGCCGAGCACCAGAAGATCATGGCGGATGCTGCGCGCAAGGCCGAGATCTCGGTGCGGGACGAGATGTCAGCAATCGAAGCCGCAGCCTATGCCGAGGCCGAAAAGGCAGGCATGACCATCTACACGCCCACGGATGAGGAAATCGCCGCCTGGAAGGCAGCGGCCGCCCCCGTCTATGATGGATTCCGCGCCAAGGCAGGGGAGTTGGGCGCGCAGATCCTGTCTGCTGCCGAAAGCTTCTGAACCTGACCAACATGGACCGCCCTTCGGATAGAGGGCGGTCCACCTCAATTCTTCGGGACATTCCATGGACGTATTTGCCAGGTTCGTGACCGCGCTGGCCCTTGTGGCTGCTGCGCTCTTCGTTCTTTCCGGGATCATGCTCACCTATGAGGTGATGGCCCGTTATTTCTTTGTGCGGCCCACCATCTGGGCGGCGGAGCTGAGCCAGTTTTGCCTGATCTGGGGATCGCTGATCGCAGCGCCCTGGTGCCTGCGGGAGCGGCGCCATATCCGCATCACCGCGGTGATCGCGAACCTGCCGCGCGGGCCCCGGCTGGCGGCAGATGTCTTTGCCACGGCCGCAGTCGCGGTCTTCTCGGCCATTGTTCTGTTCTACGGCTATGAGATTTTCCATGACAGTTTTGTCCGAGGGCGCACCACCGGTACCATGCTGGATATGCCCATGTGGTACGTGGAACTGTCACTGCCCTTCGGGTTTGCCATTCTGCTGATTCAGGCGGTGATCGAGACGGTTCGCGCCTTGCAGGGGCAGATAGTGGCTGAAGGAGAGCACGACTGATGACTGTTCTCCTCATTCTTCTTGCGCTTTTTGGCCTTCTGCTGATCGGTGTCCCGGTGGCCTTTGCCCTTGGCGGGCTTGGCTTGTCCCTTTTGATCTTTGGCGGGTTTTCTCCGCTGATGGCGCCGCAGGCGATCCTGTCCACGCTGGACGGGTTCATACTTTTGGCCGTGCCGCTGTTCCTGTTGATGTCGAACGTGCTGCTGAAGGGCGGCGTTGGACGCGATCTTTATGCAGCGGTGCAGGCCTGGGTCGGTCACTGGCCCGGCGGGCTGGCTGTTGCGACGGTGATTTCCTGCGGGCTGTTCGCCGCGATTTCCGGCTCTTCGGTTGCGACTGCGGCCACCATTGGCACCGTCGCCATCCCGGAAATGATCAACCGCGGCTATGAGCGGCGCTTTGTCTACGGGCTGCTGGCAGCGGGTGGCACGCTGGGCATCCTGATCCCGCCCTCGATCCCGATGATCGTCTACGGCTTCGTGACTGAGGAATCGGTGATCGCCCTTTTCCTTGCGGGTGTTGGCCCGGGTCTGGCGCTTCTGGTGCTGTTTTCGGGTTATTCGATGATCTATGCCTCGATGAAGGGTATGGGCCGCAGCGAAAAAGCCACCGGAGCCGAGCGCCGCGCGGCTACCTTACGCGCACTGCCTTCGATGGCGCTTGCGGCTGTGGTGGTGGCGGGGATCTATTCCGGTGCCTTCACCCCGACCGAAGCTGCCGCGATCGGATTTGCCTTTGCCGTTGTGATCACCGCTTTCATCCTGCGGACCCTGACCTGGAAGGCCTTCTGGGAGGCGGCGATGGACAGTATGGCCACAACGGTTGCGATCCTTCTGATCATTGCGGGCGCCAAGGTCTTTGGCAAGGCAATCACCCTTTACCGCATCCCGCAGGACATAAGCGCCTTTATCTCGGAGGCCGTTTCCAGTCCGGTGATGTTCGTGCTGCTGGTGGCTGCGATCCTCGTGGTCATGGGGCTTGTGCTCGAGGCGCTGTCGATGGTGCTGATCATGACACCGGTGCTGCTGCCTGCGGCCATGGGCCTTGGGTTTGACCCGATCTGGTTTGGCGTTTTCATGGTGATCATGGTCGAGGCGGCCCTGATCACCCCGCCCGTGGGGTTGAACCTCTACGTGATCCAGGCGGTTGCCCGGGCGACCCTTGGGGACGTGGCACGGGGAGCGATCCCTTTCCTTGTGCTGATGTTCCTCTGCGCAGCCCTTCTCTATCTCGTGCCTGACCTCGCCCTTTATATTCCCTTCAAACTGTGAGCGATATGACGACCCCTGCCGACAAACTGCGCGCCCTTCTGGCGCAGCCCCGCCTGCACACAATGCCCTGCGCCTACGATGCGCTCTCGGCCAAGCTGATCGAGCAGGCTGGGTTCGACCTTACCTTCATGACCGGGTTCGGGGCCTCGGCGTCACGGATCGGGGCGCCGGATCTGGGCCTGATGAGCTATGGTGAGGTGCTGGATCAGGCGCGCAACATCGCCGGTGCGATTTCAATCCCGCTGATCGCGGATGGAGACACCGGTTACGGCAACGCGATGAACGTGCGTCGCACGGTGCAAGGCATGGCGAATGCGGGCTGCGCTGCGGTGATGATCGAGGATCAGCTGGCCCCCAAACGCTGCGGCCATACCCCGGGCAAGGCCGTGGTGGGCCGCGAGGAAGCCTATGACCGGATCCGCGCCGCCGTGGATGCGCGCAACGAAGGGCAGGACATCCTGATCCTGGCCCGCACCGATGCCCGCCACGATCACGGGCTGGGCGAGGCGCTGACACGCGCACAGAAGTTCCGCGAGCTGGGCGCCGACATTATCTTTGTCGAAGCCCCCCGATCGGAGGCGGAAATGCGCGAGGTCTGCGCCGCGACGGATGCGCCCAACATGGCCAATATCGTCGAGGGCGGCGAAACTCCGGACCTGTCGCCCGAGGCGTTGGAGGAGATCGGCTACCGCATCGCCGCCTACCCCCTGTCGCTGATGGCCTCCGCTATGCAGGCGATGGTGCAGACGCTTGCGGAAATGAAGGCGGGCAAGCCGCGCAGCAACCTGATGGATTTCATGGAGCTGCGCCGCCGCATCGGATTTGACGACTATTATGAGGCCTCGGAAAGGTATGCCTCCTCGGCCAGGCCCGTGACCGGCGCAAAAGAAGAGGGCTGAAGCGGTCTCGCGCTGCAGCCTTTCTGCGTTACGTAGAGAAAAGATGGACAGGCTGCCCCTTCCCGAGTTCACTTTGAATCAAATGCAACCTTGGGAGGGGACGCGATGCAATTTGATTATGTGATTGTCGGAGGGGGATCCGGGGGATCGACGCTGGCCTCAAGGCTGAGCGAGGATCCGAATATCAGCGTCTGCCTGCTGGAGGCTGGCGGGCGCGGTGACAGCATCCTTGTGCGCGCGCCTGCAGCGGTGGTCGCCATGCTGCCGGGGCGCCCCAAGATCAACAACTGGGCGTTTGAGACCGTACCGCAGCCAGGTCTGAATGGGCGCAAGGGCTACCAGCCGCGCGGCAAGGCGCTGGGCGGCTCCAGCGCGATCAATGCGATGCTCTATATTCGCGGCCATGCGGGGGATTACGACGAATGGGCGTCGCTCGGCTGTCCTGGCTGGGGCTGGCAGGACGTGTTGCCCTACTTCCAGCGCGCCGAGAACAATGAACGTGGTGCGGATGGTGCCCATGGGGGAGATGGCCCCTTGCAGGTCAGCAATCAGAAATCTCCGCGCCCGATCACCCGCGCCTTTGTCGAGGCGGGCAAGGCGCTGCAGATCCGCGAGGTGGAGGATTTCAACGCCGGCGACAACGAGGGGATCGGCCTCTACCAGGTGACCCAGTTCCACGAGGCGTCGAAGAACGGAGAGCGCTGCTCGGCCGCCGCCGCTTATCTGCATCCGGTCATGCAACGGTCGAACCTCACGGTGATCACCGGCGCCCATGCCACGAGGGTGCTTTTCCAGGGCAAGCGCGCAACCGGCGTGGCCTACCGCAAGGGCGGCCAGCACCAGACGGTGAATGCCCGGCGGGAGGTGGTTCTCTGCGGCGGTGCTTTCAACTCGCCACAGCTTTTGCAGCTGTCTGGTGTGGGGCGGCCCGAGGATATCACGCCACATGGGATCGGAATGGTGCACGAACTGCCGGGCGTCGGGCAGAACCTGCAGGACCACCTCGACTTTACCCTCGCCTACAAGAGCAAGGATCGGGACAATTTCGGGATCTCACTGCCCGGCAGCGTCAACTTGCTGAAACACATCAATGACTGGCGCAAGACAGGCAAGGGCATGCTGGCCACGCCCTTTGCCGAAGGCGCGGCGTTCCTCAAGACGGATCCGTCACTGGACCGCGCTGATGTGCAGCTGCATTTCGTGATCTCCATCGTCGACGATCACGCCCGCAAGCTGCATATGGGGCATGGGTTCAGTTGCCATGTCTGTGTGCTGCGCCCGAAATCTCGTGGCTCGGTGGGACTCACCTCCGCCGATCCCATGGCGCCGCCCCGGATCGATCCGCAGTTCCTGTCGGACCCAGAGGATCTGGCGGTAATGATCAAGGGCATCCGCAAGACGCGGCAGATCATGCAGACGCCCCCCTTGCAGGGCTACATCCACAAGGAGTTGTTCATCGAAGGAGAGCCGGATGACGCAGCGTTGGAGCAGCACATCCGTGCCCGGTCGGATACGATCTATCATCCGGTGGGAACCTGCAGGATGGGGCAGGACGAAATGGCGGTCGTCGATCCGGAATTGAAAGTGCGCGGCATGGAAGGTTTGCGCGTGGTGGATGCCTCGGTCATGCCGCGGCTGATCGGGGGTAACACCAACGCGCCAACCATCATGATCGCAGAGAAAGCCGCGGACATGATCCGCAATCGGGCGGCCCTGGCCGCCGAATGACATTTGGAGGAGCAAAGCGAAATGCTTGGCAAGATGATGCACAAACCGCTGACGATCAGCTCGTTGATCGAACACGCGGGCCGCTACCACGGCAACACCACCGTGACCTCGGTGGAAACCTCGGGCGAGGTGGTGCATTCCAACTGGGGTGAAATAGAAGCGAACGCCCGCAAACTGTCCGCCGCGCTGAAACGCCTTGGCATAAAGGAAGGGGAGCGCTGCGGCACCATCGCCTGGAACAACCGCCGCCATCTTGAGATCTACTTTGGCGTCGCGGGCGGGGGCATGATCTGCCACACGATCAACCCGCGCCTGAAGCCGGAGCAGCTGATCTACATCATCAACCACGCCGAAGATCAGGTGCTGTTCATCGATGCAACCTTCGTGCCTGCGGTGGGCAAGCTGAAAGAGCATCTGACCACGCTCAAGCATGTCATCCTCATGGGCCCGCGCGATGAGGCCGCCGCCGAGGCCGTGCCGGGTATCCTGTTCTATGATGAGCTTCTGGCAGCGGAAGGGGATGACAATACTTGGCCCGAGCTGGACGAGAACACGCCGTCGAGCCTGTGTTATACCTCCGGCACCACAGGCAACCCTAAGGGGGTTCAGTACACCCACCGCACCACTGTTCTGCACTCGCTGGGCGGCAACCAGCCGGACGGTCTCGCGATTTCGGCCCGTGATACGGTGATGGCGGTGGTCCCGATGTTCCACGTAAATGCCTGGGGCGTTCCCTATATAACCGCGGCTGTGGGGGCCAAGCTGGTCCTGCCGGGGCCGAACCTGGATGGGGAAAGCCTGGTCAAGCTGATCGATGGTGAGCGGGTCAGCCTGGCGCTGGGCGTGCCGACGATCTGGATGGGGCTTCTGCAGGCGCTGGCCAAGACCGGCAGCAAGGCCGAAAGCCTGAAGCGCACTGTTGTGGGCGGCTCGGCCCTGCCGACGGTGATGATCCCCACTTTCCGCGACAAATATGACGTCGAGCTGATCCACGCTTGGGGCATGACCGAAACCAGCCCGCTGGGCACGCTCAACAACCTGCTGCAAAAGCACGATGACCTCAGCATCGAAGAAAAGGGCAAGTTACGTGAAGGGCAGGGGCGTCCACCCTATGGCGTTGAACTGCGCATCGTCGATGATGAAGGCAACCGCCTGGCAGAAGATGGCAAAACCCAAGGTGAGCTGCAGATCCGCGGTCACTGGATCATCGACACCTACTTTGGCCATGACGCCAGCGCCCTGACGGACGACGGCTGGTTCGATACCGGTGATGTCGCCACGATCGATGCGGATGGCTACATGATCATCCGCGACCGTTCCAAGGACATCATCAAATCCGGCGGTGAGTGGATTTCGACGGTGGAGCTGGAAGACATCGCCATGTCCCATCCCAAGATCGCCCAGGCTGCGGCTATTGCCGCGCGTCACCCCAAGTGGGACGAACGCCCGGTGGTGATCGCAGTGCGGTCCGATGAAAGCCTAAGCGAGGAAGAACTTCTGGCGCACTACGAAGGCAAGGTTGCCAGCTGGCAGATTCCGGACAAGGTAGTCTTTACAGAGGATCTGCCGCTGGGCGGAACCGGAAAGGTGCTCAAGAACAAGCTGCGCGAATCGTTCGGCGATATCCTTTTGAACGCTTGATCCCGCCTTTTGATCCCGCCATTTTCGTGGCGGGGTCCACCCCTTGCCACATTCGTGCCACAGTGTTGCCGCAGGGGCGACTTGAGGTTGACGTGGTTCACCCCTTAAGAACACATTTATGACTATGAAACATTTGTTTAGAGGTCTTAACAGCAGCCAATTTTAGCTGTTAAGGCCTGCTTAACGAACCGCCTGATACCCCGGTTGTGGGTGAACAAAGTGGTGGTTGATATGAGCGCACAAGGCAACGTAGCTCCGATTATTATCAAGAGGAAAAAGTCAGGTGGTGGCGATGGTCACCACGGTGGTGCATGGAAGGTGGCCTATGCCGACTTCGTGACCGCGATGATGGCCTTCTTCCTTCTCATGTGGCTTTTGAATGCCACGACCGAAAAGCAGCGCAAGGGTCTGGCGGATTACTTCTCGCCGTCCATTCCGCTGAGCCGTGTTTCGGGTGGGGGCAATGGTGCCTTCAGTGGCGACAGCATGTTCACCGAAGACATCAAACCGCAAAACGGGACAGGCGCGACGGATCAAAACCCGATGAATGCGCGGCAGGCTCAGGGGGAGACCGGGGTCGTCAGTGAGAACGAGCAGTCCGCCCAGGAAGAGGTTTTCCGCGTGATCGAGGAAGAACTGCGGGGCCGTGGCGGCGAAAGCATGGTTGCAATCGATCTGACCCGCCACATCGTGACCCGTGTGTCGGACGAAGGACTGATCATCGAGCTGTTCGAAACAGAAGACGCGCCGCTGTTCGAAGAAGGAACCGCAGAGCCGACCCCGTTGTTCCGTGATCTGGTGCGCATGGTCGCCCGTGTCAGCGGCACCGTTGCCAATGGGATTGCGATCAGCGGTCACACCCGCTCGCAGCCCCTGGTTGTAGCCAAGAACCCGGTATGGCAGCTGTCCCATGCCCGCGCCGATGCCGCACGCATGCTGCTCGAATCGGGGGGCGTGAAGGCCAGCCGAATCCACCGGGTCACAGGTCACGCGGACCGGAACCTGGCTGTCGAAAACCCAATGCGGGTTCGCAACAATCGCGTCGAAATCATCCTTTTGCGCAAGTAAACCAAGACAATTCACCACCCCGGGCGGCTGCAGATAGATTGGATTTTATCTGTTAGCCGCCCGTTAAGTGCTCGTGCGCTAGCTATTGCATCAAGATTTTGAAGCAGCAGAAAGGCGTGCTATGACCATTTCTTCGTCGCTATATGCGGGTGTATCCGGGCTCGGTGCGAATGCCAGCCGTCTGGCCTCCATCTCCGACAATATCGCGAACTCCTCAACCGCAGGCTACAAGCGCGTCCAGACCGATTTTCATTCGGTCGTGATGTCCTCCTCAAAGGGGAGCTACAGCGCGGGCGGTGTGCGTACCACCAACGTGCGCCTGATCGACGAACGTGGTCCTCTGGTCACCACCGACAATCCAACCGATCTTGCGGTTCGCGGCAGCGGCTTCCTTCCTGTTGCAACAGTCGCCGACGTTGCCTCGGACAACGGTAACCCGCCCATGCGCCTGACCACGGCTGGGGAATTCAGCACCAACGAAGACGGATATCTTGCGACCGAATCCGGCTTGGTGCTTCTGGGTTGGAAAACGGATGCAAACGGAAACGTCATTGGCGGTGCCATTGACTCGACCGACGGCCTGGAGCCGGTTTACTTCAACCGAAACCAGCTGGTTGGTGAGCCGACGACCCAGATGCAGATCGGTGCCAACCTGCCATCGACCGAGACGGCTGCGGGTTCCAGTGGCGACAGTATCGAATTGCCGATCGAGTATTTCGACAATCTCGGGTCCTCTGAAACACTTACGCTCGAGTTTGTCCCAACGGTTCCCGCTACTGGAAAATCCAATGAGTGGACCATGATCATCACCGATACGGCAAGCGGTGGCGCCATTGTGGGCGAATACACGATGGTATTCGACGACAGCCGGACGGACGGCGGCAATCTGGCCTCGGTGGCGACAACCACAGGCGGTGCCTATGACCCTGCGACCGGAAACGTCATTGTGACCGTGGATGGTGGGCCGATTGAAATCAACATTGGTCTGATCGGCGAAAACGATGGTTTCACTCAGGTGTCTGACAAGTTCGCACCGGCAACCATCACCAAGGATGGTTCGACGGCCGGCAGCATGATCGGCGTCGATGTGGACGCCTCTGGCTATGTCACCGCGAACTACGACACCGGCGCCAGCCGTGTTCTCTACAAGATCCCGCTGGTGGACATGGCCAACCCGAACGGCATGGTGTCGATGGACTACCAGACCTACATTCCAACCTCCGAGAGCGGAGCCTTTTTCCTTTGGAATGCAGGCGAAGGTCCGACAGGTGAGGTTGCCTCTTATACACGAGAGGAATCCGCCACCGATGTCGCTGGCGAGCTGACCAACATGATCCAGACACAGCGCGCGTATTCTTCGAACGCGAAGGTGATCCAGACCGTCGATGAGATGCTGCAGGAAACTACCAACATCAAGCGTTAAGGCGCTGATGCACACTGAACGCGGCTTAGAAAGAGCAGGCTGATCATGTCAATTTCAAGTGCTATTAGTTCCGCCATGAGCGGGCTGAACGCTGCATCGCGGTCAACGCAAGTGGTGTCTGAGAACCTCGCGAATGCCCTGACACCAGGGTATTCGCGGCGAACGCTGGAGCTGAATTCAAACGCTTTTGCTCCGGGTGTGAGCATCGGTTCGGTCCAGCGTGTGGTCGATCCCGCGATCACTTCTGCCCGGCGCGATGCCCAATCTGAGCAGGCGGTGGCAGAGGTGCGCTCCTCGTTCTTTTCGCGCATGAGCTCACTGGTTGGCACGGTGGACGATGAAACATCGATCACATCGCAGATGGCCAACTTCGAAGGGGCAATGGTAGAGGCCATCTCCCGCCCCGACTCGACGCCGCGTCTCAACGATCTTTCCGTGAAAGCCGGTATGCTGGTTCGCTCCATCACCGATGCGGCGGAGGGGCTGAGGGAAATGCGGGTTCAGGCCGACAGCTCTATCGGAGTGCAGGTTGACCGCTTGAACTCTGCCTTGAAGGAAGTTGAAAAACTGAATGCCCGGATCGTTGTTGCGAATGCAAGTGGGGCCAATGTCTCGGCCATGCTCGATCAGCGCAGCATGCTTGTGGATGAAATCGGCGAGATGATCCCGGTCAATGTGATCCAGCGGGACATGGGCCGGATTGCACTCTACTCGGAAGGAGGTCAGGCGCTGATAGACGGCAAGGCGTCGGAGCTGAGCTTCTCTCCCAAGAGTGATATGCTTCCGCATATGACGATTGGCAACGGCTTGCTGTCCGGGCTTGAGATCAACGGACGCCCTGTGGATGTCCGCGTAAATGGTCCGCTCAGAGGGGGAACCCTCGTCACGCAATTCGAGATCCGTGATATCATCGCTGTAGAAGCACAGGATGACCTTGATGCGATTGCACGCGATCTCATCGAGCGGTTCCAGGATCCTGCCTTGGATGGGACGATCGGCGTGGCTGATGCCGGCATCTTCACCGATGAGGGCGCATTTTTCGACAATGCCAACACGCTAGGGATTTCCGGGCGCCTTGAACTCAACAATCTGGTCGCGATGGATGGTCAGGCCGAGACCTGGCGGTTCCGCGACGGCCTTTATGCGGCGACTCCCGGAGATCCGGGCGATGGCAGCCTGCTGAGTGGCTATGCTGATGCGCTGTCGGAGAGTCAAACCGTCTCGACGATCGGTCTTGGCACCGTCAGCGGGAGTGCAGCCACGCTGAGTTCGATCCTGTTGTCCCGCTTTGCGCGGGACGATGAAGCCTCTTCGATCACCTTGGCCTTTGCAGCGTCAAGCTACACCGAGATAGCACAGGTCGAGGCAGGCCTCGGAGTCGATACGGATGCCGAATTGCAGAACCTGATGCTGTTCGAAAAAGCCTATGGGGCCAATGCAAAGGTGCTGTCCGTCGTGGATGGCCTGATGGAAACTCTTCTGAGGATCTGATGAATGATTATTAAGTCCTATGGCGACATGGCGCAGCATATGTTCCTGCGCAGCCGGAATGCCGAACTGAAACAGAACATCGAGACTCTGTCAGGCGAGCTTGCAAGTGGAAAAGTCGCGAATATCACCAGCCGTTTGGGTGGGGATTTCACATACCTTTCCGATATCGAGACCACGCTGGCGCGCCTGGAAAGCCACATGATTGCGACCGGCGAAGCAAAGCTCTTTGCAACGGGTGTGCAGGGCAGCCTCGAGCGCCTTCAATCCAATGTCATCGATATGCGCGATGATGTTCTGGCCCTGACTTCGACGATGACAGCCACAGATGCAGAGCAGTTTGCCGCCCGCGGGCGGATCGAGTTGGACAACGCGATCAATACTCTGAACAGCTGGTCCGGCGGGCGAAGCCTGTTCTCGGGCACTGCGACGTCGACATCCCCGCTGAATGATGGGGACACTCTGATGACCGATCTGGTTGCCGAGGTCGGTGGTCTGACCACCAGTGCGGACATCATTCAGGCGGTCAAGGATTGGTTCGCGGATCCGGCCGGTTTTGATACCGTGATGTACCGGGGGTCGACAACGGACCTTTCGCCGGTTGAGGTGAGCGACGGTGAGCGTGTCTCGATTGGCTTGCGGGCCGATGATCCGGATCTCAAGCATTCGCTGCAGAGTTTTGCGATCGCAGCCCTGGTCGGTGAAAGCGCTTTGGGGCTGACCAATGAAGTCAAGGTCGAACTCGCAAGGGCTGTGGGTATGGAGCTGGCGAACAGCAACGAGAGCCTGGTCTCCAAACAGGCGGACATGGGTTTCATCGAAGGTCAGCTGGAGCGGGTCGAGGCACGTAACACGGCCACCGAAACAAGCCTCAGCATTGCCAAGAATAAACTGGTTTCGGCTGATCCCTATGAGGTCCACACCCGTTTGGAGGAAGCGCAGTTGCAGCTGGAAAGCCTCTACTCGGTCACCGCGCGCAGTGCACAGCTGTCATTGCTGAGGTACATGTCATGATGAAACTTTTGCGCCTTATGGTCGCTTGCCTGCTGTTCCCCGCCATGGCTCAGGCCAGTGCGATCCGTCTGAAAGACCTCGTGGAATTCGACGGCGTTCGCGGGAACGATCTGGTTGGATATGGCCTTGTGGTGGGGCTGGACGGTACCGGGGACGGGCTGCGCAACTCCCCGTTCACCGAGGAGATCATGTCCAACATCCTGGAGCGGCTGGGGGTCAACGTGGCGGGCGAGCAGTTCCGTCCCAAGAACGTTGCTGCCGTTTTCGTAACGGCCACCTTGCCCCCCTTTGCACGGGTTGGGGGCAACGTTGACGTGACGGTTTCTGCCATTGGCGACTCAAGTAGTCTAATGGGCGGGACGCTGATCATGACGCCGCTGAATGCGGCGGATGGTCAGATCTATGCCGTGGCGCAGGGCACGATCCTGGCCGGCGGAGCCGTTGCCGAAGGAGAGGCCGCGACCGTGACGCAAGGCGTTCCGACCTCCGGCGTCATCCCGTCTGGTGGCCGGGTTGAACGAGAGATCGATTTCGATCTGTCGTCATTGTCGTCCATGCGGCTGGCGCTGCGTGAGCCCGATTTTACCACGGCAGGCCGTATCGAACGCGCTATCAACGCGGAATTCGGGCGCAGCGTTGCTCTGATGCGTGATTCCGGCACTGTCGAAGTGGATATCCAGCGCACCAACGCGCGTTCGACGGCCCACGCGGTTGGCCGGATCGAGAACATCCTGGTCGAACCCCAGCGCAAGGCGCGCGTGGTCGTGGATCAGGCCTCCGGAACCATCGTGATGGGTAGCGATGTGCGTATCTCCCGCGTCGCGGTGGCCCAGGGCAATCTGACGCTTCGTGTGGAAGAGACCCCGCTGGTGGTGCAACCGAACCCCTTTGGCGAAGGTCAGACGGTGGTCGTGCCCCGCACCGGCGCCGCCATCGAGGAAGAGGAAGGCATACAACTGGCCGAAGTGCCCGAAAGCACCTCTTTGTCCGAGGTCGTGGCGGGTCTCAACGCGCTGGGCGTGTCGCCGCGGGACATGATCGATATCCTGAAAAGCCTGAAGGCAGCCGGCGCCCTGCACGCGGAGTTCGTCGTACGCTAAAGCCTGACAAAGTACATCTGAAAAGCCCGGACCGCTCGTGCGGTCCGGGCTTTTCCCTTGGCCGTGTCAACAAAGCGCTTTGGTCCGCTTTGAGCCCAAAGTGCTTGATGCTGCACACTGAACTAGAGTCCGCTTTTGCGATTACAGTTCAAGTCTATTTTTGACCTGAGTAGGCCGAAATATTAAACTGAAGGTCTGAGGAACTAGCAGAGAAAGCCGGAAAGCTTGTTATGGTAATGCTTCTTGAAGTTGAAGGAAAAAGGGCTGAGCAAGTTAGAGAGTTCGAGAAAGTCAAAGCTGCTTTGAGAGAACTTGAGAGCTTTGGGCCACATTCTTATGCCAGCTTAACCCGCCAAGATGGTTCTTATGTTCAAGTGGCCGGTGGCAAAGAGAAATGTCTCATCGTAAAGCGGGATTTTGGAGACAAGAAGCACTACCGTGCCAGTTTCGCGATGCCCGAAACATCATTGGGTCAAAAACAAGTCATAGAATGCGGGGCGGGTCACATTACAGTGCTCGCCAACGAGGTTTTTTCCATTGAAGATGTGGTTTCCGTTTGGCGCTCGTTTTTCCAAGGCGAACCATTTCCCGGTAGTATCCAGTGGAATGACATGACTGGAGTATTACGATAGCGCCAAACTGAGCCCCTAATCATTGCAGCCATTGGCGCAGCTGCAGCGAAAGCTCACTTTGTCCGCAAAGCGGACTCGCAGGGTAAAGGCGCCAACCGCCATGGGCTACGAGGCTGCGCCTTCAGTTTGACCCACGCAAAACCGTTTCGCTATGTGTCTTCAAAGCACAAGCGCTATCAGCCCCACACACAGCCCACCTGCACAGGCTCCAATCATTGCCGGGGCAAGCCAGCCCCAGGAACCGCGCTTCTGTGTCTCGCCGCCTTGCACCTGGGCAATCAGGGCGCGTTCTACCAGCGCGGGCAGGCGGGGGCCGAAGCGGGCCATGACCTGCGCCGTGCTGATCAGATCCGAGGCCACGGCGCGCGGGCCGATGGATTGCTTGATGTAATCCTCCACAACGGGGCGGGCCGCTTCCCATATGTTGATGTGGGGATCCAGCGAGCGCGCGACGCCCTCGACCACCACCATGGTGCGCTGCAACAGGATCAGCTCGGTCCGGGTTTCCATGCCAAAGCGCTCGGTCACCTCAAAGAGGTAATTTAGCAGCCGCCCCATCGAGATATGGCTGGCGTCCATGCCAAAGATCGGCTCTCCCACGGCGCGCAGGGCACGGGCGAATTCGTCCACATCGCGGTCGGCGGGCACATAGCCGGCCTCGAAATGCACTTCGGCCACGCGTTTGTAATCGCGTTTGATGAAACCAAACAGGATCTCGGCGTAGACCCGGCGGGTATATTCGTCGATATGGCCCATGATTCCGAAATCATAGGCGATGATGTCGCCGTTGGCGGCGACCTTCAGGTTGCCCTGATGCATGTCGGCATGGAAGAACCCATCGCGCAGGGCATGACGCAGGAAGAGGGTCAATACCCGTTCGCCCAGCTCCTGACGGTTGTGACCTGCCGCATCCAGCGCATCATTGTCGCCCAGCGGCAGCCCGTCCGCCCAGCCCAGCGTCATAACCCGGCGGGCCGAGTGGTTCCATTTGATCTGCGGCAGGGTGAAGCCTTCGTCCTGCCCGGTGTTGGCGGCAAATTCCGAGGCGGCCGCGCTTTCAAGCCGCAGGTCCAGCTCGCCCTTTACCACACCGTCAAAGTGTTCGATCACATCCATCGGCCGCAGGCGCCGCGCGCCGGGCGCAAAGAGATCCACGATGCGCGCGGCAAAGTAGAAGGCGTCCACATCCTTGTTGAAGGCGCGCTCGATACCGGGGCGCAGCACCTTTACGGCGACATCTTCGCCCGTATCGGCCAGCCGCGCGCGATGCACCTGCGCGATGGAGGCGGCGGCGATGGGTTCGCTGAACTCGGAGAACACTTCCTCCACCGGACGGCCCAGTTCCTTTTCCACCTCGGCCATGGCGGTCTCGCGCGGGAAGGGGGGCAGCTTGTCCTGCAACACGCGCAGCTGCTGGGCCAGATCGTCGCCCACAACATCGGGGCGGGTGGACAGGACCTGCCCGAACTTGATGTAGGCCGGTCCCAGCGCGGTCAGGGCGCGGGTGGCGGGCGGCATATTGGGGTCGCCCTTGTAGCCCAGCCACTTGAACGGCCAGGCCAGGGTGCGCGCCAGGATACGCAGGGGTCTGGGCGCCTCAAAGGCATCCAGCACCACGTTCATGGCGCCGGTACGCTCCAGCGTGGCGCCTGTGCGGATCAGGCGGATGATGTTGTGGGGGCCGCGCATGGCTCAGATCTTCCAGCCGGAGTGCAGCGCCGCGATGCCCATGGACAGGTTCCGGTACTTGGCATTGGCAAAGCCTGAGTCCCTGACCATCTGCAGAAAGGTCTCCTGGTCGGGGAAGTTGCGGATCGATTCCACCAGATACTGGTAACTGTCGTAGTCATTGGCGATCAGTTTCCCCATGCGGGGGATCACGTTGAAGCTGTAGAGGTCATAGAGCTTCTGCATCCCCTCGTTCGGAAGCTGCGAGAACTCCAGCACCATCAGGCGGCCACCGGGTTTCAGCACGCGGTAGGCTTCCTCCAGCGCCTTTTGCGGGCGGGTGACGTTCCGAATGCCAAAGGAGATCGTATAGACATCAAAGGTATTGTCCTTGAAGGGCAGCGCCATGGCATCGCCTGTAACCCAGTCGAGGCTGTCGGCCATCTGCGCGGCCTCGGCCCTCTTGCGGCCCTCTTCCAGCATGGGCCGGGTCAGGTCCAGCACGGTGGAATGGCCATGGCCTGCGCGTTTCAGGAAGCGGAAGGAAATATCGCCGGTGCCGCCCGCCACATCCAGCAGACGCTGACCGGGGCGCGGCGCCAGCCAGTCCATCATCGCATCCTTCCAGATGCGGTGGATGCCGACGCTCATCACATCGTTCATCACGTCGTATTTCGAGGCGACAGAGTTGAACACACCCTGCACGCGGCCTGCCTTTTCCCCTTCGGGTACGGTTTCGAATCCGAAATGGGTGGTGCTATCGTTCGTATCGTTCATGCGGCTTGCCGTTTTCCTTGCTTCGCTCCAGTTATAGGGCGCTGAGGGATGGGCACAATGCGGCCCGTGGGCCAAATATGCGTCTATCGGGTGTCAGGAGCGATGTAATGCCAGAATTGCCAGAGGTCGAGACGGTGCGCCAAGGTTTGGCACCTGCGATGGAGGGTGCGGTGATCACGCGGGCGGCGGTGAACCGACCAGATCTGCGCTGGCCCTTCCCCGACCGCATGGCCGAGCGGCTGACCGGCGCGCGTGTGAATGGGCTGAGGCGGCGGTCGAAATACATCCTGGCGGATCTGGACACGGGCGAGACGCTGCTTGTTCATCTGGGCATGTCAGGCCGCATGACGGTCTCGGGTGATCCTCTGGGGCGGTTCGTGCATGAGCATCCGCAGGCGGAAAAGCATGACCATGTGGTGCTGGACATGGACAATGGCGCCCGCATCACCTTCAACGATCCGCGCCGGTTCGGGGCGATGGACCTCTTGAACACGGTGACGGCCGAGCAGCACAAACTGCTGGCCGTGCTGGGACCGGAGCCTTTGGGTAATGACTTTCACGAAGAGCACCTGATTGCGGCCTTCAAGGGGCGCAATACACCGGTGAAATCCGCATTACTTGATCAGGGAATCATCGCTGGACTTGGTAACATTTACGTCTGCGAGGCTTTGTTCCGCGCCGGGATTTCGCCCAAAAGAAAGGCAGGTCAGATTGCCGCGCCGCGCGTGGCTGCGCTGGTGCCGATCATTCGCACGGTTCTGGAAGACGCCATCAGGGCAGGGGGATCCTCGCTCAAGGATTTTCGCCAAGCCAATGGAGAGCTTGGGTATTTCCAGCATACTTTCGATGCATATGGCCGCGAGGGAGAACCGTGCAGACGTGAGGGCTGCAAGGGAACCATTGCGAGAATCACCCAATCGGGACGATCATCTTTCTACTGTGGCAAGTGCCAAAGATAGCTTGAACGAGATATGTCTCGTGATAATGACTCGTTTTTGAACGGAACAACTGAAAGCGATACCCATGGCCTATGAGACGATCAACGTCGAAGTGAAGGACCACGTTTGCCTCATCAAGCTGAACCGACCCGAAGCGTTGAACGCGCTCAATCAAGAGCTGCTGAACGAACTCTGCGATGCCTTGGATGAGGCGGATGCCAGCGACAAGGTGCGCTGCATCGTGTTGACCGGCTCGGAAAAGGCCTTTGCCGCGGGCGCCGACATCAAGGAGATGTCGGAGATGACCTTCACCGAGGTCTTCTCGACCAATCTCTTCGCTTTCGTGAATGACCGCATCGAAGCCATCCGTAAGCCGATCATCGCGGCTGTGTCCGGCTACGCGCTGGGCGGTGGCTGCGAACTGGCGATGCTGTGCGATTTCATCATTGCGGGTGACAATGCCAAGTTCGGCCAGCCCGAGATCAATCTGGGTGTCATCGCAGGGATCGGCGGGACTCAGCGTCTGACGCGCTTTGTGGGCAAATCCAAATCCATGGACATGAACCTTACCGGCCGTTTCATGACTGCCGAAGAGGCGGAGCGTGCGGGCCTGGTGTCACGCGTGGTCCCGGCCAAGAAGCTGATGGAAGAGGCGATGGCCGCAGCGCAGAAAATCGCCGAGAAATCCCTCCTGACCGCGATGGCCGTCAAGGAAACGGTGAACCGCTCTTACGAGATGCCGCTGAGCGAAGGCATGCTGTTCGAGCGCCGGGTGTTTCACTCCATGTTCGCGACGGAAGATCAGAAGGAAGGCATGGCCGCCTTCCTGGAAAAGCGCGAAGCGCAGTTCCGCGACAAGTAATCAACGCGAGATCATATCGAATAGGGAAGGGCAGGCTGGACCTGCCCTTTTTCGTGGCAAAGGGGCGCCTTTTGCATTGGCCTTGCCAAGGATGGCCCATCTCTGTATAGACCGCCGTCATACATGCGCGTGCAGCCCGCCTAGGCTAGAATCACACCGGTGAACTGATCCGGGTCCGGCTGGCATTGCGCCTATTGAACAACACGAACCCGATACAAAGGTCAGACACCATGGCAAATTCGCCCCAGGCAAAAAAGCGCGCCCGTCAGAACGAGAAACGCTTTGCCGTTAACAAAGCCCGTCGTTCGCGCATCCGCACCTTCCTGCGTAAAGTCGAAGAAGCAATCGCATCCGGCGACAAGGAAGCCGCAACCGCAGCTCTGCGCGTCGCTCAGCCGGAACTGATGCGCGGTGTGACCAAGGGCGTCTACCACAAGAACACCGCATCGCGCAAAATCTCGCGCCTTGCCGCTCGTGTAAAAGCACTGGGCTGATTCCAAATGGAATTGAAGCGGCCCCTTGGGCAGGCTTCTGTTTCAGGCGTCGCGTTTCGCGGCGCCTTTCTTTTGCTCTCAAGCTGAGCCGGTGCTGCAGGTGCGAGAGATTCTTTGCGGCCAAAGCATGAGTCAACATCATAGTTTCGTTGCTGCTTGCCCTCACAAATTGCTACCACTAATTCAGCGATTCACTCGCTGGGGGACAGGCTGCTCGCAATGATCTTAACGGGCATTAAGATCATTTCGTAGTGTACCGGGACGCAGGCCAAATGGCACTGCGCTTCGATACACGAGCTGTGCAGACGCAATCTGCACGAAGTCCTGTTTTGATATTGGTGCATATCGACTCAACGCATTTTTGCGGCGGTCGAAGGATTTTGTATTGTGCATGATCCCTGCCGCCCGTTTCGGGTTTTGCGGCCGGTTTATCTGGCCCGCACCGATGGCCCTGCGTGTGAACGCGCCTCCGGACAGGGGGGCATGATGAAACGATAGGTCGAACAAGGGCCGCTGCTATTGGGGATGCGTGAGGCGCAGCATGACGGAAGAAAAATGGGGACAGCTCAGAAAAAGACTGCTCAAGACGGTCGGTCAGAACAACTTCACCACCTGGATCGAGCCGCTTGAATTCAGCGCACTCGAAGAGGGGGTCGCGGTATTCCATGTGCCGACGAACTTCATGGGGAACTACGTTAGCCAGAACTTTGCGGATCTGATTCTGCATGAGTTGAGCCTGTCGGGAGAGCCCGTGCAGCGTCTGGCATTCAAGGTGCCTGCGAATTCGCCCGTGCGCCCCGTGCGCCAGGTCGAGCATGCTGCGGAGCCTTTTGCGGAACTGTCGTCCGAGGCGCGCATGGATGAGGATGCTGAAGCCCTGTCCAGTGTGGCCGCCGCTGCGTCCCGTGACGGGCTGGATATGATTCCTGCCGCCCCGCTCGATCCGCGTTTCACCTTCGACAGCTTTGTTGTGGGCAAGCCGAACGAGTTGGCTCATGCCGCCGCACGGCGCGTCGCCGAAGGCGGCCCCGTGACCTTCAACCCGCTGGTGCTATATGGCGGCGTCGGCCTTGGTAAGACCCACCTGATGCACGCCATCGCCTGGGAGCTGAAAGAGCAGAATCCGCATCTGAACGTTCTTTATCTGTCGGCAGAGCAGTTCATGTACCGTTTTGTGCAGGCCCTGCGCGAGCGCAAGATGATGGACTTCAAGCACCTGTTCCGCTCGGTCGATGTGCTGATGGTGGATGACGTGCAATTCATCGCCGGCAAGGACTCCACCCAGGAAGAATTCTTCCACACCTTCAACGCTTTGGTGGATCAGAACAAGCAGATCATCATCTCTGCCGACCGCGCGCCGGGTGAGATCAAGGACCTTGAGGACCGCGTGAAATCGCGCCTGCAGTGTGGTCTGGTTGTCGATCTGCACCCCACCGATTACGAGCTGCGCCTTGGTATTCTGCAGACCAAGGTTCAGCAGCACCGGGCGACCTACCCGGAGCTGGAAATCGCCGATGGAGTGCTCGAATTTCTGGCCCACCGCATTTCGACCAACGTTCGTGTTCTTGAAGGGGCCTTGACCCGCCTTTTCGCCTTTGCCTCGCTCGTGGGACGTGAGATCGACATGGATCTGACCCAGGACTGCCTTGCCGATGTGCTGCGCGCCTCGGAGCGCAAGATCACCGTCGAAGAGATCCAGCGCAAGGTCTCGGAATACTACAACATCCGCATGTCCGATATTATCGGCCCAAAGCGTTTGCGCTCTTACGCACGTCCGCGTCAGGTGGCGATGTATCTGTGCAAACAGCTGACCAGCCGGTCCCTGCCCGAGATTGGCCGCCGGTTTGGCGGTCGGGACCACACAACCGTGATGCATGGCGTCAAACGGATCGAAGAGCTGAAAACCACGGATGGGCAGATCGCCGAAGACGTTGAGATGCTGCGCCGCGCGCTTGAAGCGTGATCTGGCGCGACCATTGAACCAGCAACGGGCCTCGGGATGACCGGGGCCTTTTTTCTTCTGGCGATCCGGGTTTTCTGGGTGTCTGCAGGCAACGCTGGGCGCCGTTCTGAGGCGCTGGGGCCACAGGCCCCTTGACGCTGCCTGCAAACCCTTGGAGAACTCGATAAAAAGCCTTGTATGGCAGGGGTAACACGCTAATTTGCTGGTCCCGGCCAGTGCCTGAGGCAAGACAAAAAGGACAAGGGACATGAAGATCAGCATCGAACGCGGCACGCTTCTCAAGGCCGTTGCCCAGGCGCAGTCGGTTGTCGAGCGCCGCAACACCATTCCGATTCTGGCCAACGTGCTGATCGAGGCTGAGGGCGATACTGCGCAGTTTCGGGCCACCGATCTTGACATCGAGGTGGTCGACAAGGCTGCCGCGCAGGTTGAACGTGCCGGTGCCACCACTGTTGCCGCCACCACCCTGCATGAAATCGTCCGCAAGCTGCCCGATGGCGCGCTGGTCACGCTGACCGCCGATGCGGCCACGGGCCGCCTGACGGTTGAAGCGGGGCGGTCGAACTTCTCGTTGGCGACCCTGCCGCGCGAGGATTTCCCTGTGATGGCCTCGTCCGAGTATCACTCGAACTTCACCGCAAATGCGGCCATGCTGCGGCGGCTGTTCGACAAGTCGAAATTCGCAATCTCCACTGAGGAGACACGCTATTACCTGAACGGTGTCTACATGCATGTGGCCACCGGCTCCGAGGGCGGCAAGGTGCTGCGCTGCGTGGCGACCGACGGGCACCGTCTGGCGCGGATCGATGCGCCGCTGCCGATGGGCGCCGAGGACATGCCCGGCGTGATCGTGCCGCGCAAGACCGTGGGCGAGCTGCGCAAGCTGCTCGATGATGACGAGATGGACATCGCGGTTTCGGTTTCGGAAACCAAGGTGCGCTTTGCCACGCCGAATATCACCCTGACCTCCAAGGTGATCGACGGAACCTTCCCCGATTACACCCGCGTTATTCCCATGGGCAACACGCGCCGCCTGGAGGTGGATGCGGCCGAATTCGCCAAGGCGGTGGACCGGGTTGCGACGGTGTCCTCGGAACGCTCGCGTGCGGTCAAGTTGCAGCTCGAAGAAGATCGCCTGACCCTGTCGGTCAACGCCCCTGACAGCGGCGCCGCCGAGGAAGAACTGGCCGTGGCCTACAGCGATGAGCGGCTCGAGATTGGTTTCAACGCCAAGTATCTCTTGGAAATTGCCAGCCAAGTGGACCGTGAGAACGCCGTCTTCATGTTCAACTCATCCGGCGATCCGACGTTGATGCGCGAAGGCAACGACGAAAGCGCCGTCTATGTCGTCATGCCGATGCGCGTCTGAGCCCTCGCCAATCGGCGCAGTCCACATCAGGAAAGGGGCGCCCTAAGTGCTTGCCCTGACAGAGTTGACCATGTCCCATTTCCGCTCGCATCTGCGGGCGGAAATGCATTTGGACGGGCGGCCCGTGGCGCTGTTCGGCCCGAATGGGGCGGGCAAGACCAACATCCTGGAGGCGGTATCGCTGTTCTCTCCCGGCCGGGGGCTGCGCCGCGCCAGCGCGGCCGAGATGACGCGCCGCCCCGAGGCGCTGGGGTGGAAACTGAAGGCGGTGCTGCAGGCGCCTGATCAGGCCTATGAGGTGGAAACCTGGTCCGAAGGCGGCAATGCGCGGCAGGTGCGGATTGACAACAAGGCCTCGAACCAGATTGCGCTGGGGCAGATCTGCCGCATGGTCTGGCTGATCCCCGCGATGGACCGGCTCTGGATCGAAGCTGCCGAAGGGCGCCGCCGGTTTCTGGACCGGATCGTTCTCAGCTTTGAGCCTTCCCATGCCGAGGCGACTCTGGTTTTTGAAAAGGCAATGCGCGAACGCAATCGGCTGCTGAAGGATCAGAACCGCGATCCGGCCTGGTACAAGGTTCTGGAGCGGCAGATGGCCGAGACAGGCCATAGGATCAATGCGGCCAGGGTCGCGGCGGTATCCCTTTTGCAAGAGGCGCAAGGACAGGCTGAAACCGCCTTTCCCGTGGCCGAGCTGGAACTGATCCAGAGCGAAGGCAGCATGCCGGACAATGAGGGTGACCTGCGTGAGGCGCTGGCCGAAAGCCGGTTCCGTGATCTGGCGGCGGGACGCACTTTGGTCGGGCCCCATCGCACCGATCTGATCGGCACCTATGCCGCCAAGGGCGTTCCGGCCCGCGATTGTTCCACCGGCGAGCAGAAGGCGCTGCTCGTTTCGCTGATCTTGGCCAATGCCCGGGCGCTGGCAGCCCGCGAAGGGGCACCGCCTATCGTGCTGCTGGATGAGGTCGCGGCCCATCTGGATGCGGCCCGCCGCGCTGCCCTTTATGACGAGATCTGTGCGCTTGGTGCGCAGGCCTGGATGACGGGCACCGAGGCGGAGCTTTTTGCAGAGATGGGCGCCCGCGCCCAGATGTTTGAAATTACCGATACGGGCGATGGCTCGATCATTGAGAACCGATCATGAGTCTGTCAGCGTGGGATCTTGTCCTTTATGCCGGAGCGCTCTTTGTGCTGTTCCTGACGCCGGGGCCGGTTTGGCTTGCACTGGTGGCGCGGGCCATCTCCGGCGGATTCCAGTCGGCATGGCCGCTGGCGCTGGGGGTGGCGTGCGGGGACATCCTGTGGCCGCTGGTGGCGGTGGCGGGGATGTCCTGGCTGGTCTCGGAGTTCGCAGGGATCATGACGGCCCTGCGCTGGATGGCCTGCCTGATGTTCTTGTTCATGGGGATCACCCTGATCCGTCACGCAGGTGTGCGCATTCAGGAAAACAGCGCGCTGCTGAGGCCCGGAACCTGGGCCGGCTTCATGGCCGGCATCGCGGTGATCCTCGGCAATCCCAAGGCGATCCTTTTCTACATGGGGCTACTGCCGGGCTTCTTTGACCTTACGGCACTTACTTCGGTCGATGTGGCTGCAATCGTGACGCTGTCCTTCATGGTGCCGCTTTTGGGCAATCTGGTACTGGCGGCGCTGGTCCACCGCGTGCGGGCGCTCCTGTCGTCGGCTCAGGCGCTCAAGCGCGTGAACACGGTCTCTGGCGCCTTGCTGATCTGTGTCGGGCTGATCATTCCTTTCTCGTGACGGCGCGATCAGGCAGGCGGTGCCAGCCAGGCCTCGAGGAAGGGGCGTAAAGCCTCGAGCGGGGTCGCGGTGTTCGGGCTGGACATGCAGAACCAGATGGCGATCACCTGATTGAGGAAGGCCTGTATCCCCTCTGCCAGAAAATCGGGGGGGCAATCGCTGCGCACCTTTCCTGTCTTTTGCAGCGCGGCGATCCATGCCGCCCAGATGCCGATCTGCCGGTAAAAGCTTTCGGTGATGACCGCGTCCGTTTCCGTGCCGGTCGAGCCCGAATAGCGCAGCAGAAGGTCAAAGATCACCCGATCCCCCGCGACATAGTCGAGCAGGGGGGCAAGGCGCTGGAGCAGCGCTTCGCGGCTGTCCGGGGTGCCTGCCGCCTCCATCTCGTCGAGGAAGCGCATCACCTCGGCGCCAATCAGAACTGCCAAGAGGCCGTCCTTGTCACGGAAGTGGGAAAACAGCGTTCCCTTGGCCACGCCCGCGCCCGTTACGACATCTTCGACCTTCAGGGCGCTGTAGCCTTGCGCGGCGACCAGCTCCGCCGTGACCTCCAGCAGTTTGGCACGGGTTTCGAGGCGTCGTTTCTGCGGTTGTCGTGACATGTGCTGTCCTCGTTCAAAAATATTTGACCTCGGTCAATTTAATTATTGACCGCGGTCATTTTGTGGGTCATTAAAGTGACCAAGGTCAATTTAGTTGTAGGAAGTGTAAAATGTCCACCAAGAAAATCATCATCCTGAACGGTCACCCCGGCGACAGTTCCCTGTCGAAATCCCTGTGCGATACTTACGCGGCCTCGGCCAAGGCGAAGGGGCACGAGGTGCGCTATCATGACATATCCGCCATGGAGTTTGACATGGATTACGGGCAGGGCGGCTATAGCAACCCCAAGCCGCTGGAGCCTGACCTGGAGGCCTTTCTTTCGGATCTGGAGTGGGCCGATCACGTGGTGGTCGCAACGCCGCTATGGTGGGGGGCAATTCCGGCCAAGTTGAAGGGCATATTTGACCGGGCGCTCTTGCCGGGGCGGACTTTCGACACACGCAACCCGAACATGTTTGGCGTTCCCGCTCCGATGCTGACCGGCAAGACGGCGCGCGTTTTGCTGACCTCGGACACGCCGCCGCTGTTTCTGCGGCTTATGTACAGCAATGCGATCAAAAAGATCATCAGCCGCCAGATCCTCGGCTTTGTGGGGGTGAAACCCACTCGCTTTACCTCTTTTGCGCCGGCAACGGATGCCGGGGCCAGGAAGGTCGAAGGCTGGCTGCAAAAAGTCGCCGGTTTGGGGGCAAAAGCAGCCTGATCACCCCAAGAAAAAGGGGTGCGTGCGCGTGACATTCCCCCCTGGACTGCGTATAAAATCCGAAAGCAAAAACAGGAACGCGCGAATGTCCGGAAACGAGCACGCCCCCACCGAATATGGTGCGGATTCCATCAAGGTTCTCAAAGGCTTGGAGGCTGTCCGCAAACGCCCCGGCATGTATATCGGGGATACCGACGATGGATCGGGTCTGCACCATATGGTGTATGAGGTTGTCGATAACGGCATCGATGAGGCGCTCGCGGGTCATGCCGACGCCGTAACCGTGAAAATTCATGCCGATTCCAGCGTTTCAGTCAGCGACAATGGCCGCGGCATCCCGGTCGATATCCACGCCGAAGAGGGGGTCTCTGCAGCTGAGGTCATCATGACCCAGCTACACGCGGGCGGCAAATTCGACAGCAACTCCTACAAGGTTTCGGGTGGTCTGCACGGCGTGGGTGTTTCCGTGGTGAACGCCCTGTCGGACTGGCTGGAGCTGCGTATCTGGCGGAACGGCAAAGAGCATATCGCCCGCTTCGAACGCGGTGATACGGTCAAGCACCTGGAGGTCGTGGGCGATTGCGGCGATCGCACCGGCACCGAGGTGCGGTTTCTGGCCTCGACCAACACCTTCTCGAATCTTGAATACTCTTTCGAGACGCTTGAAAAACGCTTGCGGGAACTGGCCTTCCTGAATTCCGGCGTGCGGATCATTCTGGTCGATGAGCGCCCTGCTGAGCGGCTCGAGACCGAGCTGTTCTACGAGGGTGGCGTCAAGGAGTTCGTGAAATACCTCGACCGATCCAAAAGCCCGGTCATGGATGCGCCGATCTATATCGTGGGTGAAAAGGATGACATCGGCGTCGAGGTGGCGATGTGGTGGAACGACAGCTACCACGAAACCGTGCTGCCCTTTACCAACAACATCCCGCAGCGCGATGGCGGCACCCATGTGGCGGGCTTCCGCGGTGCGCTGACACGGACCATCAACAACTATGCGCAGTCCTCGGGGATTGCGAAGAAAGAGAAGGTCTCCTTCACGGGGGACGATGCACGCGAGGGCCTGACCTGCGTTCTGTCGGTCAAGGTGCCGGATCCGAAATTCTCATCCCAGACCAAGGACAAGCTGGTCTCGTCGGAGGTGCGTCCGGTCGTGGAAAGCCTCGTGAACGAAAAACTGGCCGAGTGGTTCGAGGAAAACCCCAATGTAGCCAAGCAGATCGTCGGGAAGATCATCGAAGCAGCGCTGGCCCGCGAGGCCGCACGCAAGGCGCGTGAGCTGACCCGGCGCAAGACGGCGATGGATGTGAACTTCCTTGCTGGCAAGCTGAAGGATTGTTCGGAAAAGGATGCGACCAAGACCGAACTCTTCCTCGTCGAGGGGGACTCGGCCGGTGGGTCGGCCCAGACCGGGCGGGACCGGATGACGCAAGCCATCCTGCCCCTGCGCGGCAAGATTCTGAACGTGGAGCGTGCGCGGTTCGACCGGATGCTGGGAAGCCAGGAGATCGGCAACCTTGTGATGGCACTTGGGACCGGCATTGGTCGGGACGAGTTCGACATTTCCAAACTGCGTTACCACAAGATCGTCATCATGACCGATGCGGACGTGGACGGCGCGCATATCCGCACACTGCTGCTCACGTTCTTCTACCGGCAGATGCCTGAACTGATCGAGGGTGGCTATCTCTACATCGCGCAGCCGCCGCTTTACAAAGTGGCCCGGGGCAAGTCCGAGGTGTATCTGAAGGATCAGGCAGCATTGGACGATTACCTGATCCACCAGGGCGTTGAGGGCGCGGCTTTGAAACTGGGCACTGGTGAGGAGATCATCGGCCAGGATCTGACCCGCGTTGTGGATGAGGCGCGCCAGCTCAAGCGTGTTCTGGATGCCTTCCCGACACACTACCCGCGGCACATCCTGGAGCAGGCCGCGGTTGCCGGCGCCTTTGTGCCGGGTGCGGTGGATGCCGACCTTCAAGGGGTCGCGGACAGGGTCGCGGCGCGACTGGATCTGATCGCGCTTGAATATGAGCGCGGCTGGCAGGGTCGCATTACCCAGGATCATGGCATTCGGCTGGCCCGTATCCTGCGCGGCGTCGAAGAGGTACGCACGCTGGATGGCCCCATGCTGCGCTCTGGCGAGGCACGCAAGACCGGCAGCTTTACCAAAAGTCTGCAAGAGATCTACGGGCAAACGGCGACTCTGGTCCGCAAAGACCGCAGCCAGCTCATCCACGGGCCTCTGGGCCTGTTGCAGGCGATCCTTGAAGAGGGCGAAAAGGGCCTGTCGCTGCAGCGCTACAAGGGTCTTGGTGAAATGAACCCGGATCAGCTGTGGGAAACAACCCTGGACCCGGATGCCCGCACTCTGTTGCAGGTGCGCGTTGATGACATGGTCGAAGCAGATGATCTGTTCACCAAGCTGATGGGCGATGTTGTCGAACCTCGGCGCGAGTTCATCCAGAAGAACGCACTCAGCGTCGAGAACCTGGATTTCTGACATGGCGTGTGGGTTGATCGCCCCTAGCGGAGATCAACCCACATCCACCAGGCGATTCAATTCCTTTTCGATGCTCAGCTGTTGAGCAATCCAGGCCGCAAACATCTTGATCAGCTCAAGGTCCGCGGGTTCAAACGGCGGGCGTGTTTCGGGCGAAGTGAAGTTCACGGTTCCGAACAGTTCTCCATCCACAATCAGTGGAACGCCAATATAGGTTTCCAGAACAAACAGGCTGTAACACGGGTGCGGTGCGCATCCGTTGTCCTTTGAGGAGTTGCAGGCAACGGGGCCATTTTCGGCCAGAACTTTTGCACAACAGCAGTCATCAATCTTGAATCTGCTGCCCCGCTCGATCTCAGCAATGTCCGAATAGCTGTATAGAACCGTGTAGTCGTCCTCTCGCACCCAACTGACAAGGCCGGAGTCGGTTTGAAAGTGTGCACAACCCATTTTCAGAATCGCCCGGATTTTTTCATCCGTACTGCGGCTCTGATCTGACGATACCTTGAAAAGTTCACTCATCAGGCGCTCGACCGCCCGAGTCTTGGAGATGTCGCGGGTTATTCCGAAATATCCCAATACGGCTCCGTGAGCGTCCCGCATCGGGCCACCTGTTGTCTCTCCCAGAAATACCTTGCCGTTCGAGCGAACATATTCGCGCTCATAATTGTGATCTGTCCTGTCGTTGGTATTGCTGAAATGCGCTTCACCGGCTTTCTCGAAGGCGCTTTGGTTCGGGTAGAGGAGCACGGTGCTTTGACCGATCAACTGATCAATCGTGTAGCCGAACATCACCAGGGCCGAATTATTTGCCCAAACGATGTGCCGGTTTTCATCTGCCACGATCACGGCTTCCGGGAGGTCTCTGAACAGGCTCGGAATAGAGACTTTTCCCAGCCGTATGTTTGCGGCCTCGTCGGGGCGATTCTGCAGTTCGGTCGCACCTTCGACCATGGATGTCACCCCTTCCCAAGGATTTTCAAAATTCAACAGCGCAAAATGCGCTCATACCGGCATTCTTGCAGTGAAATGCACTGTTCGCCGAAATTCGTATGTCGCTCACTTCATCAAAATGAAAAATAAGACAGCCAAATGCAAGACCAAATTCCACCTATGGTGGTTCTCTGGAAGCCGGTTGCGCCAATCGCCCACCCGCGCGGCAGGTGCGCAGGTGTCCATCTCAAAGGGCAATCGTTCCAAGATGCTCTTCGCCGCGTGCACGGGCCAGTTGCATCTGCTTCTGGCGCTCGCGGAACCGGGCCTTGTCCGCCTCGCTGGTTTCGTTGATGCACTGATGACAAGACACGCCCGCTTCGTATTCGGGCCGCTCCCGGTCCTGTGGTAACAGCGGGCGCCTGCAGCCATGGCACAGCTCGTGCGGTCCCTCTTTCAACCCGTGGCCAACGGACACGCGGTTGTCGAACACAAAACAGTCCCCCTCCCAGGTGCTTCGGTCCTCGGGTACTTCTTCCAGGTATCGCAGGATCCCGCCCTTGAGGTGATAGACCTCAGGCACGCCTTGTCCCAACAGGTAATTCGTCGATTTCTCACAGCGGATGCCGCCGGTGCAGAACATGGCAATGCGCTTGTTGTGAAAGCGGTCCTTGTTCTCTTCCCACCATGCGGGAAATTCGCGGAAGCTGGCAGTTTCGGGATCGATCGCTCCTTCAAAGGTGCCGATGGCAACCTCATAGTCATTGCGTGTATCGATAACCACCACGTCATCCGACCGGATCAGATCGTTCCAGTCCTCGGGCTCCACATAGTGGCCGACACGCGCTTTCGGGTCCACGTCCGGTTGGCCCATGGTCACGATCTCTTTCTTGAGACGGACTTTCATGCGGCCAAACGGGGCCTCCTTGCTGGAGGCCTCTTTCCATTCCAGGTCCGCGCAGCCGGGCAGGGCACGAATATGGGCCAGCACCGCGTCAATCCCTGCGCGCGGGCCGGCAATCGTGCCGTTGATGCCTTCACGGGCCAGCAGCAGGGAGCCTTTGACATCCTGCGCGATGCAGAGCTCAAGCAGCGGCCCCTTCAAGGCAGATGGATCGGCAAAACGGGTGAAGTGATAAAGTGCAGCGATCGTGTACATGCCTTGCCTTTACACCAGAGTGTGAATTTGCCGCAAGACGGGGCGAATGGATCGCTACAAGTTGCGGCGAAAACCGGCCCTGCGCCTTGGATGCAGCGTCAATGGATGACTTTGGGGCGGTTGCGGCGACCATGCATTGACCGGTTGTGCGCCGCACCTTACCCGTAGTGCGGCAATACAGGAGGGTTTCATGTCCCAGCTGACCAATTCCGCAGCTTTGATCGTGATTGATGTGCAGAATGATTTCTGTCCGGGAGGTGCGCTTGCCGTGCCTGACGGAGACGAGGTCGTGGCGCCGATCAATGCGATGATGGAAAACTATGATGCGGTCATCCTTACGCAGGACTGGCACCCTGCGGGCCACTCCTCCTTTGCCTCTAGCCATGCTGGAAAGGCACCCATGGACGTGATCGACATGCCCTATGGTCCCCAGGTTCTGTGGCCGGACCATTGTGTGCAGGGGACATCGGGAGCCGCCTTCCACAAGGATCTGCGGCAGGACGGGGATTTGATAATCCGCAAGGGCTTCCGTCCCGCGGTGGACAGCTACTCTGCCTTTTTTGAAAATGACAAGGTCACTCCGACCGGGCTTGAGGGCTATTTGCGCGACCGGGGGATTGCCAAACTCGCCCTGGTCGGCCTGGCCACTGATTTCTGTGTGGCCTACTCCGCGCTGGATGCGGCACGGCTGGGGTTCGACGTTCAGGTCCACCTTGCCGCATGCCGTGGGATCGATCTGCAGGGGTCTCTGGACGCGGCCCTCACCTCTCTGAAAGCAGCCGGAGTGGCGCTGATCTGATTTTTGGCGGCCGGATAGCAGGTTAGGGCTTCATAAAGAGAGGTTCGTCTATCAAGGAAGCACTCTTGCATACACAGGTAATTCCGATGAACGAGCAGCGCATGTCTGGCAACGGGCCGCTGACCAACCATTACCGACGGTTCAGTTCCGTCGGTTTGCTGGATCGTTACTCCAAGGGGCGGATCAACGGTTTCAAGGCGCGTGTTGCGTTCTCGGTTGTCGTCTCCCTGGCCCTTGCCATCCTGATTTCGCCCATCGTCGCGCTGATCAGCTTTCTGGTCGCCACGATCCCGGATCTCATCGACTGCGTCTACCTGGGCCGGGCGCGGCGTGATCTGCGTCGGAATGACATAGCCGAGCAACGGATCCGGTATATCAGTGTGGTCACGGCGATGCTGCATGCTTTGGGCATATCCATCGGAGCCACAGCACCGATCTGGGCTTTTCTTGTTCCGTTCAGCGGGATCGAGAGTTTCCATGAATACGACCAGTTGTTTTCGATCGGTTTGCTGACCAGTGCGGGGCTCAATGCCGGGCTGTTGTTTCCGTTCAACAGGCTTGCCGTGGCCGTCAGGATGGTGATCTATGTGGCGACCCCGATCCTGGTCATTCTGATGCGCGGGCCGGTCTTGGGCGGCGATATGGAGGATACACGTCTCCACCTCCTGGCGCTTTGTATCTTCTTTGGCTCGTTGTTTTGGCTTTTGTCCTTCGCGACGCGGAACTTCCACCGGACTCGCAGCAGCCTTTTGGCCCAGGCCCTTCAGCGTCAGGAACTGGAAACGGCCTACCAACGGCTTTATGCGCAACAGTTGGAAACCCAGCGTCTGGCCCTGGTGGCGCGGCACGCCAACGACAGCGTCATATTGATGGACCGCGATGGCCAGATCATCTGGGTGAACGATGCCTTCACCCGTATCACCGGTTGGAGTGCCGAAGACGCGATTGGCCGTAATCCCGGTGAACTGCTCAATCATCCCGAAACCGACCCGGAAGTCATCCGGACGGTTGAAGACGGGCGGTTGAGAAAGGCTCCGTTTCGGGTGCAGCTGCTCAACCAGCGCAAAGATGGCAAGAAAATCTGGGTTGAAACCAATCAGGTGCCGATGCTCGACGACAAGGGAGAGGTGGCCACCTATATTGCCGTAGAGCGCGATATGACCGAGTCCAAGGAATACGCCGTCAAGCTGGAGAAGGCCCGGCGCGCCGCCGAAGACGGGGCCCGTGCAAAGTCCGAATTCCTTGCTACCATGAGCCACGAAATCCGCACGCCCATGAACGGGGTAATCGGAATGGCTCAGCTTCTGGAAGATACGGATCTGGATGCCGATCAGCAGCTTTATGCAGAGACGATTCTCAGCTCTGCACGCACTTTGCTTGACCTGATCAACGATGTGCTGGACCTGTCGAAGCTCAACTCGGGCGAGGTCTCACTTGATGCGGAGGATTTCAATCCGCGGCAGTGTTTCGAAAATACGATCCGCCTCCTGCAGTCTCAGGCCGATGCGAAATCCTTGGATATGGTGTTCTCCTGTGATCGGACTGTTCCCGAAGTCCTCAATGGCGATGATCGTAAATTGGGTCAGATTCTGACCAACCTTGTGGGCAATGCCATAAAGTTCACCGAAGCCGGTCAGGTGGAGATCACGTTGCGGGCTGAGCCCGTGGCCAATGCGACGGAACTGATCTTTGAGGTCAGGGATACCGGGATCGGGATCCAGGAAGACATGTTGCCCCGGATCTTTGAGCGGTTCTCCCAAGCTGACGCCGCCATAAGCCGCAGGTTTGGTGGAACCGGGCTGGGGCTGGCGATCTGTCGACGCTTGGCCGATGCAATGGGCGGGGAGATTTCCGTCACCTCCGAGCCAGGGCAGGGATCGTGTTTCAAGGTGCGCTTGCCATTTGGCCCGTCCCAAACTGCGGGTGGCTCAGCCCGCGCCAGATCTGAAGCAGAGCTGAATGGCACAATGACCGCCGTGGCCCTGAAGGGGATGCGGCTTCTGGTTGCCGAGGACAATCGCGTCAACCAGATCCTGGTGCAGAAATTCCTCAAGGATTTTAAGATCGAAATCGAGATCGCCTCTGACGGTGCGCAAGCGATCCAGCGCGCGCAGACGTTTCTTCCGGACATCATCCTGATGGACATGAGCATGCCGGTCATGGACGGGATCGAGGCAACGCGGATCATTCGGGCCCAGCCCATCCGACAGCCGGTGATCATTGCGCTGACCGCCAATGCCTTTGATACCGACAGGGCGGACTGCCTTGAGGCGGGAATGGATGAGTTCCTGACCAAACCCATCAGCAGGCCCCAATTGATCGAGGCGCTGCTGTCCCATGGGCGACGCACCCATCGGTTGCGCGTGAGCTGATTTTCTTTGCGCCCCGCGTACCTCTGTCCTATCACGTTGAGAAACCAACAGAACGAGGCTGCCGGTGGATATTGCAACCCGCGTCTATAATCACAAATGGAAGATCGATCCGATCATCCGTTCTTTGATCGATACTGATTTTTACAAGCTGTTGATGTGCCAATCCGTGTTCCGCTCCAAGCCGGATACACAGGTTACCTTTTCATTGATCAACCGCTCTACTCATGTTCCTTTGGCGCGCCTGATCGACGAGGGAGAACTGCGCGAGCAGCTCGACCATATTCGGTCTCTGTCGCTATCGCGCGGTGAAAGCACGTTTTTGCGGGGCAATACCTTTTACGGCAAGCGCCAGATGTTTCGCCCGGATTTCATGGAGTGGTTCGAAGGGATGCGCCTGCCGCCCTATCACCTGGAACGCAGGGGAGACCAGTACGAGCTGACATTCGAAGGTAAGTGGCACGAGGTCATGTTGTGGGAGATCCCGGCGCTGGCCGTGTTGATGGAGCTGCGCAGCCGCGCTGTCCTCAATGACATGGGCCGGTTCGAACTGCAGGTTCTCTATGCCCGCGCCATGACCCGCGTCTGGGAAAAGATCGAGGCGCTGCGCGAGATCGATGGATTGTCGATCGCCGACTTCGGAACCCGTCGTCGGCATGGGTTCCTGTGGCAGGACTGGTGCGTGCAGGCGATGATCGAAGGCTTGGGTGACAAATTCACCGGCACCTCCAATTGCCTGATCGCCATGCGCCGCGAGGTGGAGGCGATCGGCACCAATGCCCATGAATTGCCGATGGTCTATTCTGCCTTGGCCGAAACGGATGAGGATCTGGCCCGCGCACCCTATGATGTGCTGTCGGACTGGCATGAGGAGCACGACGGCAACCTGCGGATCATTCTGCCTGACACCTATGGCACGAAGGGCTTCCTGGAGCATGCGCCAGATTGGCTTGCGGGCTGGACCGGCATTCGCATCGACAGCGGCGATCCGGCGGCGGGGGCCGAGGTGGCGATCAAATGGTGGCAGGAACGCGGAGAGGATCCGGCGCAAAAGCGGGTGATCTTCTCCGATGGGTTGGATGTGGACAAGATCGCTGAACTGCACCGGCAATTCGCAGGGCGAGTGAAGGTTTCGTTCGGCTGGGGCACGCTGTTGACGAATGATTTTCGTGGGCTCGTTCCGGGAGACAGGCTGGCACCGTTTTCACTGGTTTGCAAAGCGATCAGCGCCAATGGGCGCCCAACCGTGAAACTCTCTGACAACCCGGAAAAGGCGATGGGCCCTGCCGATGAAGTTGCCCGCTACAAGCGTGTTTTTGGAGTAGGCGCTCAGGAGCGGATGGAGGTCATCGTCTGACGCAGCTCAGGGCCGGGGGCTCCCGCGCGGATCTCTTGCATGATGCATGCAAGCTCTCCCCCAGGACCCGGCAGGCCGCGCCGAAGGCGCGGCCTGCCCCCTCGCGATGCGCAAGGCGCAGCGCAATTCCTCTTAGGAACGCCTCCCTCAACCGTGATAGGCTGCGACGGTCTTGAGCTGCGAGAAACCATAAAGCGCCTCGAAGCCCTTTTCGCGGCCATGGCCGGATTTGCCGACCCCGCCAAAGGGCAGTTCGACACCGCCGCCTGCACCATAGTTATTGAGGAAGACCTGCCCTGCGCGCAGCTTTTTGGCTAGCCGCATCTGCCGACCACCATCGCGGCTCCAGACGCTGGCGACCAGCCCGTAGTCCGTTGAGTTTGCGATTTCGACGGCCTCTTCTTCGGTGTCGAAGGGGATCAGCACCTGCACCGGGCCAAAGATCTCATCGCGTGCCAGCGCATGGGCAGGCGGCACGTCTGCGAACAAGGTTGGTCGAACGTAGGCGCCAGTCTCCGGCGCGCCTTCCACGATCTGTCCTTGCGCTGCGATGGTGAGATCGGCGCCCTTGGCCAGAAAGCCTTCGACGATCTCTTTCTGGCGGGAGGAGATCAACGGCCCAAGGCGCATATCGTCCGCTGCTGGGCCGACGGTCAGACCCTCATAGGCGGCTGACATCCGCGCCTTCACCTCTTCATAAACGCCGCGCTGGATCAGAATGCGTGAGGAGGCCGAGCAGGTCTGGCCTGCATTCTGGATGCCTGCATTGACGAGGAACGGCAGTGCCGCGTCCAGATCGGCATCATCGAACACCAGCTGTGGCGATTTGCCGCCCAACTCCAGTGTCACCGGCACCACGTTCCTGCCCGCGGCCTGCTGCACCAGCGCGCCAGTGGCAACCGAGCCGGTGAAAGAGATGTGATGCACGCCCGGATGCGCGGTCAGCGCCGCGCCTGCCTCGGCGCCAAGGCCCGGCACAACGTTCAGCGCGCCATCCGGCAGGCCCGCATCCCGCGCCAATTGCGCAAAGGTCAGGGCCGTGAGGCAGGCCTCTTCGGCGGGTTTCAGTACGCAGGCATTGCCCATGGCCAGCGCCGCGCCAACCGAGCGGCCAATGATCTGCATCGGATAGTTCCAGGGTACGATATGGCCCGTAACACCGTGCGGTTCGCGCAGGGTGTAGACCGTGTAACCATCAAGGTAGGGGATCGTTTCCCCGTGCACCTTGTCCGCCGCGCCACCGTAGAATTCACAGTAACGCGCCAGCGCCACGGCATCGGCGCGCGCTTGCGTCAGCGGCTTGCCAACATCCATGGCTTCCAGCGTTGCGAGCTCCTCGACGCAATCGAGCACCAGCTGGCCAAGACGGGTCAGGATACGGCCCCTCTCAAGGGCACTCATGCTGCCCCACTCACCATCGAGAGCAGCCTCGGCCGCCTTGACCGCCGCATCAATGTCTTCCTCGCCGCCGCGTGCGATCTGGCAGATCTCAGCGCCGGTCGATGGGTTGATCAATGGCAGAGTGGCGCCGCTTGCACTTGGTTTCCAGCTGTCACCAATAAGGCAAAGGCTGGGATCGAAGCGGGGTGAAGTTTTTTCGGTCATGTTATGGTCCTGTGGTCTGTCAGGAGGCCGGGTCGGCAATCCGGAAAGAGTAGCTTTTGCTTTGAAGTTCAGTGAAAGGGGCACCCTCGCGCAGGTCCATGATCCCAGGCAGGATGCTAAGACAGGTGCCCCAAAACGCAAGGGCTGACTGCGATTGCGCTGAAATACCCATGCGCCAGTAACCGGGAAACTCCTGCAAGAGGAGCCGGGCCGCGTCCTGGCCATATCCCTGTCGGCGATAGGGGGCGAAGATGGAAAATTCGGACAGCTCACGCCGATCCTCCGGCAGGTTCAGCACCAGGGCGAAACCGATCCTCTTGCCGTCCTTCACGATCCAGAACGCCGTGACATCCTTGCGGTGTAGCATCTGCCTTGCCCGGCTTCCGGGGGCGATGCGGGCCTTGCTGGCGGTTTCCTCGAAATAGGCGGCCAGCACGCTGGTCAGAACCGCATGCTCCTTGGGCAATATGAGCGAGAGCGTCAGGCTCATGCAGCCCCCTGGCTGAGGTCTGGCAGCACGGGGGCCGCCGCGATCAGCGATTGGGTATAGGGGTGCTGCGGCGCTGCAAACACGTCCTCGGTGGCGCCTTCTTCTACAATCTGCCCTTTTTGCATGACAAGGCAACGGTCGGTGATGGTGCGCACCACCGACAGATCGTGGCTGATAAAGAGGTAGGTCAGCGCATAGGCGTCGCACAGCTCGGCCAACAGATCGAGGATCTGCGCCCGCACCGAGACATCCAGCGCCGAGACCGCCTCGTCAAATAGGATCAACTCGGGGCGGGTGATCAGGGCGCGGGCAATGGCAATGCGCTGGCGCTGCCCGCCAGAAAACTGGTGGATGTATTTGGTCGCGTCATCCGGGCGCAGCCCCACAGCGGTCAGGGTTTCGGCAATGAGGTCCGTGCGGGCGCTGCCGGTGGGAGGATCGGGCAGGCTGTAAAAGGGCTCGGTGATAAGCCGTTCCACCCGGTGGCGCGGGTTGAAACTGCCGAAGGGGTCCTGAAACACCACCTGCATCTTGCGGCGCTGATCCGGGGTGCGATCAGCTGTGACCACCTCTCCATCCAGCAGGATCTGCCCCCCCTGCAACGGCTCCAGCCCCAGAATGGCCCGTGTCAGGGTCGATTTCCCGCATCCCGATTCGCCCACCAGACCCAACCGCTCCCCCCGGTTCAGGGTGAAGGACACGTCATTCACCGCGCGATAGTGGTCCTGCGGGCCAAAGAGCGAGATGCGCGGTAGTTTATAGTCGCGCACGGCGCCTTTGACTTGCAGCAGCGGTTCGGCCGCCGGAACCTCGGGCAGGGTGACCTCATGGGCCGAGGCGGCAAAGAGCATTTTTGTATAGGGGTGGCTCATGTTTCTGAGCAGCCAATCCGTAGCGCCTGTCTCCACAACTTCGCCGTGGCGCATAACGACGATCCGGTCCGCGAGATCGGCCACCACCGCCAGATCGTGGGTGATGATCAAGAGGCCCATCCCGAATTCCTGCACCAAGTCCTTCAAAAGATCGAGGATCTGCGCTTGGGTCGTTACATCGAGCGCGGTGGTCGGCTCATCCGCGATCAGTAGTTTGGGGCGCAGGGCGATGGCCATGGCGATCACCACCCGCTGCCTCTGACCGCCCGACAATTCATGCGGAAACCGGCTGAGAGGGAAGCGATCTGCGGGCAGGCCCACACGCTCCAGCATCTCAGCGGCGCGGGCCTCGGCCTCGGGCCTGGTCATGGCGTTGTGGATCAGGATGGTTTCCATCACCTGATCGCCGATCGTCTTGACCGGGTTGAGCGCGGTCATTGGTTCCTGAAAGACCATGCCGATGGACTGGCCGCGCAGGGCGCACATCTGCGCCTCTGATTGGACCAGAAGATCGGTGCCCTCCAGCAGGATCTGGCCCTTGGTCGTGGTCCGCTCTGGCAGGAGCTGCATCACCGAAAAGGCGGTCATCGACTTGCCTGAGCCGCTTTCGCCGGTGACGGCAACGATTTCTCCGGCTTCGACCGAAAGAGAGACGCCTTTCAGGATCGGGTGGTTGCCGATGGAAAGTGTCAGCGCGTTGATCTCAAGAAGGCTCATGTGCGGGCCTCTCGCAGTTTTGGGTCGAGCCAGTCGCGCAGCCCGTCGCCCATCAGGTTGAGCCCGAGCACCGTCAGCACGATAGCCGAGCCGGGAATGATCGCCAGATGCGGGGCCAGGCTCACCATGGTCTGCGCGTCCGCCAGCATCCGCCCCCAGCTGGGCGTGGGGGGCTGCGCGCCCAGGCCGACATAGCTGAGGCCCGCCTCAGCCAGAATGCCAAGGCTGAACTGGATGGTGCCCTGCACGATCAGAAGGTTCGCCACATTGGGCAGGATATGCTCGGCCGAGATGCGCGCGCTGCCCTTGCCCGCGACCTGTGCCGCCAGAATGAACTCGCGCTGCCACAGGGGCAGGGCAGCGCCACGGGTGACGCGGGCAAAGACCGGGATGTTGAAGATCCCGATCGCGATGATCGCATTGATGGCCCCCGGGCCAAGGATGGCGGTGATCAGGATCGCGATCACCAGCGAGGGGAAGGCAAAGACCAGATCATTGCCGCGCATGATCAACTCGTCCAGCCACGACCCCTTGCGGGCAGCAGCGGTCAGACCCAGCGGGATGCCGATGGCCATACCGATCCCTACCGCCACCAGCGCGACGGCCAGCGAGGTGCGCGCGCCAACCATGATCATGGAGAAGATATCGCGCCCGAAATGATCCGTACCCAGCCAATGCACGGCGCCGGGGCGTTGCAGTTTTTCGGGGATGTTCATCGCCGTGTGGTCAAAGGGCGTCCAGACGTAGGAGACCAGCGCCGCCAGGATCACCAGCGAGGACAGGATAGCGCCAAGAAGCAGATTTCGGCTCATGTGCGGCTCCTCAGGCGGGGGTCGACCAGCGCATAGGCCAGATCGACAAGGAAATTCACCGTGATCACCGCAAACACCAAGAGCATCACCACCGATTCCACCACGATCAGATCGCGTGAGGAGATGGCCTGAAACACCAGCCGCCCCAGACCGGGCAGATAGAACACCTGCTCGATAATGATGGCGCCAGCCAGAAGGAAGGAGAACTGCAGACCTATGATGGTCAGCACCGGGATCAGGGCATTGCGCAGCCCATGCCGCCACAGCGCCTGTCTGCGGCTCAGCCCCTTTGCGCGGGCGGTGCGCATGAAGTCTTCGCCCAGGATATCCAGCAGCGCCGAACGCATCACCCGCGCCAGGATTGCCGCCTGTGGCAGAGCCAGCGCAATCGCGGGCAGGGTCAGGGATTTCAATCCCGCTGCCAGCCCGTCATCCCAGCCCGCAAAGCCGCCGGCGCTGAACCAGCGCAGGTTGATGGCAAAGACCAGAACCAGCAGCATGGCAAACCAGAAATTCGGGATCGCAACGCCCAGCTGCGTGGCTCCCATAACGGCCATGTCACCGGGTTTGCCCCGGCGCGCGGCCGCATAGATCCCGGCGGGAAAGGCAATCAGCGTCGACAGTGCCAGCGCATAAAGTGCCAGTGGCAGCGACACCCAAAGCCGGTCGGCGATCATCTCGGACACGGGCGTACGATAGGTGTAGGAGGTGCCGAAATCTCCGGTCAGCATGCCGCCGACCCAGCTTAAGTAGCGTTCCAGTTTCGATTGATCGAGCCCCAACTCGCTGCGCAGCGCGGCCACGGTATCGGGCTGGGCGTTGATCCCGAGCATGAACTCGGCAGGGTCCCCCGGAGCTATTTCGATGATGGCAAAAATCACGACCGAGGCCACAGCAAGGCTGAGGCACAGGGACAAGAGACGTTTCAAAGAATATCGTATCATTATGAGGCACGCTAGAATCGCGCGGCTTAATGGTCCAGCCATAGTCGTGGATCTTTTGGAGCTGGACATAGATTTTTTGACATCTGGCCTGCGGACAATCAGCCTGGACACTGCATTCGTGCGGCAATCGCGCAAGGGTGTTTGGTTTGCTCGAAAAATGGGCTAACTCACCGGGATGAAAGAAGATCCTCAGTTCATCGGGCACGAGATCTACCGCCATTCCAGCTATGGCGGGTGGCATCCTTTGAGGGTGCCTCGGGTGTCGACCGTAATGGATGTGACGCGGGCGATGGGGTGGCTTTCGGATGCCTCCTATGTGACCTCGCCGCGTGCCCGGCCTGCCGCGCTGGCGGCCTGGCATTCGCCCGACTACATCGCGGCCTTGCAGGAGGCTGAGCGCGTGCAAGAGGTCGCTGCCCATATCAAGGCGCGGCATCATCTCGGCACGGTCTCAAACCCTGTCTTCCCCGAGATGTTCCGCAGGCCCGCGACCTCGGCCGGGGGAGCGATCCTGGCCGGAGAGATGTTGGCTCAGGGCGGCGTGATCTACCATCCGGCAGGCGGCACCCATCATGGACTGCCGGACCGGGCCAATGGGTTCTGCTACCTGAACGATCCGGTTCTGGCGATCCTGTCGCTGCGCCATCACGGAGCCGCACATGGGCTACGTCGCATCGCCTATGTCGATATCGACGCCCATCATCCCGACGGCGTGGAGCATGGGTTTGCGGGCGATCCGGATATCCTGATGATCTCGGTTCATGAGGAAAACCTCTGGCCCAAGACGGGCCTGTTGGAGGATGGCGCGGGTGGATCGGCCCTCAACCTGCCGGTCCCGCGGGGCTTTCATGACAGCGAAATGGATCTGGTGCGCGAAGAGCTGATCCTGCCAGCCCTGACGCAATTCAAGCCCGATGCCATTGTTCTGCAATGCGGCGCGGATGCGGTGCGCGAAGACCCGCAGGCGCATCTGGATCTGACGAACAACGCCCATTGGGCCGTGGTGAAATCGCTGATGGGGATGGCGCCCCGTTTCCTTGTGCTGGGCGGCGGGGGGTATAATCCCTGGTCGGTCGGGCGGCTGTGGAGCGGGGTCTGGGCCACGCTGTGCGGAGCCGAGATCCCGGAGCGCCTGCCGCATGAGGCAGAGGAAGTGCTGCGCGCCCTGGAGTTCAAGGGCCACAGGCTGGGCCGGAATCCGGCGGAACACTGGTTCAGCACTTTGCGCGATGAAGCACGGGGCGGTGAGATCCGCGATGTGATCCGCCAGAGGGTTGCTTATTTGCGCGCTCGGCGCGGTCTTGGCCAATAGAAAAGGGCGCACCTAGGTGCGCCCGTCTCGTTCGGTTCAAGTGGTGGCTTAGTTCGCCCAGCTGACGGCTGTCAGGTCGGTGGCCTGCGTCGGCGCATTGGCCCAAAGCCCCTGAAGGTCGGCCTTGGCAACGCTCAGCGCGGCGAGCTGGAACAAGTAGCCGTTCACATAGTCATCAGCGATCATCTTTTGCGCCTCTTGCAGCATGGCGGTCCGCTTGTCCGGGTCCGTGGTGCCGTTGAGATCGGTCATCAACTGCTGGAACGCGGCGTTGTCATACTGGAAATAGTATTCGGGGCGGGCATAGATGCCGATGTCCATCGGCTCCGTATGGCTGACGATGGTCAGGCCGAAATTCTTGCCCCGGAACACGGTCTCCAGCCACTGTGCCCATTCCACGTTGATGATCTCGGCCTTGATGCCGACGTTCGCCAGCTGGGCCGCGATGATCTCGCCACCGCGGCGCGCATACGACGGGGGCGGCAGGTGCAGCGTGGTCTCGAACCCGTCCGGCAGACCGGCCTCGGCCAGCAGCGCCTTGGCCTTTTCGGGATCAAAGGCGGACTGGCCGGTCAGATCCACATAGGCTGGGTTGTGCGGTGCAAAATGCGTACCAATCGGCGTGCCGTAGCCGAACATGGCGCCATCGATGATCGCCTGGCGGTCGATGGCATGGGCCAGCGCCTCGCGCACTTTCACATTGTCAAAGGGCGCCTGCTTGTTGTTGGTGGAGAGGATGGTTTCCCCTTCGGTCGAGCCCACCAGCACCTGGAACCGCGGATCGGCTTCGAACTGGGGCAGGTTCTCCGGTGCCGGGAAGCCCGAGAAGACATCCACATCCTCGGCCATCACGGCGGCAAAGGCGGCGGTGGGGTCGGAGATGAACTTAAACGTCGCCTTTTCCAGGTTGGCAGGTGTGCCCCAGTAGTCAGCGTTCTTTTCCAGATCGATTCGGTCACCCTGCACCCAGCCTGCGAACTTGAAGGCGCCGGTGCCTACGGGCGCCGTCTTGATGTCATCAATGCTTTCGGGCGCCACGATCACCGCATCGCCCCAGGCCAGGTTGAACAGCATATTGCCATTGGCCTTGCTGAGGGTCAGCTTGACCGTCATCGGATCAACCACGGTGACATCGTCGATATCGGCAAACAGCGCCTTTTGCGCGTTTGTGCTGTCCTCGGCGCGGGCGCGGTCGAGGCTGAACTTCACGTCCTCCGCGTCCATGGTCGTGCCGTCGTGGAAGGTGACGCCTTCGTTGAGCATGAAGGTATATGTCAGCCCGTCATCGGAGATTTCCCAGCTTTTGGCGAGGCCTGGCACAACGGATCCATCGCCCATGAAACGGGTCAGACCCTCGAAAACATTGGAATAGAGCACCTGGTCGATGGCGCCGGCTGCGGCGCTGGTCGGGTCCAGATGCGGCGGCTCAAGTTGCAGACCGACGGTGATGCTGTCTTTGGCCCAGGCGGCTGAGGTGCTCAGCGCAAGGGCTGATCCGGCGGCGAAGAGGATGGATCTGAATGTCACTTTGAAACTCCCTGAGTTGGAAAGGTGCCCTTCGGTTCGAGCTTTTCCTCAACTCTGTCCCGTTTTTGCGGAAGTAATCAAGGGGGTAAGTCCCTGAAATAACGGCAGAGAGCACAAGACCTCCGCCAAGGGGACATTTCGCGCACTGGATGCTGTCACTGCGAAATGATAGCCGTGCGCAACCCGAACGAAACATGGGAAAAAGATGAGCGCCAACATCCAGACAAAGGCCATCACGGCCGAAGACATCCGTGCCCAGAAGGGCAAGGATCCGATCATCAGCCTGACCGCCTATACTACGCCGATGGCGGCACTGATGGACGATACCTGCGACTTTGTGCTGGTGGGCGACAGCGTCGGCATGGTGCTGCACGGGCTGCCCTCGACGCTTGGGGTCACCATGGAGATGATGATCCTGCACGGTCAGGCGGTGGCGCGTGGGTTGAAGCGCGCCTTGATGGTGATCGACATGCCGTTTGGCTCTTACGAAGAGGGGCCACAGCAGGCCTTTGGCAATGCCGCGCGGCTGATGCGGGAAACCGGCGCTGGCGCGGTCAAGCTGGAAGGCGGCGTCGAGATGGCAGAGACCATCCGTTTCCTCGTGAAACGGGGCATACCTGTGATGGCCCACATTGGTCTCACGCCACAGTCGGTGAACACGCTGGGCGGTTACAAGGTGCAGGGGCGCGATGCGCAGGCGGATGCGGTGATCGCAGATGCCCGCGCTGTGGCCGAGGCAGGCGCCTTTGCGGTGGTGCTGGAAAAGGTGCCCCAGGCTCTGGCAGACCGGATCACCGCCGACATCACGATCCCAACCATCGGCATCGGCGCTTCGGCAGGCTGCGACGGTCAGGTGCTGGTCGTGGATGACATGCTGGGCATGTTCACGGCCTTCAAGCCGAAATTCGTCAAACGCTACGCCGATCTTGGCCCCAGTGCCAAAACCGCAATCGAAGCCTATGCCGCCGAGGTGCGCGCGCGCAGCTTCCCGGCGCCCGAACATGTCTTTGCAGACGTCACCCCGAAAAAGGACTGAGCCGAGACATGACCGCTCCTATTCTGCGCCGTCTGGCCGATCTGCGCGAAAAACACGCCACCTGGATCCGCGCTGGAGAAGTGGTTGGCGTCGTTCCAACCATGGGCGCCCTTCATGCCGGTCACCTCTCCCTGGTGGAAGCGGCCAAAGCCGCCTGCGACCGGGTGATCGTGACCATCTTTGTGAATCCGAGGCAGTTCAATAGCGCCGAGGATCTGGCCAAATATCCTCGCACCGAACAGGCGGATGCCGAGAAACTGGCGCCCTACGGCGTGGACGTGGTCTATGTGCCCGACCCTGATCAGATTTACCCTGAAGGCTATGCCACCTCTGTCTCGGTCGAAGGGGTCACCGATGTGCTGGAAGGCACCTTTCGTCCCGGCCATTTCGATGGGGTTGCCACGGTGGTGGCCAAGCTGTTCCTTCAAACCGGGGCGCACAAGGCGTTTTTCGGAGAGAAAGATTTTCAGCAGCTCATGGTGGTGCGCTGCATGGCGCGGGACCTTGATATCCCGATCGAGGTCGTTGGTTGCCCGACCGTGCGTGAGGCCTCGGGCCTTGCCATGTCCTCCCGCAATATGCGCCTGTCGGCTGAGGCTCTTGAGAAGGCAGGCCAGCTTTACCCGATCATGACAGGCTGCGCCGCCCGGCTGGCGGCGGGAGAGAGCCTTGCCCAGATAGAACCGGATGCGCGTGCGGCCCTCACTGCGGCAGGCTTTGGAGAGATCGAGTATCTTGACCTGCGCTGCGCCGATACGCTGGCACCCCTGCAGATGCCGTCCTGTCCAGCACGACTGTTGGCGGCGGTCTGGCTTGACGACGTACGGCTCATCGACAACATTCCGGTTCCGCAACTAAGTGATTAGTAGGGGCTGGTCGCGCTAACAGGTTTGCGTCTAAAGTCTGCCCTCAGAACGACAGGAGAGAGGGCAGGAGATGAGTTATATTCTGGCGATCGACCAAGGCACCACCTCGACACGGGCGATCTTGTTTGATGACAAGATGCAGGTCGCAGGCAGCGCCCAGCAGGAGTTTCCGCAGTATTTCCCGCAGGCGGGCTGGGTGGAACACGACCCCGAGGAGATCTGGTCTTCGACACTGGAGGTCTGCCGCCGGGTGATCGCGCAGCAGGGCGTGACGGCCGCGCAGATCGCCGCGATCGGGATCACCAACCAGCGCGAAACCACCGTTGTCTGGGATCGAAAGACCGGGCAGGCGATCCACAAGGCCATCGTCTGGCAGGACCGCCGCACCTCGGCCATCTGCGAGGACCTGCGTGCCGCCGGTCACAGCGATCTGGTGCACCAGACCAGCGGTCTGCTGCTGGACCCCTATTTCTCGGGCACCAAGGTCAAATGGATCCTCGATACAGTGCCGGGGGCCCGCGCGCGGGCAGCTGATGGCAAGCTGATGTTCGGCACCATCGACAGCTTCCTGATCTGGCGCCTGACGGGCGGTGCATCTCATGTGACGGATGCGACCAACGCCTCGCGCACGCTGATGTTTGACATCCGCAAGGGCGGCTGGAGCGCCGAGATCTGCAAGATCCTGGATGTGCCGATGGATATGCTGCCCGAGGTCAAGGACTGCGCAGCAGACTTCGGTACGGTTGAAACTGCGCATTTCGGCGGGGAAATCCCGATTCTGGGCGTGGCCGGAGACCAGCAGGCAGCCACCATCGGTCAGGCCTGTTTCGAGCCGGGCATGATGAAGTCCACCTATGGAACGGGGTGTTTTGCGCTGCTCAATACAGGGGACACGCCTGTTGAATCCCGCAATCGGATGCTGACCACAATCGCCTACCAACTGGATGGCAAGCCGACCTATGCGCTGGAGGGTTCGATCTTTATCGCCGGTGCTGCGGTGCAGTGGTTGCGCGACGGACTTGGTATCATCGGCTCCGCCCAGGAAAGCGGCGGGCTGGCGGCCTCGGCGGATCCGGGGCAGGACGTGATATTGGTGCCGGCCTTCACGGGCCTTGGCGCGCCCTATTGGGAGCCGGACTGTCGCGGTGGCATGTTTGGTCTCACCCGCAATTCGGGCCCTTCAGAGTTCGCGCGTGCCGCGCTGCAGAGTGTCGCCTATCAGACCCGCGACCTGTGGGAAGCGATGCGGGCCGATTGGCAGGGCGCCGCAGCCGAGGACGTGGAAAGCAACGTCACTTTGCGTGTTGATGGCGGGATGAGCGCCAGTGACTGGACGATGCAAAGCCTCTCGGACATTCTGGGCGCCCCGGTGGATCGCCCGGTGATGCAGGAAACAACGGTACTGGGCGCGGCATGGCTGGCGGGAATGAAGGCAGGTCTATATCCCGACCAGCAAGGGTTTGCGGAGACCTGGGCGCGCGACCGGCGGTTTACTCCCGCCATGCAAGAGGCGCAGCGCGAAGCGGCTTATGCCCGCTGGCAACGTGCCGTCCAAGCGGTGATCGGAGTATAGCGTCCAGATCGTGACACCAAACGCGGTGAGCTCCCGCGCCCGCAGGTGCCTTGCCTTTGGCAACGCCCCTTGGTGGCCTTGGGCCTGGCGCCGCGCTGACGCGCGTCGCGGTCCCGCCAACGGCAATAGAGCCGATTCGGGTCAAGGGCCGCATGTGCGGCCACGCCATCGGCGTGGTTTACCCTTGAGGCGACTCGGCTCTGATCATCAGACTGTAGATTGCGCTTTCAGGGCAGATCTGCCCCTGAAAGCCATCTCAGCAGCCCTTCCTGCGCTGCACATCGTGCAGCGCTACGCCCAACCCGACGTGCATCATCTGTGATGATGTACCAAAGGGGCGGGAGCCCCCCGAGCATCACGAAACGCGCGCGCCTTCGGCGATTGTGCGCGGGCGGGCGTTCAGGTCTTCAATGCTGAAGCCGGCGATGGATTTGTATTTGGCGGCATGCTCTGCGAGGCTCTTCTTTGAAACGACGTCCTCAATGGTGTTGAAGTCGCCGGCACAGAGATCTTCGATCATCTGCAAAACCGCATCGGGTCCGCCTGCAGTACGGTTGGCAAGACCAACATTCGTTGTAAGCGGCCGCACCTGTGCCTCATAGGCTTCCAGTGCCGCCCCACTCACGCCACGGTTCAGCAATGCCACTCCGATAAGCCTGGCATCCAGAATGGCCTGGCTGGCGCCGTTGGAGCCAACCGGATAGGTCGGATGGGCTGCATCCCCCATCAGGGTCACGGCGCCATCGGTCCATTTCTCCAGGGGGTCGCGGTCCACCATCGGGTACTCATAGACCACGTCTGCTCCACGAATGAGGCCGGGGACGTCTATCCAATCAAACCGCCAGTCCTCAAAATCGCCGATAAAATCATTGATGTCAGCCGCGCGGTTCCAGTCTTCCTTTTTCCAGGCCGAGTCGGGATCAAAACTCTTCTCGGCGATCCAGTTGATTGTGGCGATGCCGTTTTCATCCGGATCTGAGATCGGATAGGCCACCATGCGCAGCGCGTTGTGACCGATCATGCACATGGCGCCGCCACCGTTCCAGACCGGCCCTTGCGTGGTTGCGCGCCACAGAATGCGGCCGTTCCAGATCGGTTCTCCCTCATTGGGATACATCTGCTTGCGCAGGGCAGAGTGGATGCCATCGGCCGCAATGAGCAGTTTGCCGTCCATACGGCGGCCATCGGCCAGCAGAAGGGTCGCACCGTCCTTGGTGTTTTCAAACCCTGCCGCGCGGGCGCCAGTAGAAATACACCCTGGCCCGGCGCGCGCAATCAGCGCTTCATAGAGCATCATCTGCAGGGCGCCGCGATGCACGGAATACTGCGGCCAGGCATAGCCCGCCTCAAGGCCGCGCGGCTCTTCCCAGATGGTCTTGCCCAGCTTGGTGTAGAAGCCCAGCTGCCGCGTGCGCACTCCGATATTGTCCAGCTCTTGCGAAAGCCCCAGGTCCATCAGTTCGCGCACGGCATTGGGCTGAAGGTTGATGCCAACCCCCATCGGTTTCAGCTCGGGCGCGGATTCGCAGATGTGGAAGGGCACACCAATTTGGTGCAATGTCAGGCCCAGCGTCAGCCCTGCAATACCGCTACCAGCAATTAGAATGGTCATTCCGCGCCTCCCGTCGAGCTTTCGTCTGACCGTTAAAAGCACGCCGGGGCAGGAAAGGGCAAGATCGGCCGTGCAATTTCCGCGGCGCGCAGATCAGCCCGAGGCCGCGATGATCAGGTCCGGGCCAAATATGATGTCGGCGTAGTTTGTCAGGTAGATCTTAAGCCAGGGCGTAAAGCGCTCCGGGTGGCGCTGCACTTCGGCGATCAGATCATGATAGTCGACCCAGCGCGTTTCCATCACCTCATCCGGGTTCGGAGCAAGATTGACGGGCCTGTGGGCATGAGCCAGGAACACATCCACAACCTCATGTTCGATCATGCTGTGGCCGACATCGGCCCGGTATTCCAGCTGATGGCGAAACTCAGGGTAAAGCCCGGTGATGCCAAGCTCCTCCTCCATGCGGCGCACCGCACAGGCAGAGGCGGCCTCGTCCCACATGGGGTGGGTGCAGCAGGTATTCGCCCACAGGCCCGGCGTGTGATACTTGCCCATGGCGCGGCGCTGCAACAGGATCTCGGTCCCTTTCACCACAAACACCGAAACGGCCTTGTGTTTCAGCCCCTCTTCATGAGCGGCCAGCTTGTCCACGGGTATCAGTTCGCCGTTCACCCAGGCCGGGATCGGATGCGTCATCTGTGGTTCAAATCCGTTTCAATCCCCAAAATGCGGTCGCTGGAACAGGTTCGGTCAGCGTCTCTTCAATTTGCTAGTCGCAATTAGGATCAGGAGCAATTACGCGAAAGGCCGCGCCCCGGGGGCCGCGGCCTGCTGTGCCGAAATTTTGTGCCTTGAGGACTACTCCGAGGCGGCAGGTCCATGCTGGGCCAAGAAGGCATAGATGTCCTCGCCACCGTTTTTCAGCTTGAAGGACATCTTCGACTTGGCCTTGCTGTCGTCCAGGTATTCGCGCAGGTATGCACGGGGATCCTGGGTGAAGGCCACAAAGTTCTCTTCGTCCCAGACCAGGCCCGCTTCACCGGCTGCGGCCAGGTCGCTGCCGTATTTGAAGCCTTCTGCCGTGCCGGCAGTGCGACCCACCACGCCCCAAAGATTCGGGCCCGTCTTGCCGCCCTTGACGATAGTTTCGCCGCTGTCCGAGACGACCATGTGGCAGGATTTGCACTTGTTGAAGCCTTTTTCACCCTTGGCGGCATCGCCTTCGGCAAAGGCAGGTGCGGCCAGGAGGCCAATAAAGGCAGCGGACATCAGACGTTTCATATGCTTGCTCCAGTTTGAGTTGGCTACCCGGAATACGAGTGCATTGGCGGTGATAGTCAATGGACGTTTTGACGCGCCAGGGGAAATCTGCAGGGTTTTGCTGATCCTGTGGCGGCACTTACGTGGCATTCCAACAGGGCAACAGGTCCTCGGAGGCGGGCCTTGCCTCGTAAACTGCACGGGCAATCGCACGGCTGAGGCACAGCGCCGCAGCATGTCCGATCTGGCCCAGTTCCGCTTCTGGCGCGGTCAAGGCGCGGGTTCCGGTACTAGCAGCAAAAACAAGGTCCCCGTCGCCCGGTGCATGGGCGGGCAGGGTGGCGCGGCCGATGCCGTCATGGGCTGCCGTGGCCAGGCGCTGGCATTGCGCCTTGGTCAGGTCCGCGTCGGTCGCAACAATGGCGATGGTGGTGTTGCCGCGTTCATCCGGCAGGGGCAGTCCCTCGGCCTGCTGGCGCATGGCCTGCACCTTGCGGCTTGTCTCGGCCTGGCCCAGTCCGCCGCGCGGATCCGGTCCCAGTCCGCCGAATTCGCCGTCCACCTCAAACGGCGCGGCCCAGAAGTGCCGATCACCAGGCGTGGTGACAGCGCCCATCGGGTTGGCCGCAACAAGCGCGCCGACCGTGATGCCGCTTTCAAGTACGAAGGAGGCTGAGCCAAGCCCGCCTTTCACCATTGCCGTCAGCGCGCCGGTGCCGGCGCCAGCCGTGCCGATGTCGAAATCCATGCCCGCAGCCTCAAAGGCTGCGCGGCCGAGGGCGCGATATGGGTTTTCCTGCCAGTCCTTGTCGCCGCCATTCAGCAGATCGAAAATGATAGCGCCGGGCACCAGTGGGATGATTGCAGGCCCGAGGCGGAACCCGCGACCAGCGGCCCGCAGCGCATCAACGACGCCCGAACAGGCATCAAGACCAAAGGCCGAACCGCCCGACAGAACCAGCGCGTCAATCTGGGCGACCGATTTGTCCGGTGCCAGCAAATCGGTTTCACGCGTCCCCGGCGCGCCGCCCATCACATGGACCGAGGCGGTAAACGGACTGTCAGCGGTTAACACCGTTGCGCCGGACTTCAAGGCGTCATCCTGCGCATTCCCGACAAGAACGCCGGGAACGTCGGTGATCAGATTGCGGGGGCCAGGGCGCATGGCGATCCTCCTGAAAAGGGCTTCTACCGGTCGGTAAGCGGGCTCTGTCAGATACAGCGACCGCCATCAACCTCCATGGCGACCCCGGTGATCATCGAGGCCTCATCCGAGCAGAGGAAGCAGGCGGCGTTGCCCATGTCATCGGGGGTGGAAAACCGTCCCAGCGGAATGGTCGAGAGGAACTTGGCCCGTACCTCGGGGGTGTCTTCGCCCATGAAGGACTTCAGAAGCGGAGTTTCCCCTGCCACCGGATTGATGGCGTTGACGCGCACACCAGCCGGTGCCAGCTCGACCGCCATGGTGCGGGTTGCGGTGATCATCCAGCCTTTTGAGGCGTTGTACCAGTTGAGGTTCGGGCGCGGTGAAACACCGGCCGTGGAGGCCACGTTGAGGATCGCGCCGCTGCTGCGTGACTTCATATGCGGCACCAGGGCGCGGGCGGTGAGGTAGACGGACTTCATGTTGACGTTGAAGACACGGTCGAAGTCTTCCTCGCTGACCTGATCCAGCGGGGTGGGCAGGTGGGTCACGCCGGCATTGTTGATCAGGATGTCCACATGTCCAAAGGCGGTGAGCGCGGCCTCGGCCATTGTGTTGACCGATGCGCCGTCGGAGACATCGACGGCCTGCGCGATGGCGGCGCTGCCTTTTTTCTCGGCCAGGGCGGCGGCAGCATCCGCGTTGATATCCGCAATCATCACCCGCGCGCCTTCGGCGAGGAACTTTTCGACAATCCCGGCCCCAAATCCCGAGGCGCCCCCGGTTACAATCGCCGTTTTCCCTGCAAGCCGCATAAGTCGTTCTCCGTATTGATCTAATCTCTTTTTGATAGCTTTAGCAGCGATCCCGGCAGGTGCAATCTCTGATCATGTCGGCCCCACCCGTTACTCGGGATCGACCTTGCCGCGTCCGGCCTTGATCTGGCTGCGCTGCTTTTTGGCCTCAAGGCGGCGGCGCACCGATCCATGCGTGGGTTTTGTCGCGATCCTGTGTTTCGGTACGACCAGCGCCTTGCGCACAAGATCGGCAAGACGATCGCTGGCGATATCGCGGTTGCGCTGCTGCGAGCGGGTTTCGTCGCACTGCAGGATGATGGCGCCCTCCTTGGTCCATCGCCGACCCGCCAGCCGTTTCAGGCGGGCCTTGACCGCCGGTGTCAGGGACGGGGAGCGCGCGGCCTCGAACCGCAACTCGACCGCGGTGGCGACCTTGTTCACATTCTGCCCGCCCGGCCCCGAGGCGCGGACAAAGCTTTCGGTGATTTCCCAGTCCTGCAGGGTGATATCGTCAGTGATCCGTATCATCTTGGGGCGGAGCCTACAGCGGGAAGCGGCAAGGTAAAAGGGCCGCCCCACGCGGGACGGCCCTTCGAAAGTTTTCAGGAGGTCGGGTCGGTTAGATCTGCGCAAGGCAAATCAGCCGCGGGGACCACACAGCAAAGGGCTGCCTCAGCAGGCGGACCCTCCGGTTGTTCCAACACCTTGCTCCAATACCTTTCTTGACACTGGATCACCTCCTTTACATTTCTGTTTCCGCTCACTTGAGCGTTGCACGGTTTTTCCGATCTGCCAAACAAAAAAGAACGGCCCCCGAAAATCGGAGGCCGAAGCTGTTGCATTTCTGAGCACGAGGGCTGACCTGCCGGTCAGCTGTTCTGGGCGGTCAGCCGGTTGACGATGAGCCGGAAGGGAACCAGCGCCACGAGGGCAAGCGACAGTTTCACCATCCAGTCCGCAACCGCCAGAGAAACCCAGAGCGGGGCAACCGGGCCTGCGCCGAGGATTGGCAGCATCTCACCGGCCCAGGAGACATCGTTTGCGGGCTCGATCCAGGACAGCGCCCCGGAAAAGGCGATGGTAAAGAACAGCGCGGTATCGACGCTGGAGCCGACCAGGGTCGAGGCGAGCGGTGCGCGCCACCATTTGCCGGTCCGCAGTGCGGAGAACACGGAAATATCCAGAAGCTGAGCAGTCAGGAAGGCAAGGCCAGAACCGATAGCGATGCGCAGGGTCACGAGCGGGCCGAATTCGCCCATGATCTGGGTGCCGATGAGCGAGCAGATCACGCCCACGATAAAACCGGCAAAGACAACACGGCGTGCCGGGCCTTCACCGTAAACACGGTTCATCACATCGGTGACGAGAAAGGCGATGGGATAGGTGAAGGCGCCCCAGGTCAGCCACTGGCCGAACAGGAATTGCACCAGGATGTTGGAGGCCACCACGACGGCAGCCATGGCAAGAATGCCGGGGATATGGGATCGTGTCATGTATCTGGTCCGTTTTGACAAGGTAGCGGAGACTTGTTTGAGGCTTGGCGCGACGTGGTTGCGCCGAGGATCGGGCCAGTTAGTCCGTTTTATTGAACTTGGCAAGGTCTTGTGTGGCAGACAGGGCAGCCCTCCCGCCCACCGAACGGGCCATCGAAGATGACCCATCGGCCGTTGGGCCGGGCAGCGTGCTGGAGCACGCTGCGGGCGCTCTGGTTCAATCGAACCGATCAGTCGGGAAGACTGTACTCCACCAGTTCCGTGCGCTGCAGGGACCTGAAATTGTCGTCGGAAATCATGGTCGCCCGCAAGTGTCCGGCCGGGTCACGCCACACGGACACTCCTTCGAGGTTGTCATGGGTTCCCAACGCTGTCCGCAAGAGTATCATTTCGTTCCGGGGGCCGTCTTTGGTGACATCCCAGCGGCGCAGTCGGCTTTGGAAACCGAGGAGCAGGAACCGCCGCTCAAGAACATAAAGGCGCCCGTCCGGGCCAAAATCAGCACCCACTGGCATAAAGCCGTTGCGTCGGGGCAGGCTGAAGGCGGTGCTCCAGCGCTGGCCGTCCCAGCGCCAGACCGGAATGTTGCCGTTCTCGTCCGGAGCATTCTCTGGCATGGTGTAGAGACGCCCGTCCGGATCCATTGCCAGAGCTTCGAGAGATTTGTTGAAGGGCAGCTGACGAAATGCTGCGGGGCGGGGCAGGACCCTGGCAGGGGTTTTGCCCAATTGGTGTTGAGCAATTCGTGAGACGCCTTCGTATGAAATGAAGAGACGCCCGTCCGGCGCATGAACAAGCCCTTCGCTGTCCATGACTGGCCCTTTGATGATCTTACCGGTTGAGGACCTGAGCGCGCGGGCTTTGGTGATGTTTGCTCCGGAAATGAGACCACCGCTGCGCTCCAGTGTTGCGAACACCAGAGTTGCTCGGTCGCTGAGCACGACAATCTTGCGACCCTCGTCCAGCATTTCGATCCCGGAAAATCCGCCGAACCAAGGGGCCGCCTGTGCAGCTGGCGGTGTCCACGTGAAGGCCGACAGAAACCGTGCATGCCCTTTTGACTGTCCCGCATGCGTACCGGCATAGGCGGCAATCGCCAAGGCAAGTGCGGGAAGAATGAAAAGGGTCAGTCGGATTGAAGTACGGCGGCGCATTGCCGGGGAAGATCCTTGAGCGTGTAGTCGCGGCGCGGCTTGGGTTTGGGCGCATTGGGGTCGCGCGGCTTGGGCGGGGGCGGGTTCAGGATGTCATTGACCCATTTCTGGGCATCTGCGCAGCCGTCCCCGCGTGGCGGCGGATCCTGATCCACGCAGCCACGGGCGCCTCGCGGACAGTTCAGCCGGACGTGGAAATGATAGTGATGCCCCCACCAGGGGCGGATCTTGCGCAGCCAGCGCCGGTCGCCCTTGGCGTCTTTGCACATCTGCACCTTGGCCCCCGGAAAGACAAAGATGCGAGCAACGCGCGGATCGCTTGCGGCGGCTTTCAGCAGGTCATGATGTTGACGGCTCCAGCTGCCGTTCACATAGGCACCCTTGGCGCGGCGCAGGGATATCGAGGAGATTTCCTCGCGCTGGGCGCGGCTGAGGGTCAGACGATCGGGCGGCAGCATCCAGATATCGATATCAAGGCCGATCTGGTGGCTGCGATGCCCCGACAGCATCGGTCCGCCACGGGGCTGGCTTATGTCGCCGATGTAAAGTCCCTTCCACCCCTGCAGCGTGGCGGCAAACCGGCTCAGATCGCGGATGTAGTCGATGGTTTCAGGGTGCCCCCAGTTACGGTTGCGCGACAGACGCATGGCCTGCCAGGTGGGACCGGTTTCCGGTAGCTCGACGGCTCCCGCAACGCAGCCTTTGGCATAGGATCCCAGTGGGGCAGGGCGCTGCTGTGAGCCGGTTGCCTTTGCGCCGAAAAGCTGTTTTGCGGGCGTCTCGGCCAGTGCAGGGCCAACAAGCCCCGACAGAGCGAAAAGCGTCGCAATCAGCAGTCTCATTTCTGGTCTCCCTCAGCGTTCACCCACTTCAGCAGAATCAAGCCTAATACAAAGAGACCGATAACGGGAGTGATGCCTAGGCGCGCGCTGCCGGTGATTGTGGTGGCCAGGCCGATCAGGGCGGGTGCAAGGAAGGCCGTGGCGCGACCGGAAAGCCCATAAAGACCAAAGCTTTCCGTGGCTTTGGCCAGGTCCGTATGGCGCACCATCAGGCTGCGGCTGGCAGCCTGCAGGATTCCGCCGAAACCGCCGATCAGCACGCCGCAGCCAAAGAAAACGGCATCCGGCAGGGTGGAGCCGTCAGGCAGAGGCATGCCAAAGAACTGTTCACGCGACATGGAGACGACGGTGACGCAGACCAGAGTGAGTACCAGAATGGCGACGATGATCACAGGTTTGGGACCATGGCGTGTGTCTGCCTTGCCGCCCAGCCAGCTGAACAGGGTGGCCGAGATCGCAGCGATAATTCCAAAGATGCCGATGGAGGTGATCGACCAGTCCAGAACTAGGCTCGCGTAGACACCGCCAAAGGCGTAGAGCCCGTTCAGCGCATCCCGATACAGCATGGAGGAGATCAGGTAGCTGGTCAGACTGCCGCGGTGGCGTAGCCCTGAAACGAGATCGACGACCATCCTTGCGGCCTGACGCATCGTGCCGCGTTGGCCGGTCGCACGGTCATCGTGCACCCACAGGAAATACGGCACCATGAACACGGCAAACCAGATGGCGGTCATCGGACCGACGGCGCGGGTGCCTTCCCGTGCCTGCGCATCAAGGCCCAGGACTGGATCCAGCCCGATCAGCGTCTTGCCGTTGCCCTGCTCCACGAACAAAAGGAGCATGATGAAAAGCGCGATCACCCCGCCCAGGTACCCAAAGGCAAAGCCGGATCCCGATATTGCGCCGACCTCCTCCTTGCTGCCGAGCGAGGGCAGCTGGGCGTTGACAAAGATCAGTGCGAATTCCGCGCCTATGAAGCCGAACCCGAAACTCATCAGCATCCACCACAGGTTGCTGCCTGCGGGATCCATGTACCATAGCCCCCAGGCGCCAATCAGGTACATGATCGAGAAAACCATGATCCAGGGCATCTTGCGCCCCGATATATCCGCCAGTGCCCCCAGAAATGGCGCGCCAAAGCCGATGAATAGCCCCGTTACGGTCATGCCGATGGACCAGACCGTCTGGGCCTCGGCTTCGGCGGCGGCCTCGCTCAGACCTTGCCCCAGAAAGTAATCGGCGGCGACGGCGGCAAAGAAGGGACCAAAAACAAAGGTGACCAGCAGCGTGTGATAGGGCTGGCTGGCCCAGTCAAAGAACCACCATCCCCAGATCCGCTTGCGTTGTGAAATCTCGGCCATCTTGCCCGTCCCCCTGACGTTTGTTGCTGCCGATAAGACAGGCGTGGACGGTGCTAGGCAAGCCCCTCCTGCGCGTCAGCCATCGGTGGCCAGGGCCGTGTGGCATCCGCCTGACACCAGGCCTTGATCCAATCGGGCATTGCGGGGCTTTCTGCATCCTCTTTGCCGATCGCTGCGAGGACCTTCGCCGGAGGGACAATTCCGTTTGCATCCGTCACCGCGGTGCGCAGCATCACATGGCTGGCGCAGTCACCGTTGGATTTCCACATGGATTGTTCCAGGTAGATGAACCTGTCATCCCAGGCCACCGCGCGGCTGCGCATCTCGAAACGTTCAAAGCCCCGGATGCGGCGGCGAAACCGGACCGAGGTGCCCGCAACCGTCATCCCCCAACGGTTCGCCCGCAGGGCGCCGATCAGCCCCACGCGCTGCGCCAGCATGGTGCGCCCCAGATCATAAAGGGTCATGGCGCGGCCGTTGTTCAGCTCCAGCCAGATATCCAGATCCCAGGGCCAGCAGATATGGCTGGAGCGGTGTACTGCCGTCAGCGGCAGCGGCTCCATGCGGCTGGCGACATAAAGATCCTTCAAAAGGCGCACGATTGGGAACATGGGGCGGGCACTCCGGCTGTTGCGTGCCCGTCATGCCACCCATTTACCGCCCGTCAACCGCAACCTCGCGGAAGGCTTGCGCATCGGGCCATGTCTGCTTACCTGTTGGCTGTTGGAAGAAGGAAAAACGAATGACCTCGCTTTACGATATCTTGAAGCTACTCTTGGACGTGGTCTGGTTCTTCGTTATCGCCCATGTGATCATGAGCTGGCTGATCAACTTTCAAGTTCTCAATCTTCAGCAGCAGTTTGTGGCGCAGATCTGGTATGGCCTCAATCGTATTCTTGAGCCGCTATATGGTCGGATCCGCCGAATTCTGCCAGATTTGGGTGGTATCGACCTGACGCCGCTGGCGGTCTTGCTGGGTATTATGATCCTGCGGATCATTCTGGAAAACAACAAGTATTTGTTCCACTAAATCCTTGCTCGACCGTTAGGTCGGGCAGCGCCCATCCGCCCCCATGGACGAGCCCTGTCCTTGGGGGCAAGGCTGCGCCAAGAATCGAGCGAAAGCGCCTCTTGCCGCCCGATTCGTCCTGTGGGATTGTGTGCCCAAACCCGAGCAGACACTCCGATAAGGCCCTCCCATTGATGACGCAGACGACAGATCTGTCCCCGGCGACCCCGCTGCTGCGCGACATCTTTGGCTTTGATGCCTTCCGCCCCGGCCAGGAAGAGATCGTCGATGCGGTCACGGGTGGCGAGAACGTTCTGGCGATCATGCCGACCGGGGGCGGGAAATCCCTGTGCTATCAGCTTCCTGCACTGCTGCGCGACGGCATCACGGTGGTGATCTCGCCGCTGATTGCCCTGATGCGCGATCAGGTGCGCGCTTTGCAGGAGGCGGGCGTCGTTGCCGGTGCGCTCACCTCGGGCAATACCGAGGAAGAGACCGAAGCCGTTTGGCAGGCGATCGAGGCAGGGCGGCTCAAGCTGCTTTACATGGCGCCGGAACGTCTGGCGTCGGGGGCGGCCATGGGCATGCTGCGGCGCATCGGTGTGTCGCTGATCGCCGTGGACGAAGCCCATTGCGTCAGCCAGTGGGGCCATGATTTCCGCCCCGACTACCTGCGCATCGGCGAGCTGCGCCGCGCGCTGGGCGTGCCGCTGGCGGCTTTTACCGCAACGGCGGATCAGGAAACCCAGGAAGAGATCGTTCAAAAGCTGTTCGATGGCGAGGCGCCGCGCGCCTTCCTGCGCGGCTTTGACCGGCCGAACATCCATCTTGCTTTTGGCGCCAAGGACGGGCCGCGCCGCCAGATCCTTGAGTTTGCAGCTGCGCGAAAGGGGCAGTCGGGCATTGTCTACTGCGGCACCCGCGCCAAGACCGAGGCGATTGCCGCCGCCCTGCGCGATGCGGGCCATGTGGCCTGTCACTATCACGGCGGGATGGAGGCCGAGGACCGGCGCATTGTTGAGACGCGGTTCGCGCGCGAGGATGGGCTCATCGTGGTGGCGACCGTGGCCTTTGGCATGGGGATCGACAAGCCTGACATCCGTTGGGTCGCCCATGCGGATCTGCCCAAAAGCATCGAATCCTACTATCAGGAGATTGGCCGCGCGGGCCGCGATGGGGCACCGGCGGAAACGCTCACCCTGTTCGGCCCCGAGGATATCCGCCTGCGCCGCAGCCAGATCGACGAGGGCATGGCGCCGCCGGAACGCCGCGCCGCAGATCACGCGCGCCTGAATGCCCTTCTGGGGCTGGCCGAGGCGCTGAAATGCCGCCGTCAGACTCTGCTTGCCTATTTTGGGGAAGAGGCTGCGCCTTGCGGCAATTGCGATCTCTGTGACACCCCGGTGGAGGTCTTTGACGGCACCACGGCGGTGCGCAAGGCGCTGTCTGCAATCCTGCGCACCAATGAAACCTACGGATCTGGGCATCTGATCGACATTCTGCGCGGCACCGAAACCGACCGGGTGCGGGCCAAGCGTCATGATGAACTTTCGGTCTTTGGCTGCGGTAAGGAATACGGCAAAGGCCAATGGCAGGCGGTGTTCCGGCAGATGATGGGGCACGATCTGGTGCGCCCGGACCCCGAACGTCACGGCGCCCTGCGCATGACCGAGGCGGCCTTGCCGGTGCTGCGCGGCGAGGCCGGGATCGAGCTTCGCAAGGACACGATCAAATCCGCTGATCGCCGCCCGGCGGTCAAGGCGCTGGTCTCGGAAGAGGATGCACCACTGCTGTCGGCCTTGAAGGCGAAACGCCGCGCCCTGGCCGAGGCGCAGAAGGTGCCCGCCTATGTGATCTTCCCCGACCGGACCCTGATCGAGATGGCCGAGCAGCGCCCCGAGAGCCTGGATCAATTGGCGCGGATCAGCGGCGTCGGCGCCAAGAAGCTGGAGCGCTATGGCGATGCGTTCCTCAGCGTGATCACCGGCGCGGTGGAGCAGTTGCACCCGCAGCGCAGGAAGCTGGCGGCGCGGGACGGGGCGGGATCGCTCTATGATGCTTTGTTGGAGGCACAGGGCCAGCTTGCGCGCGGAGACTGTGGCACGCTGAAACCGCTCAGCTGTTCGGCGTCTCTCTTGGCGAAGGTGGCGCAGCTGCGTCCCGAAGACGCGGCGGGGCTGGAACGGCTCTTGGGGGAGCGCCGCGCGGAACGTTTTGCCGCGGCGTTTCTGGACGTCCTGCGCGGCGCGGGCTAAGTCCCATCAAGAACAGAGCGAGGATGACAGATGCTGGTAGTGGTTTCCCCTGCAAAGAAACTGAACTGGGCCGAGCGCGACATGGAGATGACGGCGCCCGTGTTCCAGGAGGACGCGGTGCGCCTGAACAGCACCGCGCGGGAGCTGTCGGTGGCCGAGTTGATGAAGCTGATGCATATCAGCGAGGATCTGGCCAAGCTGAACTATGACCGGTTCCGCACCTTCGAGGAAAACCCCGCGCCCGGGGCGTTGCGCCCGGCGACGCTGGCTTTTGCCGGGGATACCTACCAGGGGCTTGAGGCCGCGTCGCTCGATGCTGAAGAAATGGCCTGGGCGCAGGATCATTTTCGCATCCTGTCCGGGCTATACGGTGTGCTGCGACCGCTGGACGGGATGCAGCCTTACCGGCTGGAGATGGGCTCGCGCCTTAAGAACGAACGCGGCAAGAACCTTTATGAGTACTGGGGCAGCCAGATCGCCGAGGCACTGAACGCCCAGGCCGAAGCGACGGGCAGCGACATTCTGGTGAACTGCGCCAGCCAGGAGTATTTTGGCGCCGTGGACCTGAAGGCGCTGAAGCCGAAAGTGATCACACCGGTGTTCATGGAGATGAAAAATGGTACGCCCAAGGTTGTCAGTTTTTATGCCAAACGCGCACGCGGTGCGATGGCGCGATACATCATCCAGCACCGGCTGAATGACGCGGAGGCGTTGAAAGAGTTCGATACGGGTGGCTACGTTCATCAGCCGGAGCTGTCGGAACCGGACAAGCCGGTCTTTTTGCGGGGCGCCTGATCGAATTCAGGCGGCCGGGGAAATGTCGATCGACTGTGCATCATCGGGCACATATTCCTCGATCCTTTCGAGGATGAGCGCCTTGCGAAGGGGTTTGGTCAGATAGTGATCAAGGCCGGCCGCCAGGATCCCCTCGGAGTCGCCTGTCATGGCATGGGCGGTCAGGGCCACGATCGGCACGTGGCGCCCGGTGCCCTCTTCGATCCGGCGGATTTCTGCGGTGGCCTGTTTGCCGTCCATCACCGGCATGGAAATATCCATGAAGATCAGATCGGGCTCGAAGCTTTGATAGGCGGCCACCGCCTCGACACCGTTGTTGGCAAATTGCAGGTCAATGTTGGTGTTCTTGACCATCTTGCGGAATACGAGCTGGTTGGTCTTGTTGTCTTCTGCCGCCAGGACCCTCATCAGGCGGGGGGCGCTTGCTCCGGTCTCAACGGGTGCGGCAGGTGTGAGCACAGCATTGGGGGCAGCCTCTTTCGCATTGTCGGCGGCATAGGCTTCTTCCAGCGTCAGCGGCTCCGGCTCTTCAGGCACATGCGCGTCCGGTGCCGGTTCGGATGATGCAACCGGACGTGTTCCGATCTCGGCCAGTTTCTCGAAGAGCTCATCTCTGGGGGTTGGCTTTTGCAGGATGTGGAAGCTCAACTCTTCGACATCTGCATCCTGAACCGTGTGCGGGTTCGAGCTGAGCAGAAGGAAGGGGACGTCCCGCCATTCTCCTTCATGGAGGGTCCGTGCCAGTTTAACCCCACCGCCGCCGGGCAGGTTGTGCTCGCAGATGACCAGATCGATATCCGGTGTCATGGCGTCGATCGCCGTGCCGATGCTCTGGGCAGATGTGACGTCAATTCCGCGCAGCATCAGGTGGCGCTGCATGATTTCGCAATTGAGCGGGATATCGTCCACCAGCAGCACTTTTTTCAGACTTGCGGGCACCTCGGGGATGTCGGAAAGGGCGCCCTGGGGCGTCGGCATGGGAAGGCGAAAGCCGAAACAGGATCCTTGGCCCTCTTCGCTTTCGACCCAGATTTCACCACCCATCAAATCGATCAGGCGCTTGGAGATGGCCAAGCCAAGACCGGTGCCTTCAAATTTGCGATTGCGCTCGTCTTCGACCTGATTGAACTCGCCGAAGATGTGTTCCATTTTTTCCTTTGGAATGCCGATCCCGGTATCCTCGATGGTCACATGAACCGAGCAACGGTTGCCTTCGGGTTCCACGAGGCCAGTGATGCGGATCGTAACGTGGCCTTCCTTGGTGAATTTGACCGCATTGCCGACGAGGTTTGTCAGAACCTGCCGGATGCGCCCGGGGTCCGCCACAAAGCGTGTCGGCAGGAAGATGTCGTAGTCGACCAGCAAGGCCAGCCCCTTGTCCCGCGCCGTGGGCTGGAGCAGCATCACAACCTCATGGATGCTGCGCTCCAGATCAAAGGGCTCGGGGTGCAGCGCCAGCTTGTCCGCTTCGATCTTGGAATAGTCCAGCACGTCATTGATGATCACGAGCAGCGCTTCGCCCGAGTTCTTGATCGTATTGGCGTAGAGGCGCTGTTCTTCGGACAGCTCGGTGTCGCTCAGCAGCTCTGCCATGCCGATCACACCGTTCATGGGGGTGCGGATCTCATGGGACATGTTGGCAAGGAAGGCCGATTTGGCGCGGTTTGCGCTCTCGGCGCGCTCGCGGGCGGCGCGCAGCTCTTCTTCGTAGCGGACCGATGAGGTGATATCGAGCGCAAGGCTCACGACGTCCCCGCCCTGACCACGCTGGTCGATGAGCCGCAGGAAACGGTCGTCCCACATCTGGATCACGATGGGTTCGGGTTTCAGGGACATCCAGCGGTCGGTCATCATCCCGCGCCAGTCGGAAGGATGCATGTCGCCGGTGTTGACGAGCCCCTCATCGGTCAGGATCTGCAGGATGCGAACATAGGAAACACCGGGGCTGATCTCTTCCAGCCCATCAAAGATGTTGAGGTAGGCTGTATTTGCGCCAATCAACCGGCTGTCGCTGTCGAAGAAGGCAAAGCCGTCCTGAAAGGCCTGGATCGAATGCCACAGGCGGCGTTCGGCCTGTTCAATTTTCTCGTTGGCCATGCTGAGGTCTGATTTGACCTTCGCATTCTCGTCGCGGGTCTTGGCCACTTCGGCCTGGGTTTCGCCGATCTGACGGGTGAGGGCGAGCGCATGCCGACCGAGTTTCCGGTTCGCAGCGGTCAGCTCGGCCTGCTTGAGTTCAAGCAGCCGCTCTGCCGCCAGGCGCGCCCGGCGTTCCTCAGCGAGTTTTTCGGCAAGGTTCATCCCTGCGTGCTCCAACCTCAATCTACAGACACACTGCGCCTGGCCTTACTCAAATGAGACACACGTGCCCGACTTTCGTGTTACGACGGGAAACCTTGCTATGGCGTTAAACGCATGTCAGCCTGACATTATTTGGAGGGTGCCATGCTGGTTCGATTTATTGCCGTTTTTGTTTCGCTATTGTGGATTTCGGTGGCTCATGCGCAGTCCGCGCCAGATCAGGTTCTGCCGCAGGTGCGGTACCAGTCGTTTGCGGACACCGATTACTACGGCTCTGATCTGCAGGCTCTTTTCGACACGGACCTAAGGTCCTGCGTCAAGGCCTGCAGCGCTGACGTCAATTGCGCCGGGTTCTCCTTCAACAGCAAGGCCAATGCCTGTTTCCCGAAATCGCAGATGAATGAGCCAACGCCCTACAGTGGCGCACTCTCTGCCGTGAAAGTGCCGGTGACGGCGGCTTTCCAATCGGCTGCCCGTCAGCGCGCAGATGCGGCGCCGTTCCTGCGCCCTCGGGATTTTGAGGCCGCGCTCCGGCAGGCAGGCGACATCGGTCTGCGCTACCCGGCCTACGGCGCCAGCCTTGACGAGATGATCCGCACCGGGCGGATGCAGGCGCGCGGCGGCAATGTACAGAACGCGCTTGGCTGGCTTAGTGCAGCGGTTGCGATTTCGGACGATCCCGTCTTGTGGAACGAGATCTCCACGCTCTGGCTGCGAATCGCGGAGCAGGGCAACCAGAATAAGCAATCCCGGCGTGAAGCGGCCTTGTCCGCGGCGATAAACGGTTACCTGCGCGCCAGACCGCAGCCGCAGCAGGCAGAAGCGATGCTGCTCGCCGCCCGCGCCCTCGAGAGCCTTGGCCGGGGGCGTGATATGCTGCCTGCTTTGCGCCTTGCGCAGGATCTCGCGCCGCGCCCTGAAGCGGCGGCACTGCTGGACGAGGCGATTGGAAAATACGGCTTTCGCGTTTCGGGCAGTACCGTTGAAAACGACAGTGCCGCCCCCCGGATCTGCGTGGAGTTTTCCGAGGATCTGCAGCGCAGCGGTGTGAATTATGGCGATTTCATCAAGGGCATGGATGCTGGCCTTGCGGTTGAGGCCAGTGGTCGTCGGCTGTGTCTCGATGGCGTGGAACACGGCAAACGGTATCGCTTCACTTTGCGGCGCGGCCTGCCCGCTGGCAGCGGTGAGGCTTTGATCCGCGAGGTGGAGCTGACCCACTACGTGCGAGACCGCGCCCCTGCCGTGCGTTTTCCGGGCCGCGCCTATGTGCTTGCGAAATCTGATCAGATCGCCTTGCCTGTTGAAACGGTCAATATCAGCGACATCAGCCTGCAACTGCGGCGGGTCAGCGACCGAAACCTGCTGCGCACCCTGCAGGAGGGATATTTCGGTCGCCCCCTGTCCCACTGGCAGGATGAGTATTTCTCCTCCGACATCGGAGAGGAAGTCTGGACCGGAACCGCTCGCGTCCAGAATGATTTGAACCGCGACATGACCACCCGAATTCCCCTGGCTGAGGTTTTGGCTGACCGACCGGTAGGGGTCTATGCACTGACGGCCCGTGTTCCGGGGGCTGACCCCTATGATGACCCCGGTGCGACCCAGTGGTTCGTGCTGACGGATCTTGGTCTGAGCACCATGGCGGGTGTCGACGGGCTGCATGTACAGGTGCAGGGGTTGACGGACGCAAAGCCCCGTGCCGGGGTCGAAGTAACGCTTGTTTCCAACGCGAATGCCGTGCTGGCGCGCGCTGAAACCGATGCGACGGGCTATGTCCGCTTTGCGCCGGGCCTGTCGCGCGGGCGGGGTGCTGCGATGCCTGCAATGGTCATGGCAAGACAGGGTGATATGGATTTTTCCTTTCTATCACTTAGGGGTGCGGCGTTTGACCTATCGGATCGAGGGGTCGAAGGGCGACCCGCGCCGGGTCCGGTGGATGTCTTTCTTACCACGGATCGCGGCGCTTACCGGGCCGGGGAGGTGATCCATGTGACGGCCCTGACCCGTGACAGCCGCGTCCAGGCGATCGAAGGCCTGCCCCTCACTGCGATCCTGCACCGCCCTGATGGGGTGGAGTACAGCCGTCATGTCTCGGCAGCGGGAGAGACCGGAGGACATGTGTTGTCTCTACCGATCGGTCAGTCGGCTCCTCGCGGCACCTGGCGGTTGGACCTCAAGAGCGATCCCAAGGGCCCTGCGCTGGCCACGCGGCAGATCCTTGTCGAGGATTTCCTGCCCGAACGGATCGATTTCAGCCAAAGCGTTGCCAATGCCGATGCGTTGATGCCCGGAGAGGCGGCGCAGCTCGATATCTCGGCCCGATACCTGTTCGGCGCGCCAGGCAGCGGCTTGACCATCGACGGCGATCTGCGCCTCAGCGCCAGCGACACGGTCGAGGGCTGGCCCGGCTACCGCTTTGGCCGCTATGATGCGCAGTCCAACCCGCAGCGCTCGTACTTTGGCGGGGAAAAGACCGACGCGGCAGGAGCGGCCTCGCTTGTGGTGTCTCTGCCTTCTGCCGTCGCGGAGGGCAAGCCGATGCAAGCGACGTTCGTTACACGGCTGATGGATGGCGCTGCTCGCCCGGTTGAGCGTGAGCTGACGATTCCTGTCCGCCCCGCGACGCCGGTGATCGGCATCCGCCCCCTGTTTGAGGGTGTGGTCGGCGAGGGCAGCGAGGCCGGATTCGAGGTGATCTCCCTCGGCCCTGACCTTTTGCCAAAGCCGATGCATGTGAAATGGACCCTGAACCGGGTCGAGACGCGCTACCAGTGGTATCAGCTTTATGGCAACTGGAACTGGGAGCCGACCACCCGCCGCACTCGGGTTGCTACCGGAGAAGCGACGCTCGGCACCGCGCCGCTGCAACTGTCCGAAGCCGTTCAGTGGGGTCGCTACGAGCTGGTGATTGAACGGCTGGATGGCACGCCCGTCTCTGCGGCTCTGGATTTCTATGCGGGCTGGTATGCGCCAGCCGATTCTGCGGCTACGCCTGACCGGTTGGACCTGTCATTGGATGCGGGCAGCTATCAGCCCGGTGATACCGCGCGACTGCGTATCGTGCCGCGGGCGGCGGGGACGGCGCTGATCACGGTCGTTTCCAACCGCCTGATTGAACGCATGGCAGTCGAAGTGCCCGCTGGTGAGACGACGATCCCCTTGAGCGTGACCGAGGAGTGGGGCAGCGGCGCCTATGTGACCGCGACCGTGCTGCAGCCTGTCACGGGGCAGGCCAGCCGCTCCCCGGCGCGGGCGCTGGGGCTCGCCCATGCAACGGTCACTCAGCCCGGACAAGAGCTGAAGGTCGCAATCGATGTGCCCGAGGTGGCGCGCCCGCGTGGCACCCAGATGGCGCGGATCAGCGTCGATGGCGCAGCCGCAGGCGAAGAAGTTTGGCTGACCGTAGCTGCCGTGGATCTGGGCATCCTGAATCTCACCGGATTCCAAAGCCCCGATCCCTCAGGGCATTATCACGGACAGAGGCGGTTGGGGATGGAGCTGCGCGATCTTTATGGTCGTCTGATCAATCCAGGAAACGGCGCCATGGGGCAGGTGCGTTCGGGCGGGGATGCCGACAATGGCATGCGCATGCAGTCGCCGCCGCCAACGCAGGATCTGGTCGCGGTCTTCTCTGGCCCCTTGCAGGTCGGGGAAGACGGAACTGCCATGTTCCCCGTCGACCTGCCCGCCTTCAATGGCACGGTCCGGTTCATGGCAGTGGCCTGGTCGAAACGCGCCGTGGGGCAGGCCGAGGCAGATATGCTGGTGCGGGATCCTGTGGTCGTGACCGCTGCGGTTCCGCGTTTTCTTGCGCCTGGGGATCAGAGCCGTGCCCGGATCGAGATCGTTCATGCCGATGGTCCTGCCGGGGAAATGGCGCTTGCGGCGCGCTCTGTCGGTGCGGGGATCAGCCTTGGCAACCTGCCGACCTCGGTCATTTTGGCTGAGCAGGGCAAAGCGGTGCTGGAGCTTCCGGTGACGGCCCTTGGCGCGGGTGACCCCGAGATTGAACTCACACTGACGACGCCTGCCGGGCTGCCTTTGACCCAGCGGCTGCGCCTGCCGGTCCGGGCGAATGATCCTGCTGTCGCGCAAACGCGGCGCTTCCGTCTTGCAGCGGGCGACAGCTTCCAGTTCAGCGAGGATGTCTTTGCGGGCCTCAGACCGGGCACCACGCGCGCGGTGCTTTCTTCCGGGCCTTTGGCAAGGTTCGACGTGCCCGGCCTTCTGGCACAGTTGGATCGCTATCCCTATGGCTGCACCGAGCAGGTAACGTCCACCGCGATGCCGCTTTTGTACCTGTCTTCGGTCGCCGAAGCCGCAGGGCTGGGCGATGCCCCTGCTGTGAGTGCGCGCATTGATACCGCCATTCGCAAGGTTTTGACACGGCAGGCAAGCAATGGGGCCTTTGGCCTTTGGCGGGCAGAAAGTGGGGATTTCTGGCTCGATGCCTATGCCAGCGATTTCCTGTCTCGCGCCCGTGCGCAAGGACACGACGTCCCGGACCAGGCCTTTGCTCAGGCCATGGACAACCTGCGAAACCGTATCAACTACGCCCCCGATTTCGATGAGGGCGGAGAAGACATTGCCTATGCGTTGCTGGTTCTGGCGCGCGAAGGGGCCGCCGCAATGGGCGATCTGCGCTATTATGCGGATGTAAAATCGGGCGATTTTGCCACCCCGCTGGCAGCTGCGCAGCTGGGGGCAGCCCTTGCGGCCTACGGTGATCAGCGGCGTGCAGATCGAATGTTCGCCCGTGCCGCGCAAATGCTTGGCCGTAGCGGTGCCGAGGCTCCGGTCTGGCGGGTCGACTATGGGACCCATCGCCGGGATGCGGCGGCAGTTCTCGCCTTGGCCAGCGAAGCGGGTAGCGCCGCCGTCAGCCGCGACTACTTGCTGGCGCGTATCACCGAAGATGGCTCGTCCATGTCAACGCAAGAGGCCGCCTGGACCCTGTTGGCAGCTCAGGCTCTGGTTTCAACCCCTGAGGAAAGCGGCCTGCTGATCAACGGACAAACTGCCAGCGGACCGTTTATTGAAGTGCTGGAGGGCGGCAGCGGTGCAGATCCCAAGTCCATCTCTGCTGCCTCTGGCCGTAATATCGAGGTCACGTTGACCACGATGGGCGTGCCCGAGATCGCGCCGGAGGCGGGTGGCTATGGCTACACATTGAACCGCTCTTATTACACGATGGAGGGCATGCCGATCGACAGCCTCAGTTTTGAAACCGGAGCGCGCTTTGTGACGGTGCTGACGGTTATCCCGCATGAAGACACCGGAGCACGGCTGATGGTGGATGACCCGCTGCCCGCCGGGGTGGAGATCGACAATCCAAACCTTTTGCGCTCAGGCGACCTGCGGGATCTGGACTGGCTGAAGCTGAGCGAAGCCACCCATGCCGAGTTCCGTGCAGACCGGTTCCTGGCGGCGGTTGATATCGGTGGCAGCGGCACGGTGACCCTCGCCTATGTGGCCCGCGCGGTGACACCGGGCAGCTTCCATCACCCTGCTGCCTCGGTCGAGGATATGTACCGTCCCGCCTATCGCGCCCATACCGCAGCAGGCCGGGTCGAGGTTCGATGAAACGAGTGGGGCGGGGGGTGTCCGTGCCTTTCGTCTGGTCTGTCAGATTCCGTTGGCTTGGGCTGGCCTGTGCATTGGCTCTGGGCCTTGGCCTTGGCTGGCGCCAGTTCGATGCTTGGATTGAGCGGACCGAGTTGCCCCTGACGCTCACCGAAATCTCGACCGAAGTTCTGGATCGCAGCGGGCAGATCTTGCGCGTCTATCCGGTGGAGGATGGCATCTGGCGCATGGGGCTCAGCCTTGATCAGGTGGATCCGCGTTTCCTTGAGATGCTGATCGCCTATGAGGATCGCCGCTTTTGGTCCCATTCGGGTGTGGATGTGCTGGCGCTTGTCCGGGCAGCGGGACAGGCGCTGCGACATGGGCGGGTGGTTTCGGGAGGTTCCACCCTCACCATGCAGCTTGCGCGTCTTTTGGAAGATGGTCCCACAGGGCGCTGGTCCGGAAAGCTGCGCCAGATCCGGCTGGCGCTGGCGTTGGAGCGGCGCCTCAGAAAATCCGAGATCCTGACGCTCTACCTCACCCATGCACCCTATGGCGGCAATGTCGAAGGGGTGCGCGCGGCGGCCTATGTCTGGTTCGGAAAGGAGCCGCGCCGCCTGACACCGGCAGAGGCCGCGCTGCTGGTCGCCTTGCCACAGTCACCCGAAGGCCGCAGACCCGACCGCGCACCCGAGGCGGCTCGGGCTGCACGGGCGCAGGTCCTGGCGCGGATGGCTGCAAGCGGCGTATTGGATCCTGAAGATGGGATAACTGCCGGCAGGTCATCCTTGCCAGTGGTCATGGCCGAGATGCCCCGCTTGGCGCCGCATCTGGCCGATCGCCTGCGCCTTGAGATGCCGGGTGCGCAGCGGCTGTCATTGACCGTTGATGCAGAGCTTCAGACCCGGATGGAACGGTTGGTGCAAGCGTCCGCACGGTGGGCCGGGGATCGGCTGTCGGCGGCGCTGATCGTGGCCGACCACCAGAGGGGCGAGGTGCTCGCCTCTGTCGGCTCACCCGGTTATGCAGATCAGGGTCGGCAGGGGTTTGTGGATATGACCCAGGCGCTGCGGTCTCCCGGCTCAACCCTGAAACCTCTGATCTACGGGCTGGCTTTCGATCAGGGGCTGGTGCATCCGGAGACCCTGATCCACGACGGCCCGGTCGATTTCGAAGGCTATGCGCCGCAGAATTTCGATGGTGTATTCCGTGGAGATCTACGGGTGCGCGAGGCTCTGCAGCTGTCGCTGAACATACCGGTGGTGAAACTGACCCGAGAGCTTGGCCCGGCGCAGGTCATGGCCGCGCTGCGCCGTGGGGGCGCCGACCCACATCTGCCGGGTGGCGCGCCCGGTCTTGCGATATCGCTGGGTGGAGTGGGTCTCTCCCTGCAGGATCTGGTGCAACTTTATGCGGGTTTGGCTGCAGGCGGACAGGGCGCAGATCTGCGCGTTCTGGGCGGTACGGCCAGGTCCGAACGCCCCAGGATGATTTCGGATGTGGCAGCCTGGCATCTGGGCGACATCCTGCGCGACCTCGCTCCGCCGCCGGGTGGGCGGGCGGGTGTTCTGGCCTACAAGACTGGCACATCATACGGACACCGTGATGCCTGGGCGGTGGGCTGGGATGGGCGCCATGTGATCGGCATCTGGATGGGGCGGGCCGATGGCACCCCGGTGCCTGGCGCCTTTGGGGGCGATTTGGCCGCACCTGTTCTGTTTGAAGCCTTCGGCCTGTTGAAGCCGGAATACGATGCACTCGCCCCCCCACCTGCCGCGACGCTGATATTGTCTGCTGCTGCACTGCCCGCACCCTTGCGCCGCTTCCGGGCTCGGGGTGCCGTGTTCGAACCGGCAGGAGATGCGCCTCAACTCCTGTTCCCACCCGATGGAGCACGGCTTGCGCTGGAGGGCCAAGGCCTGCCGCTCAAGCTGCGCGGCGGGCAGGCGCCCTTTGTCGTGCTTGCTGATGGGAGGCCTGTTCTGAAGGGGTTTCAGGCCCGTGAGCTTGAAATCCCGAGCCCAGGTCCGGGGTTTTCCGATCTGGTGGTGGTCGATGCGGCCGGGCGGTCCGCGCGCGTCGCAATCCAGATAGAGTGATCGATCAATCCGGCGCGCATTTTGTGTCACGCCGGGCAGCCATTCCAGACAACGCCGCGCTTGCGCGGCGCCTGGCCCAACTGGAGAGGTCTCCGGCAGGAGACCCGATACGGGCGGGAGGGACCCCGTTCACCTGTGTCAGAACGGCCAAGGAAACTTTACCAAACGATCGGTCAGCTCCGCCCTTCCCGCAACCAACCGGCGGTCATCAGTGCGGCAATCACCAGCAGCATGAGCCAGGTCGGCAGCAGGGGGTGCTGAGAGACTGAAAGGGTCTCATAGGCCTCGCGCGGGGTCAGGCCGATCCAGCCACGCCCCGACGCGGGGCGTCCTTCTCGCACATCACGCAGACGGGGAAGCCCCTCTTCAAGCCGCAGGATCCCGCCGCGCGCTGATGCAATCACCGGGCGCAGAATATCCCCGGTGGCGATTGTCTGGGCGAACTCCTTTGGCGATGCGGGGCCCAGGCCGATCACCGCTTCTGCGTCCCCCTCTTTCAGCCGATAAAGGCCGATTTCGCTGCCTGTGTAACGCCCCTGCCAGATTCCAGCAGCCACTTCCGCCAGTTCAAGCGCTGTCTCGCTGCCGTCTGGGGCCGTGATGGTCACCGCGCCGATGCTGTCTTCGAGACTGCGCCGCGTGATCTGCATGGTCTGGCCCGTCGCCTCGGCGGTCAGAACCTCTTCTTCCAGTTCCGGCTCTTTCATCATCCAGTGGGCCAGTCGGCGCAGCAGCTCAAGTTGTGGGCCGCCGCCCTCATAGCCGCGACTCCAGAGCCAGGCATGATCCGAGGCCAGAAGAGCAACCCGGCCTTCACCTTCGCGATTGAGGATCAGGAGCGGGCGCCCGTCGACCCCTTCCATCAGGACATTGCCCTCGGGCGCTTCGAGATCAATCTGTCGCAGCCAGCGGCCCCATGTGCCGTCTGCCTGCAGATCTGCAGTCACCGGGTGGCGGGTGCCAAGGTCCGTCACTTCCGGCAGATAGGGCTGCTCAAAGACGCGCGCCGTGGGGCTGGCGGGCAGGACGGCCGACAGGGGGCTGCGATAGATACTGGCAGCACCGGCAAAATCGGGGCCGGCGGCGATCAGAACCGCGCCGCCCTTGGAGACATAATCAGCAACATTGTCGAGATAGATCGCAGGCAGAATGCCGCGCCGTTTATAGCGGTCAAAGATGATGAGATCGAAATCGTCGATCTTTTCCAGAAACAATTCGCGCGTCGGAAAGGCGATCAGGCTCAACTCGTCCACCGGCACTCCGTCCTGCTTTTCCGGCGGGCGCAGAATGGTGAAATGTACCAGATCGACCGAGCTGTCCGATTTCAGGAGGTTGCGCCACGTACGCCCGCCGGGATGCGGCTCGCCCGAGACCAGAAGCACGCGCAACCGGTCACGTACCCCATTGATCTGGATGAGCGCGGTGTTGTTGCGCGTGGTCAGCTCTCCGTCCGCTTCGGGCGTTGAGAATTCGATCACGTTTCTCCCGCCATGGGGCAGCGCCAGTGGCAGGTCGAAATCCACGCCCACCGGCAGGTTGAACCGCTTGGGGTCGCCCCCGTCGATGGCAATATCCAGGGGGGCCGAAGCGCTCCCCGCAGGTACCGCGCCCTGGTCTTCGATGCGCAGCGTCAGGGTAATCGGCTCGCCAATAATGCCAAAGGCGGGGGCGTTGCGGACCGCAAGTCTGCGGTCCCAGTCGCTGTCTTTGCCGGTCATCAGCAGGTGAAGCGGGGCAGGAAGGTCCGGCACCCGATCCGCATCATGCACCTGCCCGTCGGAAAGGGCGATGATGCCTGCAATCCGTCCACGGGGCGCGTCGGCCAGCGCGTCCGAGACAGCCTGCATCAGGGCGGTGCCGCTGTCATCCGCCGCATCCGGAACGGTAATCCAGCGGGTTTCCGTGTTGGGCCGTGCCTCCAGAACGTGTGCGAGTTCTTTCGTGGCGGCCTTCATCTGCTCGGGGCGTCCGGGCAGGCTTTGGCTGGCGGTTTCATCTGTTGCGACGATGACAATATCGCTGAGCGGCGCGGTGTTTTCATTCTGCACAACCGGCCCTGCGAGCAGAGCCAGGAGCGCAAGCGATGCGCCCGCGCGCAAGAGCCAGCCGCGCATCCGGGTCCAGATCGCAATAAAAAGGGCGACAGCGGTTATCGCTGTCAGCGCCCAGATCGCAGGCCAGGGCAACAGAGGATCAAAAAGGATTGTCTGGGTCATGGCCTGCCTCTATTGTCCCAGCCGCTCAAGCAGGGCTGGTACATGGACCTGATCGGATTTGTAGTTCCCGGTCAGCACATGCATCACCAGATTGACCCCGAAGCGTCGTGAGAGTTCCCTTTGCCGTTCACCGGCAAAGCCACGTCCCACTGGCAGCAAGGGGCGCCCGTTTTGATCCACCGCCCAGGCCGAGGCCCAGTCATTGCCGCCGATCACCACCGGGGTCACCCCGTCATTGAGGTTGCGAAAGGGGATGCCTTCGGTCTGTTCGGCATCGGGCGGGGCCGCTTCGACCCAGAGCGGGCCACGGGGGTGACGGCCGGGAAAATCCTGCAGCAGGTAAAATGTGCGGGTCAGAACATGGTCCGATGGCAGAGGCTCCAGTGGCGGGATGTCCAGCGCCAGGGCCAGTTGCTGCAACCTGCGGGCTTGCGGGCTGGTGGCACCGACTGCGGCGACATCCGCATCGCGGGTGTCGAACAGGATCATGCCGCCACTGCGCAAGTAGGCGTTGAGCCGGTCATAGGCGGCAGGGGATGGCATTTTCTGATCGGCTGTCACGGGCCAGTAGAGCAGGGGAAAAAAGGCCAGTTCATCCCGTTCAAGATCAATGCCGACAGGGTCCGATGGCTCAATCGAGGTGCGGAAGAACAGCGTGTCAGACAGGCCCTGCAGACCGGCCCGTGCGATCCGGTCGACCTCTGCATCTCCTGTCAGAACATGGGCCAGGGTCAGCTCAGCCGCCATTGCGATTGGATCGTTTGAGCCTTCGCTTTGCGCAAGGACATCATCTGCCGAAAGGGCCAGACTGGCGAGCGTCAGACCCGCGATCAACGGTACCGCAGCCGTTCTGCGTCGCAGGTTCGCAAGCTGGCCTGACACCATGAGCGTGGCAAGCACATCCAGTGCCAGCAAGGCAACCGCCAGACCCAAGAGCATTCCGCCCAGGGGCTGCTCCTGCGGCAGGCTGTAGCCCAGTACCATTGCGGAGGCAGGCCAGGTCGCCGCTCTCAACGTGTCATCCGGTCGCATGACATTGCGCGCGAAGGTCTGACTGCCGCTGTCATAAAGACCGGGGCGCAACAGGGGGCCGGCAGGGGCCGTGATCAGGTCCGGACCTTGCACACCCGGTAGGGTGCCCGCATCGCCCGCGCGGCCAAAACCGTCGATGACCGAGACCGGCCGCCAGACCGTTCCTTCAAGGCTGGCCGCCTCGGGCGTGCCCACCGACGAGGATACCGCGAGCCGCTCCAGCATTTGCACAAAGAGGCCTGACAGCGGCAGGCTGCTCCATTCCGCATTCGCTGTTACATGGAACAGCACCACCTGCCCCTGTCCCAGCGCTTTGCGTGTGACCAGCGGCGTACCATCGGCCAGAGCCGCGATGGAACGTGCTGCAAGCGTGGGGTCGGGTTGCGCAACGACCTGCGCCGTTACGGTGACCTCATCGGGGGCCACCAGTCCTGCAAAAGGAGTGCCTTCGGCAAAGGGCGCAAGGGTCTTTGGTTCTCCCCAGCTCATGGCGCCGCCGATGCTGCGCCCGCCAAGGCGCAGGCGGACGGGCATCAGCGGCTCTTCTTCACTGCGGGCGGTGTCGCTGGCGGCAAGGCGCGGCCCGGCAAAGCGCACCAGAAGGCCGCCCGCCTCGACCCATTCGATCACCGCCTCTTCCTGCGCGGGCGGCAGGCGGGCCACATCGGCGAGGATGATCACATCGGGATTGGCAGGCAAAAGGTCGCTGAGCGCGCCTTCCAAGAGGTCTGCAGAGGGCAACAGCGCCTGCCGCAGATAGTGCAGCGGCGACAGCAGCGCGAGGCCCTCGTCTTCGCTTTCGGAGGCGATCAGGGCCACCTCGCGGCGGCGCAGCCCATCGTCTGCCAGAGCAACGGCCCCGGCGCTGCGCTGGCCGGTGAGTTCAAAGCGGGTGATGCGCGCGCGCAGTTCGGACGGAAGCGCCAGACGCACGGTGGCGCGGCTTTCACCGTCTTCAAATCTCAGCGTGGCCTGCGCGAGGCTGCGCAGGGTGCCGCCCGGATCGCGGCCTCGGGCTTGCAGGGTCAGCTCTTCGATGGGGCCTGCAAGGCTGCGTTCGGCGGTCAGCTCCAGTGCACCATCCGCGATTGTGGGCGGGGCAAGGGCATAAACAGGGCCGGGGTGTTCGTATACGGTAAGCGTGCCGCGTGCCTCGAGCGTGGCGATCACTTGGTCGCGGCCGGGATAGTCCAGCGCATCGCTGAACCAGAGCGTCTCAAAGCTTTCCGATGCCGTTTCGATATGCGCCAGCGCCTGCTCCACCTGAGCGGCGGAGGGTTGCCAGGGTTGCGGGTCCAGACCCGGCAACTGCTGCAGCCAGTCGGCGGCGGCGCGGAATTGCAGTTCGTCCGGTTCGCTCAGGCGCAACAGGGCGACTGGGCGACCGGCCCGCCCGGCTTCTTCGAGGCGCATGGAGATCTGATCACGGGTTTCCTCCCAGCCTTCGGCACCCGCCCAGGTCGCATCCATGACCACCAGCAGCGGCCCGCTGCCAGTCTGGCGGGCCTCGGGATTCAGCACCGGACCGGCGAGACCGATGATGGCGGCGGCCAGCGCCAGCATGCGCAGCAGCAACAGCCACCAGGGCGTACGGTCAGACAGGCTCTCGTCATCGCCAAGGCCCAAGAGCAGGGTCACAGCCGGGAAGGGCTGCCGCCGGGGTGCTGGCGGCACTGCGCGCAGGAGGATCCAGAGGATAGGCAGGGCCAGAAGGCCGAGCAGGAGCCAGGGATAGGCAAATCCGATGCCAGCGATCAGGGTCATGCGGGGGACCTTTCCAGCGCGTGATAGAGCCACATCAGCGCAGATTGCGCTTGATCGCCTGTGTGATGCAGCCCAAGGCGCCAGCCTGCGCTGCGGCACAGGCGATCAAGCGCATCGCGCCGCTCCGCCAGCCGGTCGAGGTAGCGATCCTTCAGCGCCGAGGCTTTCAGTGTTTCATGGGTCAGCCCACCGGTGATGCTGTGAAATCGGGTGCGCCCCGAAAAAGGAAAGCTCTCCTCGCTTGGGTCCAGTACCTGCAACAGAACTCCGCGCACGCCCCGGTCGGCAGCCTTGGTCAGCGCCAGCTGCAACTCGTCAAAGGGGCCAAGGAAATCCGAAATGAACAGGGCGCGGGCATGGGGCACCATGGCGCGATGTTCGGGCGGAGCGTAATCGGCGTCATCCTCGGCGCCCAGCGCCTCGGCCAGACGCAGAACCTGTGCCTTGCCGCTGCGGGGCGGCAGCTTGCCGCCGGTGAGGCCCACCCGTTCCCCGCCGCGCAGCATCAGCACCGAGGTCGCCAGCGCCAGAAGGCGGGCGCGGTCGATCTTTTGCGGCAGATCGGGGGAAGAGGAAAACCGCATCGAGGCGCCAAGGTCCGTCCACAGGTGCACGGTCTGGGCGATCTGCCATTCGCGTTCGCGCACGAATTGCACATCCCCCCGCGCCGAGCGGCGGTGGTCGATCATGCGGCGACTGTCGCCCTGTTGCAGGGGGCGATATTGCCAGAAATCATCGCCGGTTCCGGCGCGGCGCCGCCCGTGTTCCCCCAAAAGGACCGAGCCTGCCAGCATCTGCGCCTGCACCAAAAGCGGCGGCAGGGCGCTGGCTTCGGCCTCGGACCGGTGGCGCAGGTCGGCAGCGCCCTGCGTGGAAGAGGCGGCGGGCTGGCTCACGCGGCGACCCCGGTGCGCGCGAGGCTTGCGGCGGTCTCGTCGATCAGATCGGCCAGGCTTTCGCCACGGGCGCGGGCGGCAAAGTTCAGCTGCATCCGGTGAGTCAGCACGGGTCGGGCCATCTCGATCACATCCTCGGCGCTGGGCGCAAGCCGCGCCTGCAACAGCGCGCGGGCGCGCACCGCCAGCATCAGCGCCTGCGCCGCGCGTGGACCCGGTCCCCAGGCCACGGTCTGGGCAACGCGGTCCGACACGCCCGGTTCATCGGGACGGAAGGCGCGCACCAGATCGAGGATCATCTCGACCACGGACTCCCCGACCGGCATCCGGCGCAGCAGGGTCTGGGCGGCGATCAGCTCGTCGGCGGAAAAGACCTGATGGGCCTCGGCCTCTTCCACGCCAGTGGTCGCCAGGAGGATATCGCGTTCGGTGCCGCGGTCGGGATAATGCACGTCGATCTGGAACAGGAAGCGGTCCAGCTGCGCCTCGGGCAGGGGGTAGGTGCCTTCCTGCTCGATCGGGTTCTGGGTGGCCAGCACATGAAACGGCGTTCCCAGCGGGCGGTCTTCGCCTGCGACGGTCACGGTGCGCTCCTGCATCGCTTGCAGCAGCGCCGATTGGGTGCGCGGGCTGGCGCGGTTGATTTCATCCGCCATCAGAAGCTGGCAGAAGATCGGTCCCGGCACGAAGCGGAAGGCGCGGGTGCCGTCTGCGGCCTTGTCCAGCACCTCGGAGCCGAGGATATCGGCCGGCATCAGATCGGGGGTGAACTGGATGCGGTTGCCATTGAGGCCCATCACGGTCGAAAGCGTTTCGACCAGCCGTGTCTTGCCAAGGCCCGGCAGGCCGACCAGAAGCCCGTGACCACCACAGAGCAGGGTGGCAAGGGTCAGGTCCACGACCCGCTCCTGTCCGATAAAACGGCGGGTGATCGACGCGCGCGCCTGTTGCAGCTTGGTTTCGAGCGCCTCGATCTCGGCCAGCAGATCATCGGGTTCGGACATGACTTTCCTTTCACAGCGCATATATGTGAGTAGTGTATAGCGCCCAGCGGAAATGGCAAAAACAATGAGTGGACAAAACATCGTGACACCGACAGCCGACGGGTTGGCCGCATCAGCCAAAGCGGCCCGAAAAGGGGGCGGATTGCCGCCTGTTCACCTGTGGAACCCGCCGTTTTGCGGCGATCTGGACATGCGTATCGCACGCGATGGCACCTGGTTCTACCTGGGCACTCCGATTGGGCGGTTTGAACTGGTGCGCCTTTTTTCATCAATCCTGAAGCGCGAGGGAGACAAGTACTTCCTTGTGACCCCGGTGGAGAAAGTCGGGATCACGGTCGATGATGCGCCTTTCGTGGCGGTGGATTTCGAAGCGGCAGGGACGGGCGTCGCTCAGGTCCTGACCTTCACCACTCATGTCGGGGACAGCGCGGTTGCCGGTCCGGATCATCCGATCCGCGTGGTGCGCGATCCAGAAAGCGGTGAACCCTCTCCTTATGTTGAGATCCGCGCCGGCCTTGAGGCGCTCATCGATCGCAAGAGCTTTTACCGGCTGGTTGAACTGGGCGCGCATCACGAAGGCTGGTTCGGGCTTTGGTCGTCGGGGCAATTCTTTCCTGTCATTCCCTCTGTCGAACTCGAAGAGGTCTGAGCGCAAGGGCGGTGGTCGTGCATCGGCGGCGCGAAAGACGGCTCTGGCGAAAACGAGTCGAGAGTATGGCGATTGTGTGGCGGTTGCCTTCAATGCCTGATGTTCCGTCCCTTGGCGCAGAAACGCCAAAACGATAGACCTTCGCCCAAAACCACAGGACAGTTCATGCCACGTTTTGCCGCGAATATCTCATTGCTTTTTGCCGAACTCCCCTACCTGGAGCGCTTTGCGGCGGCAGCCAAGGCTGGGTTCGAGGCGGTTGAGATCCTGTTTCCCTATGAACTGGCAGCAAAGGAAACCCAGCGGGCGCTTTTGTCCAATGGGCTGGAGTTGCTGCTTATTAATGCGCCGCCTCCCAACTATACCGGCGGCATGCCCGGTTACGCCGCGCTGCCGGGCGGTACGGACCGGTTTCAGCGGGATATCCGCCGGGTATTGCGCTACGCGGACATCCTGCGTCCCGGCGCGATTCACATTATGTCTGGCTACACCTCAGGGGATCTGGCCAAACAGACCTTCATTCAGAACCTGCAATGGGCCGCTGACCGGGCACCTTCGCAGCAGTTCACCATCGAACCGCTGAACTCGGGCGATCAGCCGGATTACTTCCTCAACGACTACAACTTGGCCGCCGAGGTGCTTGAGGCCGTGGATCGCCCGAATGTCGGCCTGCAATACGATGCCTATCACGCCCAGCTGATCCATGGCGATGCGCTCAAGGTCTGGGAAAATTTCTCGGAAAAGGTCGTTCACATCCAGATTGGAGCAGCCCCCAGCCGCTGCGAGCCGGGCACGGGTCCGGTTGATTTTGAGGAACTTTTCGCCGCCATTGATGACAGCGGCTATGAAGGCTGGGTCAGCGCCGAATACACGCCGTCCACCTTGCGTACCGAAGACAGTCTGGGCTGGATGATCTGAGACTTTCGCACAGGGAGTTGTGCTGATGTGAAGCCGCAAACGGCTGGCATTCTTGCTTCGTCTGTCACATATATACCGCTGAATGTGATCAAGGAGTCGTCCATGCTGCCTGCTCGTTTCGCCCCGGTCCTGTTTGGTTTCCTTTTGTCCGGGATCATGTCCTGCATCGTGACCTTTGTTGCGGCCCTCAAGAATGTCGGCTTCACGGCGCAGACCGTGGATGCCTGGCTCAGCGCGTGGTTGTTCGGATGGCCGGTTGCCTTTTGCGTGGTGCTGGTCGTGGCGCCGCTGGTGCGCGGATTTGTGAACCGGCTGGTGAAACAGGGCTCATGACCCTTCAGGTCCTCTGGACGAGAGCCGCAAAATCCTGCAGGTCGGAAGGCATCTCAGAACCTTGACGCAAAGCGCCCAGCTATGACTGCCTGCACCTCTTCTGACCTTGTTGCCTTTCTCGCCGCCTGTGGCGAGACGGACGTATCCCTTGCGCCCCTGCCGGGGGATGCCTCTGCGCGGCGGTACTATCGGCTTGAGGGGCGCGGCAAGATGCTGATGGAGGATCGCCTTGATCCGGTCGGCTTTGCGGGGTTCATCCGGATTGCACGTCACCTTGCGGACCTTGGCCTCAGCGCACCGCAGGTCCATTGTGCTGATGCTGAAAGCGGCCTTGCCCTGATCGAGGATTTTGGCACCCGCACCTACAGCGTGCAACTGGCCGCAGGACGGGCCGAGGCGGAGCTCTATGCGCTGGCCGTCGACGCTCTGTTGCACCTGCATCACCACCCGCAAGCGGCTGCTGTGGATGTGCCGGACTACGATTTGGCGACCCTCCTGGATGAGCTGTCGATTTTCACGCAGTGGTTCGCGCCTGCCCTGCGCCCGGATGTTGATGTGGTGGCCTTCGATGCGGCCTTTCGTGCGCTGTGGCAGGTTCCGCTTGCCAGTCTGGGCAAAGGGCCGCGCACGCTGGTTCTGCGGGATTTCCACGTTGACAACCTGATGGAGCTGGACCGGCGCGAGGGTGTGCGCCGCTGTGGCTTGCTGGATTTTCAGGACGGGGTGATTGGACTGCCGGAATATGATCTGGTTTCCCTGCTGCAGGACGCACGCCGCGATCTGGCGCCGGGACTGGAGCAGGCGATGCTGGAACGCTACATCGCTGCGGCCCCTGCTACCGCCGGAGGCCCGGCAGAGATACGGCGCCGCTATCACCTTCTGGGGGCGCAGCGGCACACCCGGATCGCAGGGGTCTTTCTGCGCCTGAACCTGCGCGACGGCAAACCCGGATACCTGCGCTTTCTGCCCCGTGTGCTGCGCCAGGTAGAGATGGCCCTGGAGGTCGCCGGACTGACCGATGTCGCGGAGTTCCTTGATCGCGAACTACCCGGTTGGCGACAGGCGGCCCCGATGCTTGCGGGAACTGCCTGAGACATCAGACGGGTCTGATCGGGCGGATGCGGAGATCGCCCCGCTCGTTGGTCGAAACCTCGGCATGAACCCCATAGATCGCGGCCAGACGCTCCGGTGTCAGCACCTCGGCGCAGGTTCCTTCGCCATTGAGCCGCCCGTCGGAAAGACAGATGACGTGATCGGCAAACTGCGCCACAAGGTTCAGATCGTGGAGCGCAATCACAGCGATCATGTTGCGGCTCTGCACGGTCTCCTTGACGGTCTCAAGCACAACAAGCTGATGGCGCATGTCGAGCGCAGCGGTGGGTTCGTCCAGCAGCAGCACCTCGGGGCGGCGGAACATGGCCTGCGCGAGGAACACCATCTGCCGCTGTCCGCCGCTGATCTGGTCGAGCGCGCGCGCCGCCAGATGGGAAATGCCGAACCGGGCCAGTGTTGCCTCCACCTCGTCCTGCAACTCTTGCGGTACCGACAGGCCTAGGCTGCGCATACGGCCCAGAAGGACCACCTCGAAAACGCTGATGCTGCTTTGGGCGCCGCTGTCCTGTGGCATGTAGGAAAAGATCTCGCGCCGCCTTGGCGCATGCAGGACTTCGCCGTTCAGCGTCACCTCTCCGGTGGCGGGCATCAGGCCGGAAACCGCCTTGAGCAGAGTCGATTTTCCGGTGCCATTGGGGCCGATCAGGGCGGTGATCCGGCCCGGTTCCAGCTGGGCGGTGACGTTGGTCAGGACCGGCTTACGCCCATGACTTGCATAAAGGGATTGGATCGAAAGGCTCACCAGCTTCTCCTTTTGCCGCGCAGGATCAGGATGAACAGGAAGGGCACACCGAAAACGGCGGTGACGATGCCGATCGGGATCACATGACCGGGTGAAATCAGTTTCGACAGGACCGAGGCCGCCACCATGACAAACGCGCCGGTCAGCGCGGCCATGGGCACGAGGAACCGTTGATCCTCGCCCACCAGCATGCGCGCGATATGGGGCGCGACAAGACCGACAAAGCCGATGGTGCCAACAAAACAGATCGCGCCCGCGGTCAGAATGGCGGTCAGGGTAAAGACCCGGATCCGTAGCTTGCCGACATCGACACCGACGGCAGCGGCGCGCTCGTCCCCCATGCGCAGGGCGGTAAGCCGCCAGAGGTCGGGCAGCAGCGCGAGGATGCAGAGGGCGGTCAGGCCTGCGCTGATCGGCAGGTTGGACCAGCTTGCCTTCAGCAGCGATCCGAACAGCCAGAAGACGATAGCCTGCAGCACCTCGGGTTCGGCCATGTATTGCAGCATGGATTGCAGGGACTGGAACAGAAACAGCGTGGCAATGCCCGCAAGCACCATGATCTCCGAACTCATGCCCCGTACGCGGGAAAACCCGTAGACCAGCGCGGATGCGCAGGCAGAGGCGACGAAGGCCGCGAAAGGCACGGTGAACAGACCTAGGATCGGCAGCGTGATCCCGGTCAGCAGCGCCAGCGATGCGCCAAAGCCGGCAGCGGCGGACAGGCCCAGTGTATAGGGGCTGGCGAGCGGGTTGCCGAGAATCGTCTGCATGGCCACACCCGCAACGCTCAGCGCCACGCCGATGGTGACGGCCATCAGGGTCATGGGCAGGCGGATCGACCAGACGATCACCACATTGGTGGCATCCGCCGAGCCGGGAAGAAACAGGGAGTGCAGCACATCCGCCAGCCCCAGCATCGCCGGGCCCGTGAGGATATCCAGCACCATGGCCAGCCCCAGCGCGGCGGCACCGATGGTCAGCCAGAAGAGGCGCCGTGCAATGATGCGGGCGTAGAGAGGGGCGGCGCCAACCGCCCCTTCCGCAGTGGTGTCATGCACTAAGGTCATCCGTTTGCAGGATCCGGCAGGCGCGTCATGTAGGTGCCTTGGAACTGGATCGGCATGTATTTGGCAAAGAACGCCTCAAGGTTTGCCTGCGGGTCCACATCGGCAAACAGATCGGGGTGCAGGGCCTTGGCCAGATACTGCAGGAAGACATAGTCATAAAGCGTGCGCGCGCCGCCGTGGTAGATGGCGTGGATATTGCCATCCTTTACAGCAGACAGACCTGACCAGCCGGCCCGGTTCATGTAGGGCTGCATGCGCTCATGGGGCAGCGCAGGATCGATGCCCGGCCCCATGATCACCGCCTTGTCGCGGCCCATCCAGCCGGACCCGGCGAGGAAGATCACATCGGGGTTCTGCGCCAGAACGTATTCCGGGCTGAGGGGACCCCATTTCTCGATCTCGGTCGCGGCGATGTTGGCACCGCCAGCGGTCTCGATCAGGCGACCCCACATGGTGTTGCCATAGGAGTTGTCCACCTCGTCAGCACCCTTGCGGCCCAGTTCGACATAGACTTTGGGGCGCTCGGTGACGCTTTCGAGGCGCTTGGTCACGTCCTCGACCGCCGCCTTGTAACCCATGGCCAGTTCGGTTGCGCGCTCAGTCGCGCCCAGGATCTGACCCAGCGCCAGGGTGGAGGCGACGTGTTTTTCAACGGTCTGCGCGTTGAAATCCAGCACCACCACCGGGATGCCGGCGGCTTCGAGCCGCTGAACCGTGTCGCCAAGGGCATTGTACTGCCAGCCCGCGAGCAGGGCGACGTCCGGCTTGGCCGCCAGCGCGGTTTCCAGCGAGAAGGTTCCGCTGTCTACTTCGCCCACATCGGCAAGGGTGTCGATGCGCGGAACTGCGTTTACGTAGGCCTTCCACTGCAGGCCGCGCCAGCCTTCCCAGGTGCTGCGGGAAATGGCGACCACGCGGTCATAGGCGTCGGCGCCGCCGACGGCGAAGAAGTCTTCGTAATAGAAGCCAAGCAGAATGCGCTCGGGGTTTGTCGGCACCTCGACCTCGCGGTCGTAGGCGTCCTTGACGGTCATCGTTTCTGCCGCAGCAGGCGAGATAAGAGCCACTGCCAGCGCAAGGCCGGACAGCAGACGTGCAAGAGGTTTCAGCACGGGAATAGTCTCCTGAGTTTTTGGATATTGGCGCGCGGGCACAGGGTGCCGACACGAGGGGTATGGGCCGCAGGCGCTGAGTCACTAAAAGGACGCAGGCAAAGCCAAGGCGCAATTCGGGGGGAGAGGGCAAAGGGGGCAGCGCATAGCTGCCAAAGCGGTCAGCCCGTCAGATCAGGCTGCGGGCGGTGCCCGTGGCGCGTGGGAGGTCTGCGTATTTAGTTGCGGCAGCACGGCTGCCTCTGCCACCTGATCAGGCAGCGCGACATATTCCATGTCGCGATAGAGGCACAGCGGCTCCGGCATCATCGCCGCATCCACCAGTCGGCACAGCGGGCAGGAGGCGCTGGCCTCGCCGGTATCGCTGAACTCGCCGCAGAAATCCGCCGCCGCCTCGCCGTAGATCGCGATCATCTCGGCTGGGAGGGTCGCTTCCTGGGCTGTCACACGCTGATGCCCGAACCCAACCGTCACCATGGTGATGGTGAAGGCCAGAACCGTCAAAAGACGCAGGCAGAAACGGGCAGGCAAGCGGGTCATGTGATCTCGATAGCGCAAGTTCACGTCGATGTGAAAGGAAAAACCCGGTCACGCAAACAGGCTTGGGCCTGAGGAGTGACCTTGCCAACGACCGGTCTTTCGCGCAGGAGAGTCCGCATGAATGATACCGAAACCAAGGGTATTACGCTGCGAATCCTGTCCGGTGTGCTTTTCACCGGCATGGCGCTTTGCGTGAAAATGGCGAGCGGGCATGCGCCCCTGGGACAAATTGTCTTTGCCCGGTCCTTTTTTGCGCTGCTGCCGCTGGTGCTGTTCCTGTGGCTGAGGGGCGAGTGGCCGAACGGGCTGGCAACACAGCGCCCTTTCGGGCATCTGATGCGCTCTGCCCTTGGGGCTGCGGGAATGTTTGCCTCTTTTGCGACGCTTGCGCGCCTTTCGGTGGCCGAGGCGACGATGCTGGCTTACCTCTCCCCCCTTTTTACCGCGCTGATTGCCGCCGCGTTTCTGTCGGAGCGGCTGACGCGGGGGCGGATCCTGGGTATTGGCTTGGGCCTTTTGGGTGTGGCCCTGGCGACGGGGCCGCAGATCTGGGCGGGACAGGGCGCTGCAGAAACGTCGCTTTCGGGCTATGGGCTGGGTCTCTTGACCGCGCTGCTGACGGCCTTGGCTTTGATCATGGTGCGCCGTCTCAGCCAGACCGAAACCGCAGGATCCATCGCCTTCTACTTTATCGTGGTTTCGATGCTGGGCGGGCTGATGACGCTGCCCTATGGCTGGGTCTGGACCGATGAAAAGACACTTGTGTTCCTGGTGCTGTCCGGCCTGTTCGGAGGCGGCGCCCATATCGCGATGACCCTGGCCTTCCGATATGCCGAAGCCTCGCGCCTGGCCCCGTTCGAGTATCTGGCGCTGGTCTGGGCCTTTCTTGCGGATCAGATCTTCTTTGCCACGTCCCTGCCGCTGACAACGTTGGCCGCAATCGGGGTGATCCTGGTGGGCTCGATCCTGGCGGCGGCTGACGGGCGCGGGGCACGAAAGCCCGCCTAAACCTTTGCAAGCGTGTCCGAGACTGTGCGCAGGTGCTCGGTCATAGCAGCTTCGGCCCGCGCAGCATCGCCCTTTATGATGGCCTCTGCCAGGGTCTTATGCTGCCGGGCCAGAAGCGGAAAAACCTCATCCGAATACGCCTCGGCCCGCGGACGGGTCCAGCTTGCCTCGCGCCGGATGCTGCGGATCGCTTCGTACATGGTAAGATACAAGGCGTTGTGCGCCATCTCCGCGATCTTGTAGTGAAAGATGTCATCCGCAGCGTCATAGGATGCCTGGTCGTTGACCTTTTGGGTTGCAGCAGCGATCTGGGCAAACTGGGCGCGCTCCTGAGCGCCAGCGCGGGAGGCGGCGAGCGCCGCAAGGGTCGGCTCGAGCCCCAGGCGGACTTCCATGACATCGGCGGGGGTGATGCGTCTGGCAAGGGGTTTCAGGCGTGCTGCATCGGTGGCCGGGGGCGGCAGGGCAAAGGTGCCCTGACCCCGGCGGCGGAAGATGGTACCATCGGCGGCGAGCAGGTCCAGAACGCACCTGAGACGCGCGCGGCTGATCCCCAGGCGCTGGGCCAGCGCCCGCTCCGGTGGCAGGCGGCCATCCTCGTTGAGCATGGCGCCGTCGGCTATCTCCTGACGCAGGAGATTTGCGATGTTTTCGTCGCTGGGCATGGCTGGGTGCACGATGGCTTATCCGAAGAAAAGATCCTTGAACATCCGCGCCGAGGTGATCAGCAGGAAGAGACCAAAGGACAGCCGCAGCGCCCGGCGCGGGATGCTGTGGGCCAGCTTCACCCCCACCCGCGCGAATGTGGTGCTGAGAGGGATGATCACGGCCGCAAGGAAGAGGTTCACGTAACCGAAAGAAAACGGCGGCAGGCCCTCTGCTCCAAATCCGGTTGCCATGTAGATCAGCGCGCCAGGAACGCCGATGATGAAACCGATGGCGGCCGAGGTACCAACGGCTTTGCGGATGTCATAGCCAAGGAAGTTCAGCATCGGCACGCAGACGGTGCCACCGCCGATGCCCATCATGGCGGAAATCGATCCTGCCACGACCCCTAGCCCCGCCCAGACCGGTTTTGAGAAACTGCGCGGGGTGTCGCTGTCCTGTGCCTTGCGCAGGATCATGTCGAGCGCGACAAGGACGGCAACCGTTGCAAAGACGGCGATCAGCACTTGGCCGGAAACGACCCCGCCCAGGATGCCGCCAATGACCACCCCCACCAGGATCGACGGCGCCCAGAGCCGCAGAAGATCCATGTCGATGGCGCCCTTCTTGTAGTGGCCATAGCCCGAGGACAGCGATGTGAAGACGATGGTCGAGAGCGATGTGCCCACCGCCACCTGCATGGTCAGCGCGGGCTCCATACCGGTGAGGGACAGGGCAAAGTAGAGCGCCGGCACGATGACGATGCCGCCGCCGACGCCCAGAAGACCGGCAAGGATGCCGCCGACGATACCCGAACCTGCGGCGACGGCGGCCAGGGTCAGAAGCGTGTTCATATCAAGCATGGTGTATTCCCTTGTGGGTTATGTCGGTTTGGGCCTAGCGGCCGATTGCATAGGCCTGCATCAGGCGCGGCGTGGCGGCGGCCTGAAGCGTGCCATCCGCATGGCGCAGGGCGGCAGTCAGGCGGCCCACGGTCCAGGGGTCGGCCACGGTCACGATATGACCACGGGCACGCAGGGCGGCGATGGTGGCGGCATCATAGCTTGCCTCGATCATCATCTCGCCGGGCCGCGCCTCGCGCGGGAAGAAGCTGCCCTGAAAATGCATCGTGTGGAACAGCGGCGCATCCAGCCCCTGTTGCAGGTCGAACCCGTGGTGCACGAAGCGCAGGAACCAGATCAGCTGCCACTGGTCCTGTTGGTCCCCTCCCGGCGTGCCAAAGACCAGCCGCAGCCCATCTTTTTCGGCAAGGCTCGGCGTCAGGGTGGTCCGCGGACGTCGCCCCGGCGCCAGCGAGGTGGGCAGGCCCTCCTCCAGCCAGAACATCTGCGCGCGCGAATTGAGCGGGAACCCAAGGCCCGGAATGACCGGATTGGATTGCAGCCAGCCGCCCGATGGCGTGGCCGAAACCATATTGCCCCAGCGGTCGATGATATCCAGATGCACCGTATCGCCGCGCTTTTCGGTCAGGTGGGCCATGGTCGGCTCCTGAGGGACGGCATTCGCAACGCCAAAGTCGCGGGCGGCGCGCTCGATATAGGCATCCGCCAGATGTTCAAACCCCGGCACCCGGCCCGGACGCTGCTCCGTAGAGGCTTCGCGCGTGATCAGCTTTGCGCGCTCTGCGTTGTAGGCATCGGACAGCAGCACCTCCATCGGCACCTCGCTGTGGGCGGGATCGCCGTAATAGGCCTCGCGGTCGGCATAGGCGAGCTTCATGGCTTCGATCACCGTATGGGTGAACTCGTCCCCCAAGGGATCCATGACGGTAAGGTCGAAGTGTTTGAGGATCGCGAGGCCCTGCAGCAACACCGGCCCCTGCGACCAGGCGTGGGTCTTGTGGACCGTCCAGCCGTGATAGTCGTAGGTCAGCGTCGGCTCATAGTCGGCGCGCCAGCCTGCCATGTCGTCGGCGGTCATCACCGCGCGGTTTTTCTGCTCGGAGACATCATGGACGCAGGCGTCTGAGAGGTAATTAAAGATCGCATCGGCGACGAAGCCTTCGGCCCAGGCGGTGCGGGCAGTGTCGATCTGGGTGATGCGGTCGCCACCTGCGGCTTCGCCCAGTTCCAAAAGACGCTGATAGGTGGTAGCGAGATCGGGATTGCGGAACATTGCGTGTGGTTCAGGGGCCGCGCCGCCCGGTGTCCAGACCTCGGCGGAGGAGGGCCACTCGCGGGCGAAATACTCAGCCAGATCCGCGATGGTATGGGCAACGCGCGGCAGCACCGGGTGGCCGTCGCGGGCATAGTCGATGGCGGGGCTCATCACTTCACGCAGGGACAGGCTGCCATGATCGCGCAGCATCAGCATCCAGCCGTCAAAGGCGCCCGGCACCACGGTAGAGAGCAGCCCCGATCCGGGGATCAGCGACAGACCTTGCGCCTTGTAGTGGTCGATGGTCGCGCCCGCCGGGGCGGGGCCCTGGGCGGCCAGAACCTCGGTCTTGCCGGTCTTGGCGGAATGGAAGATCGCGGGCAGATCACCTGCCGGGCCGTTCAGATGCGGCTCGACCACCTGCAGGACCAGCCCCGTCGCCACGGCAGCGTCAAAGGCATTGCCGCCCTTTTCCAGAATGCCAAAGCCCACGGCCGAGGCGATCCAATGGGTCGAAGTGGCGACGCCAAAACTGCCGCGGATCTCGGGGCGGGTGGTAAAGGACTGCACGGCTGTCTCCACTGATGTGGGCGCAGCCAGACCAGCTGCAACCAATTTGGAATTGGTTGGAATACATCGTGGAAGCGGCGTGTTCTGTCAACCCGCCATGTGTTGCGTCTCAGCCGGTTGCCAGTTCCAGCGCGGCCTTTGCAAGTGCGGTGATCCCGTCCCAGTCGCCTGCGGCCACCATATCTGCCGGTGCTACCCAGCTGCCGCCTGCGCAGACCACATTGGGCAGCGAAAGATAGGTCCTGGCGTTTTCGGGACTGACGCCGCCAGTGGGGCAGAACGAGATCTGCGGCAGGGGCGCGCCGATGGCTTTCAGCGCGGGTGCACCGCCCGAGGCTTCGGCCGGAAAGAATTTCAGCATGTCATAGCCGCGCTCCAGCAGGCGCATCGCCTCGGATGCGGTCGCGGCTCCGGGCAGCATGGGCAGGCCTGCAGCCTCGCAGGCGTCCAGAAGCCTGTCGGTGGCACCTGGAGAGACGCCGAATTGCGCGCCCGCCGCGACCGCTGCGGTCACGTCATCGGGGGTGACAAGCGTTCCAGCGCCGACAACGCCACCGGGAACCGAGGCCATCTCGCGGATCACATCAAGGGCTGCGGGCGTGCGGAGCGTCACCTCAAGCGCAGGCAGGCCGCCTGCGACCAGCGCCTCGGCCAGGGGGCGGGCATGGGCGACGTCATGCACCACGAGAACGGGGACGATGGGGGCCAGCCGGCAGATCTCGCGGGTACGGGCGCTGGCGTCTTTGGGGGTGAGGCTCATGGGGGTCAATCTCCGAATACGCTGGCGCCGGTATCGGCAGAGGTGACGGCGCGGCGGAACAGCGAGAACAGCTCGCGCCCGGTGCCGTGCTGATAGGCGGAAAGGTCGGCCGTGGCAGGCTCGCGGTCCAGCGCGCCGGGGGTGAGAATATCCAGCGTGCCGCTGGTGGCATCGAGCCGCAGCATATCGCCATCGCGGATCTTGGCGATGGGACCGCCGTCCAGTGCCTCGGGGACAACGTGAATGGCGGCGGGCACCTTGCCCGATGCGCCCGACATGCGCCCGTCGGTGACCAGCGCCACCTTGTACCCCTTGCCCTGCAGGATGCCCAGCATGGGCGTGAGGCTGTGCAGTTCCGGCATACCGTTCGCCTTGGGGCCCTGAAAGCGCACAACCACGATCACATCGCCGGTGAATTCGCCTGCCTTGAAGGCGGCCTTGGCTTCCTCCTGATCATGAAACACACGGGCGGGAGCCTCGATCACATGGTGTTCCTTGGCGACGGCGGAGACCTTGATCACCGCTGTGCCAAGGGTGCCGGTCAGACGTTTGAGACCGCCGGTTTTCTGGAAAGGCGCCGCAGCGGGGCGCAACACGCCCTCGTTCAGCGATGTCTTGGTGCCGGGGCGGAAGGTCAGGCCTTCGTCGGTCAGGAAGGGTTCCTTTATGTAGTGTTCCAGCCCGGTGCCCGCGACGGTCTTGGTGTCGGGATGCAGGAATCCTGCGTTCAGAAGCTCCCCGATCATGTAGCCAAGCCCGCCGGCCGCGTGGAAATGGTTCACGTCGGCCAGACCGTTGGGATAGACCCGCGCCAGAAGCGGCACCACATCGGAAAGATCCGCAAAATCCTGCCAGTCGAGGATGATCCCTCCGGCGCGCGCCATTGCGATCAGGTGGATCAGCAGGTTGGTCGACCCACCGGTGGCCATCAGCCCGACGATTCCGTTGGCATAGGCCTTTTCGTCCAGCACATCGCAGACCGGCGTGTAGCTGTCGCCTAGGGCCGAAAGCGAGAGCGCCCGTTTCGCGCCCTCAATGGTCAGCGCCGCGCGCAGGGGGGTGCCGGGATTGACGAAAGAAGAGCCGGGCAGGTGCAGCCCCATGAACTCCATCAACATCTGGTTGGTGTTGGCGGTGCCGTAGAAGGTGCAGGTGCCGGGGCCGTGGTAGGCGGCCATCTCGGCCTTCAAGAGTTCCTCGCGGCCGATTTCCCCGGCGGCGAACCTCTGGCGGATCTTGGCCTTGTCATCATTCGCCAGCCCGCTGGTCATCGGCCCCGCCGGCAGGAAGACGGCGGGCAGATGGCCAAAGGTCTGCGCGCCGATCACAAGGCCCGGCACGATCTTGTCGCATACCCCGAGGAACACGGCCGCGTCGAATACGTTGTGGCTGAGCGCAACCCCTGCGGCCATCGCGATGGTGTCGCGGGAAAACAGGCTCAGCTCCATGCCCGCCTCACCCTGGGTGACGCCGTCACACATGGCAGGCACGCCCCCCGCAACCTGCGCCGTGCCGCCCGCGGCGCGCATGGCATCGCGGATCAGGGTGGGGTAGGTTTCGAACGGCTGATGCGCCGAGAGCATGTCGTTATAGGCGGTGATTATGCCCAGATGACCTGCGCTGCCGGTGGCAAGCGTGCCCTGATCGGCGCCAGTCGCGGCATAGGCATGGGCCTGACCCGAGCAGGACAGGTGCGCCCGCGCCGGACCCTGGCTTTTGGCCGCACGCATGCGGTCCAGATAGGCGCTGCGGGTCTCGGCGCTGCGGGTGATGATCCGTTCGGTGACCTCTTTGAGTGTCTGGTTCAAGCTCATGTGAGATGCCTTTCGGGTGTCTGGCGCGGGCGGGCAGGGGGCAGGCGGTGGGGGATCTGTCAGTCTCCGATGCTGCGCCATCGGCGCCCGTCGCGGTGCATCAAGAGCAGAGAATCCTCCGGCCCCGACCCGCCGCGGTCATAGCGCTGCGGTTCGGTGCCTGCCTCGGTCCAGTCTGAAATGATGGGGTCCGCCCAGGCCCATGCGGCCTCGACCTCGTCGCCGCGCATGAAAAGGGTCTGATTGCCCCGGATCACATCCATGATCAGCCGCTCGTAAGCGTCCTGGGGGCGGCCGGCGTCGGGGAGGGATTCGGCAAAGGTCATATCAAGGTTGGCCCCCGTCAGACGCATGCCGCCGGGGCCGGGATCCTTGATCGTGGTGCGCAGGGTGATGCCTTCATCGGGCTGTAGGCGGATCACAAGAACATTGCCATGTACCCCGGCGGCGCCTTCAAAGATGTTGTGTGGCGGGTCACGGAAATAGACCGCGATTTCGGACACGCGCTCGCGCAGGCATTTGCCGGTGCGCAGGTAAAAGGGCGTGCCGGCCCAACGCCAGTTCGCCACCTGCACCTTCATCGCGATAAAGCTTTCGGTGGAGCTGTCAGGGTTGCCCGCATGGTCACGGTAGCTGTCGCCATTCTTGCCGCGATACTGACCGCGCGCGATGTCGTCCGGGGCCACGGGGTCCAGCGCCTCGATCACCTTGACCTTTTCATCACGCACCGCGTTTGGCGTAAACCGGGCGGGCGGCTCCATCGCGGTGAGGCACAAAAGCTGCATCAGGTGGTTCTGCACCATGTCCCGCATGGCGCCGGATTTGTCGTAGTATTCCCCGCGCCCCTCGACCCCGATGCTTTCGGCGACGGTGATCTGCACATGGTCGATATGGGAAGAGTTCCATAGGGGTTCGAACAGGGAATTGGCAAAGCGCAGCGCCATCAGGTTCTGCACGGTTTCCTTGCCGAGGTAATGGTCGATCCGATAGATCTGACCCTCTTGGAAATGCGCCCGCAGCGCCTGATTGAGCGCCTGCGCCGAGGCCAGATCATGCCCGAAGGGTTTTTCCAGCACGATGCGGCTGTCGGGGGTGGCAATGCCACTGGCGCTGAGACGGTCCGCGATATCGGTAAACAGGCTTGGGCCGACTGACAGGTAGAAGGCGCGGATCACATCTGCACGCAGGTGTTCTCCAAGCTCGTCCCAGCCGGTGTCGCCCCGGGCATCGACAGGCACATAATCGAGGAGGTCTGCAAAGGCCGCAATCTCCTCTTCCGTCGTGCTTTCTTCCTGGCCGAATTCACGGATGGCACTGGCTGTCATTTCCCGGAACCCCTGCCGGTCCAGGTCCGCACGCGAGGTGCCGATGATCCGGGTCTGGGTATCGAACTGGCCGATCTGGAACCGGTGAAAAAGGCTCGGCAGGATCTTGCGTCGGGCCAGATCGCCGGTGGCGCCAAAGAGGACCAGATCGAAAGGGTCGACGGGAATAACGCGTGAAACCATGTGTCTGCCTGTTCCTTCGTTCGGGCCGTTTCAGTATCAGCCCGTCTTGCGGGCAAGTTTCGACAAAAGCCCCCGGGTAGAGCTGTCCTTGCCATCGCTTCCGGCGCCCTCGACCATGGGCAGAAGGCTGAGCGCAAGTTCCTTGCCCAGTTCCACACCCCACTGGTCAAAGGAGTTGATGCCCCATATGACCCCTTCGGTGAATACACGGTGTTCATATAGCGCAACAATCTGGCCCAGCACGAAAGGGGTGAGCTTGTCATAGGCGATGGTGACAGAAGGACGGTTGCCGGGAAAGGTCAGATGCGCCGTCATGCGGTCCAGATCCGCGCCCTCAAAACCGCGCTTTGCGGCGATCACGCGTGCCTCCTGCGGACTGCGGCCCCGCATCAGGGCCTCGGACTGAGCCAGGCAATTGGCCACCAGCATGCGATGCTGGTGCGCAAGGTCGGGTTCATGCCCTTCGCCGCCGATCAGGAACTCGGCCGGAACCACGCGGGTGCCCTGGTGCAGAAGCTGATAAAAGGCGTGCTGTCCATTGGTGCCCGGCTCCCCCCAGACGATGGGGCCGGAGTCGCGGGTGAGCGACGTTCCATCCAAGGTGACGCCCTTGCCGTTGCTTTCCATGTCGAGTTGCTGGAGGTAGGCGGGCAGGCGGGCGAGGCGTTGCTCATAAGGCAGCACCGCGCGGCTTTCGTAGCCGCAGACATTGTTGTGCCAGATCCCGATCAGCCCCAAGAGGACCGGCAGGTTCCGGGCAAAGGGCGCGGAGCGGAAATGGTCATCCATGGCAGCCGCGCCGCTCAGGAGGGCGCGGAAGTTCTCTGGCCCCACGGTGATCAGGATGGGAAGCCCAACCGGCCCCCACATTGAGTAGCGTCCGCCGACCCAATCTGCGAAGCCGAAGACGCGCTCGGGTGGGATGCCAAAGGCGGCCGTCTTGTCGAGGGCCGAGGACACTGCCGCAAGATGGCCACTTGCCTTCTCTCCCAAGGCCGCGCGCAGCCATTTCAGCGCGGTTTCCGCATTGGCCACCGTTTCGGTCGTGGTGAAGGTCTTGGAGGCGATGATCACCAGCGTGGTTTCGGGGTCGAGCCCTTTCAGCGTGTCGGCGATATGGGCGCCATCCACGTTGGAGACGAAATGGCAGCGTGGGCCATCGTGGTAGGGGGCGAGGGCAAGCGTTGCCATGACGGGCCCGAGGTCCGAGCCGCCGATCCCGATATTGATCACGTCGGTAAAGGCCTGGCCGCCTGCCGTTTGGAACGTACCGCTGCGCAGGGCTTCGGCGAAGTCCTCCATCCGGTGCAGGGTCTTCTGCACGGCGGGGACGATGTCTGTGCCGTCCACGATGATCTTGCGATCCGCGGGCGCGCGCAGGGCGGTGTGCAAAACGGAGCGATCTTCTGTCGAGTTGATCCTATCGCCCGAGAACATCGCATCAATGTGGTCCGATAGCTCGGCGCCTTCGGCCAGTCTGATCAGCAGAGACAGGCTGGTGTCATCCAGCGCTGTCTTGGAAAAGTCCATGAGCATCCCATCGCTGCTGGCCGAAAAACGATCAAACCTGTCCGGTGTCTCGAACAGCGTCAGAAGAGGGACGCCAGCGGTCGCTGCCCTCTGCTTAGCCAGGTGTTCCCAGATGTCACTCATTCCAAAATGATCCTTGCAAATCGTTTGAAGTCCGGTCCGGAAGCCTTTTGGAGACAGACCAGAACAACGAAAGTTAGCGCTAACGCTTCTAGTGATAAATTGGTCTGCACACAATAGGCAGAAAAGGGTTTCGGCAGAGTTATCTCAACCCGTCCTATCCGCGTCAATTGCGATGAAACGTCAAGGACACCGGGCAGCGGCGGGGCCCAAGACTGAAAGCGCCTTTTCAAAGGCGATGGAGGGCGCGGGAGCGTTCGCCTGCCGCCGCACTCTCAACCGGTTTCTTCGAGAAGCAGTGGCGAGGTGACACCGCCTATGCTGCACAGATGGGCAACGACATCAGGAACGCCCTTGCCATGACGCAGGCTGGTGAAAACAAAGGGGAGGGCGCCGCGCATGCGGCCGGCATCCCGCTCCATCACCTCCAGCGAAGCGCCCACATGCGGTGCAAGGTCGGTCTTGTTGATGATCAGCAGATCCGACCGGGTGATGGCCGGACCACCCTTGCGGGGGATTTCTTCGCCCGCTGCCACATCGATCACATAGAGGGTGACATCGGCCAGCTCGGGGCTGAACGTGGCGGACAGGTTGTCTCCGCCGCTTTCGATCAGCACGATCTCGAGATCGGCGTGGCGCGCCTGCATCTCGGCCACGGCCGCAAGGTTGATCGAGGCATCCTCTCGGATCGCGGTATGGGGGCAGCCGCCGGTTTCCACACCGATCACCCGGTCCTGCGGCAGCACCTGCATGCGCATCAGCGCCTCGGCATCTTCCTGCGTGTAGATGTCATTGGTGATCACCCCGATCGAGTGATGCGGCGACAGCGCGCGCGCCAGCTGCGCCGTAAGGGTGGTCTTGCCGGCGCCGACCGGCCCGCCGATGCCAACGCGCAAAGGTCCGTTGAAACTGCTCATGAGCGGAAGATCCTCGAATACTGGGTTTCGTGATGCATGGATGCGATGTCGGAGGCAAAGCTCACCCCGGCAAGGGTCGACAGATCGCTATCAAGCGCATTCTGCGCGGCATCCCGGATCAGTGGTGCCAGGTCTGTCAGAACCCGTTGCCCCTCCAGCTGACCCACCGGAGCCAGCCGCTGGGCGGCGGCGACAAGGTTGGAGACGAAAGCATGCACGTACATCTGCAAGGTCAGATCAAGAGACAGCCCATGCAGCCGCGCCGCGCGGCCCACGGCAACTGGATAGGTGAGATCCGGCAGATCGTCCCCCCAGATGCCACGTGTTGTCTGACAGAAGGCAGCGCCCTGGCTCACGGCCTCGGCCAGCCGTTCACGAGAGGGCGCAAAGGCGCGGGTGCGGGCATCCACCTGAACCAAGGCCGCGTCATCCTGCGCCTGATATGCGGCGGCAAGGATGATCGGATCGCTGCGTCCACTGCCATAGAGCAGCAGATCTCCGAGCCAATCCGCCAGTGTCTCGGCGTTGGTGATCTGACCCGCGTTGCAAGCGGCCTCAAGCCCATGAGAATAGGCGAAGGCGCCCACCGGATAGGCCGGAGAGAGCCATTGCATCAACAGGACCGCGCCGGGCTCAATGCTCATGGGAGTGCCCCTCTGCATGATCATGGCTGTGTCCGTGAGTATGCCCGTGATCGTGCCCGTGGGTATGTCCGTGATCGTGGGAATGGGTGCGCCCGTGGCCATAGGCGCCACCCTCAGGCGTGAAGGGTTCGGTCACTTCCGCCACCGTGGCGCCAAGCTGCGTCAGCATCGCGCGTATCACATGGTCGCGCTGGATAAGCAGCCGCTCGGGCGTGATCTGGCAGGGGGTGTGGCGGTTCCCGATGTGCCAGGCCAGGCGCACCAAGTCTCCATCGTTCTCTGCCGTGATTGCAAGCAGCTCTTGCGGTGCGGCAATGACAGCAATCTCGCCGCCGCCCTCAAGCAGCAGAACACCGCCCTGATCCAGAGAGGTCGTCTGCGGCAGATCCACCAGAAGACGCGCGCCGCTTTCGGTGGTCAGCACCTTACGGCGCAGAAACCGCGCGTCATAGTCCAGAACAACCCTGTCCTTGGGCTGTGGCTCATGCGCATGCCCGTGATACTGACGGGCAACCATTGTGTGTAGATGTGTGTGCAGATGAGTGGGGGCGGTCATGACAGCCCCCCGCGCAGCGATGTGTCTGGCGCCGGGTTTCGGCTCAGATGTAGTAGACGTCCGAGAAGACGTGCTGAACGATCTGGTCGCGCTTGAGACCGCGCTCTGCCAGCTCCGCATCGCTCATGGCCATCAGGCTTTGCACCTTGCGGCTGCGGTCGTTGGCTTCGCCGAGGGCCACCAGCCCGTTGCCGAGGGCAACAAAGGGTTTTGCCAGGATTTTCAGAACAGAGATCGCGCTGGCCGGAGCGGCCGATGCGGTGTGATGTGTCGTATATGCCATTGGAGGTCACTCCTGTTTCAGTTGTGAACTCCTCCCATTGGCACTGAAGATAGGACATCGATTCTGACCTAGCTAGGCCGCAGTTGGAATGGCTGCCATGCGCCTGGCGCAACGTTATGAAAACGCTCATTTTTTGTGCTCCTCAGTACAAAAAGTAGCGCTGCGCCATGGGCAGCTCTTTGGCGGGCTCGCAGGTCAGCAATTCGCCGTCCGCGCGCACTTCGTAGGTTTCGGGATTGACCTCGATTTGAGGCGTCGCGCTGTTGAGCAGCAGGTCCGATTTGCCGATGCCACGGGTGCCTTTTACGGCAACGGTCTGTTTCGCCAGTCCCAGCTTGTCACGCAGCCCATCGGCCTGCGCTGCCTCGGAAACAAAGATCACGGCGGAATGTTCGACCGAGCGGCCATAGGCGCCCCACATGGACCGCGAATAGACCGGCTGCGGCGTCGGGATCGAGGCATTCGGGTCGCCCATCTGCGCGCAGACGATGGTGCCGGCCATCAGCACCATTTCGGGCTTCACGCCGAAAAACGCCGGGTTCCACAGCACCAGATCGGCGCGTTTGCCTTCTTCGATGCTGCCGATTTCCCGGCTGATGCCGTGGGCGATGGCTGGGTTGATGGTGTATTTCGCGATATAGCGGCGGACGCGGAAATTGTCGTTATCGCCGGTCTCCTCGGGCAGGCGGCCACGTTGTTTCTTCATCTTGTCGGCGGTCTGCCAGGTGCGGATCAGCACCTCGCCCACCCGGCCCATGGCCTGACTGTCGCTGGCGATGATGGAGAAGGCCCCCATGTCGTGCAGGATATCCTCGGCCGCGATGGTTTCGCGGCGGATCCGGCTTTCGGCAAAGGCGACATCCTCGGGGATGGATTTGTCGAGGTGGTGACAGACCATCAGCATGTCGAGGTGTTCTTCGATGGTGTTGACGGTAAAGGGCCGCGTCGGGTTGGTTGATGACGGCAGGACGTGATCCTCGCCGCAGATCTTGATGATGTCGGGGGCATGGCCACCGCCCGCGCCCTCGGTGTGGAAGGCGTGGATGGTGCGGCCCTTCATGGCCTTCACCGTGTGCTCGACAAAGCCGCTCTCGTTCAGGGTATCGGTGTGGATCATCACCTGCACGTCCATCGCATCTGCCACCCCAAGGCAGCAATCGATGGCCGCAGGCGTGGTGCCCCAGTCCTCGTGCAGTTTCAGGGCGCAGGCCCCGGCCAGAACCTGTTCCTCGATGGCGGCGGGAAGCGAGGCATTGCCCTTGCCTGCAAAGGCCAGGTTCATCGGGAAGGCATCAGCCGCCTGCATCATGCGACCAAGGTGCCAGGCACCGGGGGTGCAGGTGGTGGCCAAAGTCCCATGGGCCGGCCCGGTGCCGCCGCCCAGCATGGTGGTGAGGCCGGAATGTAGCGCATCCTCGATCTGTTGCGGACAGATGTAGTGGATGTGGCTGTCAAAGCCGCCCGCCGTCAGGATCCGACCTTCGCCCGCGATGGCTTCGGTGCCGGGGCCGACGATGATATCGACGCCGGGCTGGGTGTCCGGGTTGCCCGCCTTGCCGATCTTGTGGATGCGCCCGTCGCGCAGCCCCACATCGGCCTTGTAGATGCCGGTGTGATCGATGATCAGCGCATTGGTGATCACCGTGTCCACGGCGCCTGCGGCGCGGGTTGCCTGGGATTGCCCCATGCCGTCGCGGATCACCTTTCCGCCGCCGAATTTCACCTCTTCTCCGTAAAGGGGCGCGTTCTCGCCTGCGCGCTCGGCGATGAGATCGCGCTCCACCTCGATGATCAGATCGGTATCAGCCAGCCGCAGCTTGTCCCCGGTGGTGGGGCCATACATGGCGGCATAATCGGCGCGGGATATTCTTGCGGGCATTGCGGCCTCTCCTGTCCAGTTTTGCGCTTGGGCGCGGGGGCTTATGGGTGGCGGTCCTGTAACCAGGTGTGGACCGCCAGAGTGCTCAGACGAGGGCCATGAGTCGGGCAGGGCCGCCGGTGCTGCCCTTGTGCTTGGGTGCACCGACGATCATCGTGGCGCCTGTTGCAGGCAGCTTGTCCAGATTGGCCACGCATTCGATGCCGTAGCGACCGGCGGGCAACCAGGCATAGTGAGTGGCAAAATCGGCTGATGCTCCATAATCAAGAGACAACGTGTCCACGGCGATCGCGGCGGCCCGGGTTTCCTCAAGCAGCATCTGCGTCGCTTCGATGTGAAAGCCCGGGAAATGCATGACCCCGTCTTTATCGGCGTTTCTGAACAGATCTGTGCCGACCTTTTCGGCCCAGCCCGAATACATCGCCACGCAGGCGCCTTCGGGAATGGGGCCATGCGCGGCAATCCAGGCCTTGATGTCATCGGGTGTCAGCTGTGCATCGGCATCTGAGGCGGCTTTTTCGGCGATATCTATGATCGCCAATGGGCAGATCAGTTGCCCGACGGGAAGTTCGTCGACCGAGGCACCGTCCGCTGAGAAGTGCAATGGCGCGTCAATATGCGTGCCGGTATGTTCGTCGATGACCAGCGTGAACATATTGTATCCGTTTTCGGCGAAATTGGCGACCTGCTCGGGGCGGTACCCTGACGGGCCACCAAATGTCGGAAAGTCCTTGGACAATGTGTGGGTCAGGTCATGTACATCCTGTGCGGCAGAGGCCAAGGCGGGGCGGGTGCCGACCGCCGAGCCGACCGTCATCGCGGCGGCAGCGCCGACGGCGGACTTGAACAGGCCCCGTCGCGACATCATGCGGTCCTTCACACTCTCGAGTACGCATAGATCACACATTTTGCAGTCCTTATCTGTTTGGTGAATACGCTTGCGTTACAATTGATAGCAGCCGGTCCATTTGGCGCGGCTCAGCGACGGGATGGATTGGGGCCTAAAGGACTCCCATGACTTTCTGATTGAAGCCAAACACCTTGCGCGCGCCTCCGATAGGGATCAGCTGTACCTCGCGGCGCTGTCCTGGCTCGAACCGCACGGCGGTGCCCGCAGCGATATCAAGGCGCATGCCCCACGCCGCGTCCCGGTCGAAATCGAGCGCGGGGTTGGTCTCGGCGAAATGATAGTGGCTGCCGACCTGAACGGGGCGGTCTCCGGTATTGGCCACCATCAGCGTGATCGCCTCCGAACTGTCGTTCAGCGTCAGATCGCCCGCCGCGGGGAACAGTTCGCCGGGGATCATTTGCGTGACCGTGCGTAGGCCAGCGCCGCTGCACCGCCGATAGTCAGCGCCGCCAGGATCACGGGGAGCCAGTTTTCCGACCCATGCGGATGCAGGTGCGCCCCGCCGTGGGCCAGGGCCGGACCAGCGGTGAGCGTGATGGCGGATGCGAGAGCGGACAGGTGTTTCATCTGGGGTCTCCTCAAAAGACTTATCGAATGGGGTTATGAACGGTCACCAGCTTGGTGCCATCGGGAAAGGTCGCCTCGACCTGAACCTCGTGGATCATCTCGGGCACGCCTGTCATGCATTGATCGCGGGAGATGACGGCGGCGCCGGCCTCCATCATTTCGGCGACCGACCGTCCGTCGCGCGCGCCTTCGACCACCGCATCGGTAATGAGGGCGATGGCCTCGGGGTGATTGAGCTTTACGCCGCGCGCCAGACGCTTGCGGGCAACCTCGGCGGCCATGGCGACCAGCAGCTTGTCTTTTTCACGGGGGGTCAGGTTCATCGGATTTAAAGTCTCCAGCAGCGCGGCAGACCGGTCTCGGTCAGCCGGTCAAGAATGGGAACAAGGCTTTGGCGCAGGGTGAAACCGTCCTCCGCCAAGAGGCGCAGTACCAGAAGGCCATCAATGACAAGCGACACGCCGCCGGTTGCGGGCAGCATTTCACGCAAGGGTTTGAGCCAGGCTTCGGCGTCGGGGGCGGCCAGAACCAGCGCTGCCATGGCGCGCGCGCCTGCGGCGACGGCGGGGCGGTCCAGGGTGGCGGCGAGATCGCCTTCCAGATCAACCCCGTCGTAGTAGATCATCTGCCCGTCGCGGTAGATTTCGACCCGGTCGCGGAAGGCGGCATCGTGCAGCTCTTCCTGCATGGCCATGCGGCCAAAGACGACAGGTTCCACCATCAGAAACCGGGCATCCGCCGCCATCTCTACCCGCAGGGAACGTGCAAAGCGGCAGCCGTCAAACAGTATTGTCTCCTGCGGCAGCCAGCTCAGCTGCGCGCCCTCGGCCAGCCCAAGACAGGTCTCCATGCGCCCCGTCTCTCCCGGCTGGGCCCGGTAGGCGCGCTCAGCCGCTTGCGTGGTCACGGTGAGCCTGCCGCCCGCAAGCGCAGCGGCCGAGACGCTGAAGCGATCGCCACCGGTGATGCCGCCTGCGGTATTCACCATGACGGCCTCGGGGTGGGGGCGGCCCTGCGGAAACAACAGTTTCATCGCACCGGCCTGGTGCAGATCCTTCAGCCGGACCGCGCCGTCCTTGTAGTGGGTCGAAACGCGCGCACGGCCCACCGCACGCGGCTGGGCGGCCATGACGGGGCGGGCGCTTTGGTGCGTTATGATGGCGGCTTCGGTAATCTTGCTCTCTCCCTTGGGCGCAGGCTGAGTCTTGCCAGTTGCTTAAGAGACTGCGCTTTGCGGGCGGCAATGACCATTTTGCAGGCGCTCAATGGCTGCTCCACAAGCAAAGTCGATCAAAAATTAATCCAGGCCCTAAAAGAGCGCCCAGAATTTAAGCAATGGCGGATTCGGCGGGAAGTGGTGGATGCAAGGGTTTGCCATGTGTGCCGCGCTGCAGAAACCTGACTGTGGCTCGCAGGTTTTGACATGCGGGTCATGGGAGTGTGGCGGCCACACGAATTGGACCTCGATCAGACCGCCACACGTTTTGCAACAACAGTTGCAGGGCTGACCTAGTGCCGCTGCCCTTGTTCCGCAAGGGAAAGAGATGGAACAGGAGCGCCCTGCCTGGAGGGAATGATGAGCTTTTTCAAGAAAACCGCTGCCAGTGTACTGGCTCTGGGTATGAGTGCCGGTGCGGGCCTTGCCGCCGATTGCACGATCAAAGTGGGCGTGCTGCACTCGCTGTCGGGCACCATGGCGATTTCCGAAACCACGCTGAAAGACACCATGCTGATGCTGGTGGCCGACCAGAACGAAAAGGGCGGCCTTCTGGGTTGCGAGTTGGAGGCGGTTGTCGTCGACCCGGCTTCTGACTGGCCTCTGTTTGCCGAAAAGGCGCGCGAGCTGCTGACCGTGCATGAGGTGGACGTGATCTTCGGCAACTGGACCTCCGTAAGCCGCAAATCCGTACTGCCCGTCATCGAAGAGCTGAACGGCCTCTTGTTCTACCCCGTCCAGTATGAGGGCGAGGAAAGCTCCAAGAACGTCTTTTACACCGGTGCCGCGCCGAACCAGCAGGCGATCCCGGCAACCGATTACTTCCTTGAGGAACTGGGCGTCGAGAAATTCGCGCTTCTGGGCACCGACTATGTCTATCCGCGCACGACGAACAACATCCTTGAAAGCTATCTCAAGGGCAAAGGCATCGCCGAAAGCGATATTTTCGTGAACTACACGCCCTTTGGCCATTCGGACTGGTCCAAGATCGTTGCCGACGTGGTGGCGCTGGGCGCAGATGGTAAGAAGGTCGGCGTGATCTCCACCATCAACGGCGATGCCAACATCGGCTTCTACAAGGAACTCGCAGCCGCAGGTATTTCCGCCGATGACATCCCGGTCGTGGCCTTCTCGGTCGGCGAAGAAGAACTTTCGGGTCTCGATACCTCCAATCTGGTCGGTCACCTGGCGGCCTGGAACTACTTCCAGTCGGCCGACACCGAAGCCAACGAGGAATTCGTCGCCAAGTGGAAGGAGCTGATGGGCGATGAGCGGGTCACCAATGACCCGATGGAAGCGCATTATATCGGCTTCAACATGTGGGCCAACGCGGTGACTGCGGCCGGTACGGCTGATGTGGATGCCGTGCGCAGCGCCATGTACGGGCAGGAGTTCCCGAATCTCACCGGCGGCACCGCCGTGATGCTGCCGAACCACCACCTGGCGAAACCGGTGCTGATCGGTGAAATCCAGGAAGACGGCCAGTTCGACATCATTTCCGCCACCGATCCGGTGCCGGGCGATGCCTGGACCGACTTCCTGCCGGAATCGGCTGTTCTGATGTCCGACTGGAAGGATCTTGGCTGCGGTATGTACAACACCGAAACCAAGACCTGCGTGCAGACGCTGTCCAACTACTGATCTTCTGATCTCAGAAGACCATGGTCGCGGCGGGGGCTTAACCGGTCTCCGCCCCGGCTGACGCTCCCCACGGCTTGCCCGGCAGGCCTTCCAAGGCGGATCTTTCAGAGCGGATCTCAAAGACATGAAACGACTATTCCTCGCCTGCCTCGCGCTGATCTGCGCGTGCCAGGTCAGCCTTGCCCAGACACCTGCGGACGATGGCCCCCTGCAGCAGCTCTTGCAGGAGAACCGCGCGCTGATCGAGAAAAGTTCGCGCAAGACCATAGGGCCGGTGATCGACGGCATCGCGGCCAGCGGGTTGCGACAGGCGCGTGGATTTCTTGAGGCCTGGCAGAACAAGGAGATCTGGCAGCGCAAGGAGGACGGTCTGTTCTTCATTGCCGAAGAGGTCGCCAAGCGTACCTATGCGCTCAGCAGCCCCGACGGTGCGGCCATGGCCGGGGAATATGCAAAGGACGATCTGAAACAGCTGAAACCCAACAGCGGCGTGCGGGCGCTGATCGCCACCGCTCTGGTGCAGTTTCAACTGAGTGACCCGGATCCTGCCACCCGTGCCGAAGGATTGCTGGCTATCGAACGCGCGCCCGGGGGGGACCTTCTGGCCCCGCTGCGCGCCTCGATCGCGGGAGAGGACGATCCAGTCCTGAAGGCGCGCAAGCTGCGGCTGGCCCTGCTTTTGACCATCGCCTATGGCGCGGATGAGGCAGAGCGGATCGCGGCAATCGAAGGTCTGTCCGGTGATCTCAGCGTCGATGTGCGCGCCGCACTCAATCCGCTGGTGGCCGTAACTGTCGAGGTCGCCAAAACCCTGCCCGAAGGCCGCAACATTGCCCGCAGTCTGACACCCGGCGAAGACGGTCTTTCCCGGACAGAGGCGTATGACATGCTGGTTGCAGCGGGTCATGTGCCCGAACGCACGACGCCCGATGCTCTGCGCCAGACCCTTGCCGAACATATCGAAGGCGGGCGGGTCGCAGGCGTTCCCGTGGCGCAGCTGTCCAATGAACTGATCCGCCAAAAGGTCTATGACAGCCTTGCCTCGGACGGGAAGGTCGCGCCCTTTGTCGGTGAAGACGCGATCACCGTCGCCCTGAACCAATACGTGTTCTTCGAAACCTACGCCGAACCTTCTGCCGCCGTGACAGCGGCCGCGCAGCAGGCGCTTTCCTCCATCGGCACCAAGGTGGCGCTCAACCAGGCGGTGGATCTGGGGCTGGATGCGATCTCGCTCGCCTCGATCTATTTCCTTGCGGCCATCGGCCTTGCCATCACATTCGGCCTGATGGGGGTCATCAACATGGCCCATGGCGAATTCATCATGATGGGCGCTTATACGGGTTATGTGGTGCAGCAGGTGATCCCCAATCACACGGTTTCGATCCTTGTCGCCATCCCGCTGGCGTTTGCCGTGACATTCGCCGCCGGGGTCGCGATGGAGCGGCTGGTGATCCGGCATCTGTACAACCGTCCGCTTGAAACGCTCTTGGCGACTTTCGGGATCTCCATTGCGCTGCAGCAGCTGGCCAAAAACATTTTCGGCACGCAAGCGCGCCCGCTGACGGCGCCGGGCTGGCTGGATGGGGCCTGGGTGATCAACGATGTGGTCTCGATCAGCTATATCCGCATCGCGATCTTTGTGCTTGCGCTGATCTTCCTTGCTCTGTTCCTCTTCATCATGCGGCGCACGCGGCTGGGGCTTGAGACCCGCGCGGTCACGCAGAACCCGCGCATGGCGTCCTCGATGGGGATCAATCCGGGACGGGTTAACATGCTGACCTTTGGTCTGGGCTCTGGCATTGCCGGGATCGCAGGGGTTGCCATTGGTCTGTTCGCCAAGGTCACCTCGGAACTGGGGCAGGACTATATCGTGCAAAGCTTCATGACCGTGGTTGTGGGCGGTGTCGGCAATATCTTTGGCACCCTTGCCGGTGCGGCGATGATCGGCTCCTTGCAAAAGGGGATCGAGTGGCTGAACCCGTCCAACACGCTGGCGGCGCAGACCTATATGATCATCTTCATCATCATCTTCATTCAGTTCCGCCCAAGGGGCATCATCGCCCTCAAGGGCCGCGCGGCGGGGGATTGATCCATGCGGCAGTCATTCATTGCAAAGAACCCCTCTGTGCTGGTCTTTCTGGCGATCCTCGCGCTGTTCACCCTTGTGGTGACACTGCTGGCTGAAGGTCCGGGCGCGGGGCTGATCCCGACGAGTTTTGTGAAAACACTGGGCAAGACGCTGTGCCTGTGCCTGATCGCCATCGCGATGGACCTGATCTGGGGCTACACGGGCATCCTGTCGCTGGGCCATTTCGCCTTTTTCGGCCTTGGCGGCTATATGATCGGCATGTGGCTGATGTACGAACGCACCCGCCTGATCGTCACCGAGGCGCTGGCGCAGGGCGACATCCCCCCGACCGAGGCAGAGGTGGTCGATGGCATCGGCAGCCAGATCTTCGGCGTGGTGGGCAGCAGCGAATTCCCGGTGGTCTGGATGTTCGCCGACAGTCTGGTGCTGCAACTGATGCTGGTGGTGCTGGTGCCGGGCGTGCTGGCGGCGGTGTTCGGCTGGCTGGCCTTCCGCAGCCGGGTGACGGGCGTCTACCTGTCGATCCTGACGCAGGCGATGACGCTGGCGCTGGCGCTTTATCTGTTCCAGAACGATTCCGGCCTGCGCGGCAACAACGGGCTGTCGGGGCTGCAGAATCTGCCGGGGGTTGAGGCACCGCAGGCAGAGGTGTCGATGTGGTTCTTCTGGGCCTCGGCCCTTGCCTTGGGCCTTGGATACATGCTGGCGGCCTGGGTGGTGTCGGGCAAGTTCGGATCGGTCATCCAAGGCATCCGCGACAACGAAGCCCGCGTGCGCTTCCTTGGCTACCCGGTGGAGACCTTCAAGTTGGCGGTGTTCACACTGACGGCCTGTATCGCGGCCATCGCCGGCGCGCTTTATTATCCGCAGGCGGGCATTATCAACCCGGCGGAAATGGCGCCGGTTGCCTCGATCTATCTGGCGGTTTGGGTCGCTATCGGCGGGCGCGGGCGGCTTTATGGCGCGGTGATCGGCGCGGCCTTTGTCTCGCTGGTCTCCACCTGGTTCACCGGCGGTCAGGCGCCTGACATCCCGCTGGGGTTCTACACCATCAAATGGGTGGACTGGTGGCAGGTGATCCTGGGCCTCTCCTTCGTCCTCGTGACGCTCTTCGCCCCCAAGGGCATCGGCGGGCTATTTGATCTCTTGCAGCGAAAGGACCGCACATGAGCACGCTTCTGGAAGTCTCCGGCGTTTCCGTCAGCTTTGACGGGTTCAAGGCGATCAACAACCTGTCGTTCCAGATCGCCGAGGCCGAGCTGCGCGCGGTGATCGGGCCCAATGGCGCGGGCAAGACCACCTTCATGGATATTGTCACCGGCAAAACAAAACCGGACGAAGGCCGGGTGATCTGGGGGGAGAAATCCGTGTCACTCCTGGACATGGACGAGGCGCAGATCGCGCGGCAGGGGATCGGGCGCAAGTTCCAGAAACCAACCGTGTTCGAGGATCAGACCGTGCGCGACAACCTGATGATGGCCCTGAAAAAGGACCGCTGGGTGATCGCGGTGCTGCTGTTTCGTGCCTCAAGCGCGGATGATGCGCGGGTGGAGGAGCTGGCGGCAGAGGTGGGCCTGTCGGACCAGCTGGACCGCATCGCCGGAGAGCTGAGCCACGGTCAGAAACAATGGCTGGAGATCGGCATGCTTCTGGCACAGGAGCCGCGGCTTCTCTTGGTGGATGAACCGGCGGCGGGCATGACGCCCGAGGAGCGCGAACACACCACGGACCTGCTGGTCGAGGCCGCCAAGACCCGCGCGGTTGTCGTCGTCGAACACGATATGGAGTTCGTGCGCCGCCTCAACTGCAAGGTCACGGTGCTGCATGAAGGCGCGGTTTTGGCCGAGGGCGGTCTGGATCATGTGACGGCCGATCCCGAAGTCATCGATGTTTACCTGGGGCGCTGAGCGATGCTGGATCTGAAAGATATCACCCTCCACTATGGCCGCAGCCGCATTCTGAACGGGATTTCCATGCAGGCGGATCTGGGCGAAGTCACCTGCGTTATGGGCTGCAATGGCGTCGGCAAGACCAGCTTGATGAAGGCGGTGACCGGCACCCATCCGCGATCGGGCGGAACCATGCGGTTCGACGGACAGGAAATCGGTGTCGTCCCCGCGCACCAACTGGCGCGCGCAGGCATCGCCTATGTGCCGCAGGGGCGCGATATCTTCCCGCTCTTGACGGTGAAGGAGAACCTTGAGACCGGCTTTGCCTGCCTGCCGAAGGAAGAGCATTACATCCCCGATCACATCTTTGATCTGTTCCCGATCCTGAAGGACTTCCTCGCCCGGCGCGGTGGCGACCTGTCGGGCGGGCAGCAGCAGCAGCTGGCCATCGCCCGGGCCTTGATCACGAAGCCGAAACTCCTGGTGCTGGATGAGCCGACCGAAGGCATCCAGCCTAATATCATCAAGCAGATCGGCGAAGTCATCAAGCTGCTGCGTCAGCAGGGGGACATGGCGATCATCCTGGTCGAGCAGTTCTTTGACTTCGCCTATGAGCTGGCCGACCGTTTCGTGGTGCTGCGCCGGGGCGAGGTGGTGCTGGAGGGCCGCAAGGGCGAGGTGGAGCGTGACGCGTTGCTGGAGGGCGTCTCGGTCTGACGGGCCTCCCCTGCAGCTGGTTTCAGCCGCAGGCCGCAGCCTGTCGTGCCTGTGGCAGAAGGAAGGGCATACCGCCCGGCGGGGTGGTGTTGACCGGCACCGGGCAGCCATAGACCTCGGCCAGGGTGCGGTCGGTCAGCACCTCTGCCGGGTTGCCCGCAGCGGCGATGCGACCTGCCTGCATCAGCACCACCTGATCGGCGAACATCGCGGTGAGGTTCAGATCGTGCATCACCGCCACCACGCCGCCGCCCGCCGCCGCATAGCGCCGCGCCAGATCCATCACCGTGAACTGGTGCCCGATATCGAGGCTGGCGACGGGTTCATCGAGGATCAGCCAGCGGGGGACGCCCTTTACCACCGGCTCCCACACCTGGGTCAGCACGCGGGCCAGTTGCACGCGCTGCTGCTCTCCGCCCGAAAGATCCTGATAGTAGCGTCCTGCAAAACCGCCCAGATCCACCGCCTCAAGCGCGCGCAGCGGCAGGTCTGTCTTTCCCGCCGACAGACCGGCGCTGAGGCCAAGGCGCACGATTTCGAGCACGGTAAAGGGGAAGGCGATCGTGGTGCTTTGCGGCTGCACCGCGCGGATCGCGGCCAGCTCCCAGGGTTTGAGCCTGGCCGTGTCCATGCCGTTCAGCAGCACCCGGCCCGCGTGGGCGATCTCTCCGGTCATGGCGCGCAAGAGCGTGGTCTTGCCCGATCCGTTCGGGCCGACGATGGCGGTGACGCGGCCCGGTTCGGCAGTGAAATCCACCCCGTGCAGGATGGTGCGCTGTCCCAGCTTTACGGTGATGTCGAAGGCTTTCATGTTCTGTCCAATCAAAGACCAAGGCCTGCGCGCCGCTTTAGCAGGATCCACAGGAAGACCGGCGCACCAAGAACGGCGGTGACGATGCCGATGGGGAGTTCCGCTGGGGCGATGATGACCCGCGCGACCATGTCGGCGGCCAAGAGGAGAGTCGCCCCCAAAAGGGCCGCATTGGGCAAAAGGGGATGGTGATCCGGCCCGGTGGCCAGCCGCAACAGATGCGGCACTACGATGCCGATGAAACCGATCCCGCCCGACACGGCAACGGCAGCGCCGGTGGCCCCGGCGACGGCCATGATGGCGATGTTCTTCACCCGCTGCACCGGGATGCCGATGTGGCCGGCGGCGGCCTCTCCGAGTGCCAGACCGTTGAGGCCGCGCGCCAGAAACGGCGCGGTGCACAGGGCCAGCGCGATCACCGGCAGGGCGGCGAAGACCTTGGTCCAGGTGGCGCCTGCCAGCGAGCCCATGCCCCAGAAGGTCAGGTCGCGCAGCTGGTTGTCATCGGCCATGTAGACAAGGATGCCAGACAGCGCTCCGGCCAGCGCGCCAAGGGCAATGCCTGCCAGCAGCATGGTTGCAACCGATGTCTGCCCGCCGCGCGTGGCGGTCCGGTACAGAATCAGGGTCGAGCCCCAGCCACCAAAGAAAGCTGCAATGGGCACCAACCCGTTGCCAAGCGTGTCGCGCAAGGCGACGGGCAGCAGGCTGCCCAGAACGATGGCGGTGATTGCGGCCAACCCTGCTCCGGCGCTGACGCCGACGATGCCGGGATCGGCCAGCGGATTGCGGAACAGCCCCTGCATGACGGCGCCAGAAACTGCCAGTGCAGCGCCCACAAGAATACCGAGGCACAGGCGCGGCAGGCGGATGTCAAAGAGAATGATCCGGTCCAGCTGCGACAGCTCGCGCCCCGCAACAAGATCGCCAAGCGCCGACCAGACCGAGGTGCCCGCCGCCCCGAAGGTCAAAGAGGTGGCAGAGGTCACCAGCAATAGAGCCGCCAGCACCAGCGTCAGGCGCCTTGCCTGATGTCGGCGGTCCACCGGCGCCCCGGTGGACCCGCCCCGAGCCGGGTCTGCGCTTCCCTGATGGGTGTCGGCGGCCAGGCTCATTTCGAGTGCCCTTCGTAAAAGGCACGCGAAAGGGTTTGGATGGTTTCAGCCGTGCGCGGGCCGAACCCCAAGAGCGACAGCCCGTCCATGCGTACCAGCCGCCCTTTTTGCGCCGCCGGGGTGGGGATCAGCGCAGGCAGGCTGACAAGTTGCTCCATCGCCACGCCATGATCGCCGCCCCGGTCCATGGCCAGGATCACATCGGGCGCCGTGGCCGAGACCGCCTCGTCGGTCATGGGCTTGTAACCCTCGAAACTGTCCACCGCGTTGACGCCGCCCGCCATGCGGATGATGCCGTCTGCCGCCGTTCCGCGTCCGCCTGCCATGATTCGCCCGCCCTGGGTCGAGAGGATGAAGAGAACCCGAACCGGAGCATCACCGGACAGTTCGGCCGCCTGCGCCTGTGCGGCTTCGAGCCGGGGCGTGATGTCTTCCAGCAGTGCGCGCGCCTTTTCCTCGGCGCCAAGAGCGGCGGCTACGGTTTCGATTTTCTGGATCACCCCATCCGCCGAATAGACTTCGGCAACTTCGGTGTAGCCGACATTGGCCTGTTTCAGCACCTCAAGCGTCTCTAGTGGACCGGCGCCGCTGCTGGCGATGATCAGGTCCGGATCAACCGAGAGCACTCCTTCGGGCGACAGAGCACGGGCGTACCCCACATTCGGCAGCGCTTCGGCCTGCGGTGGATAGCTGGAGGTGCTGTCGCGCGCCACCAGACGGTGACCTTCGCCCAGGGCATAGACGATTTCCGTGACAGAACCGCCGACACTGACGATCCGTTCCGCTGGTGTGGCTGCGGCCAATGACCCGGCCAGGAAGGCAAGGGAAAGTCCCCTTGTCAGGTTGGAGATAAAGCCCATCATGCTGTCTCCACCTCTCCGGGGGCTTCGGCCTCAAGCGAGGGCAGGGAAGACATGATCGCGTTCCACGCAGGGCGGCTGTCGTTTTCATCGGTCCGGCGGCCAAAGACCTGAAAGATGATGGTCCCATCGGCATCAAAGGCCTCATAGGAGATGGCATCGCCGCGTTTGGTCGGCTTGTTGACTGCCCAGACCTCGGCCACGTGATCAAGGCGCAGGTGCAGATCGAAGCCGGGATCGAGAATGTTCTGCCAGGGACCCATTTCACGCAGGTGCCGAACTGGTCCGCCGTGGATCTCGATGCAGCCCTTGTTGCCGACGAAAATCATCACTTCGACCTCCTGATCGCGCACGGCATCCAGCATGCTGTTCAGGGTGTCGGTGCCCAGTGGGCGGGCAAAGGGTTCACCCACGATACGATATGCGCCGAGGCGGTTCATCTTCAGTTTCGAGCACAGGCGCATGAACTGATGGGTATCGGTCATCTCGGCCCATTCGCGGCGCAGGGTCTCAGCCTTTTCCGGGTCTGCTTTTGCGCCTTCGGGCGGCGTGCGGGCAACAACCGCAAGCGCGTCGGACTGATCCTCAAGGGCGAGATCCGCAATAAGTGCGCTCCAGGCGTCGAGGTTCGAGGTTTCGCGCAGGTGGACCTTGTGGACCGCATCACCCGCAGCATCGAAGAACTGGATGGACCGGCTGGTACCCCTTTTGCCCTCACGCTCCACCGCAAAGGCATGAGCAAAATGGCGGGGGAACAGGCGCAGGTCGATTTCCGGGGTCAGCACCATGCAGGCATGTTCGCCGCTGTGGTAGTGGCTGTAGGTGCCGACCTTTTCGATCACGCAGGAGTCGTTGCGGGTCAGGGCCATCACCTCGCCCAGGTCTGCAAGGCGGGGAAACACCGTATTCGGATCCGCCGTGATCCGCGTCACGCCCGCGCCGCAGTAAGCGGCCACAAGCTGAGCTTCGGTGATATTGAACTTGGTGGCGAAATCACGGTCGCGCAGCTCTGCATGTTCGGCGCGCGCGGCGCGGATTGCCTCTGCGCTGACAGAAGTTGATGTGGTCATGTCTGGCCCTTTCAAAGGCGATCTGGGTGGTCTGTGCGAAAGGGCTGGCTGTGTTTGCCGACTGGCAAGACACGCTGGCGGCTGTCTGAGCAGCTCGGTTGAATTTATGTTGACTGTTTTTATCAGCTTTACTATCAGGCTCAAGCGGAAATTTGATTTTCGCCTGATTACACTCGGAAATACCGTGCCAGCCCCGCGCAAGCCTTCGGTTCAAAAGACGAAAAGATGCGAAGGGAAATGTGATGGGCAAAGACCGTATTGGAATGCGGCTCTTGGGGACCGTGTCGGTTCTGGGGCTGTGCATGGGCATGGGCGCACAGGCGCAGGAACTACAGGCAGAGCCGCAGGGAGAAGATTTCCTCGGCACAGTCGAACTCACTCAGGGCAAGCGCGAAGTGCAGGTCGGCACAGCGGTCCCGGTGACCGTGATCAACCAGGAAGAAATCGATGACCGCCAGGCCGGTACGGTGGCGGAGCTGATCGATTCGGTGCCCGGCGTGGCGCTGGTGAACGGGTCGCGCCCCGAAGGGTCGGGCATCAACATCCGCGGCTTTGGGGCCAATGGCACCTATGGCACGGACCAGAAGGTCGCGATTGTCATCGACGGCGCCACGACCGGATCGGAAGAGATCTATCGCATCGGCACTCAGCTGTTTACCGATCCCTCGCTGTACAAGAGCGTGTCGGTGATCCGGGGCACGGTGGGCAGTTTCGAGTTCGGATCAGGCATCGTCGGCGGGGTCGTGCAGTTCGAGACCAAGGATGCCTCCGACTTTACCGGCGGCGAGATTGGCCTGCGGTTCCGCCAGACGCTTGGCTATTCTTCCAATGGCGAAGGCTATCACAGCTCATCGATCATCGCCTGGCAGCCGATGGAGAATTTCGAGGTCCTGCTGAACTACACCAAGCGCGACACCGACGCCTACAAGGATGGCGATGGCAATGTGGTGACCTACTCGGCGACCGAGCCATACTCGGGACTGGCCAAGGTCAGGTACACCTTTGGCGATGCAAATGAACACGGCCTGACATTCGCCTACCAAAAGACCGCGACGGACGAGTTCGACGCGCCCTATGACGCCTTCAATGTGGTCAACTTCGGCAACGTGAACCGGCATACCGAATCCGAAGTCGCCACGCTGAAGTATGAATACAACCCGGTCGGCAACGATCTGGTCGATCTCTCGGTGCAGTATTCCTATTCCGATATTTATATCGAAAGCGAACCGACAAATCCGGGCGGATTTGCCGACTACCTGCTCGAGGGTGACCACGACTACACGATCGACAAGCTGACCGTCAGAAATGCCATGTTCTTCCGCACCGGAGCGGTCTCGCACACCATGCGTGTCGGTGTGGAGTGGATCCGGAAGGACCGCCTGGAAAGCCAGGTCAGCCCGACCTCGGGCGCCGTTTCCGTTCCGGGCGGCACGGATGAGCGGTTCGCTCTCTTCCTGGTGGATGACATTGATCTCGGCAACAACTGGACGATCACGCCCGCCCTGCGCTGGGAAGATCAGACCATCAAGGGCGCTGCGACCTATGCGGGCGATGAGTATGATAACTCGGCGCTGATGGGCGGCATTTCGGCGCGCTACGAGTTTGCCTCGGGCTTTTCTGTCTTTGCCAGCGCGGCCTATACCGAAAGCCTGCCTATCCTCGACGATCTGAACAACGCCACCTATATGACTCAGCCGGAAAAGTCGAAGACCTTTGAGGTCGGTGCGTCCTATGCGGCAGGTGACGTGTTTGCGGACGGTGATTCCCTTCAGGCCAAGCTCAATATCTTTGTGACCGACCTGTGGGATGTGACCTCCTATTCCGGCATCAACACCGTGGACAGCCAGGGTGCCGAGCTGGAGCTGACCTATGCCATGGACAGCGGCCTCTATTTCGACCTGAACGCAGCCTACGGGGACTATGAGGCGACCAATACCTCCGGCGCAGATGTTGAGTGGAGCAACGCTCCGGCGAATTCCGCGCGTCTGACGGTGGGCAAGCGGTTCAACCGCGCCTGGGACATCAGCTGGGAGCAGGTCATCGCCGAAAACGGCAACCGCAACCACGGCGGCTACGGGATCAGCAATCTGCGCGCGACCTATCGTCCACAAAGCGGCGTCCTGGAGGGCGCAGAGGTGCGCCTTGGCATCGAGAACGCCTTTGATCGAACCTATCAGGCGAACCTCGCAACCGAGAAGGCCGCTGGACGAAACGTGAAACTGACCCTGGCCAAGACCTTCTGACAACCCCGACATCAAGGAGGATTTCCATGATACGTCCGAACATGAAATGGGTGGCCCCGGCAGCCGTGATGCTGTCGGGGCTGGGGGGGGCAGCGCTGGCCGATGATTCTGCTGCCGCACCTGCGGTTTCCATCGAACTCAGCGCGGCAGAGCAGGTGGGCGACGCCTGCCTGCTGTCCTTCGTGGCCTGGAACGGGCATGCGCGGGACATCGCTCAGGCGGTCTATGAAACGGTCCTCTTTGATGAAAACGGTCAGGTCGCGCGTCTGACACTGCTGGATTTTCAGGATCTGCCCGCGGGGCGGGTGCGGGTTCGTCAGTTCCAGTTCGCGCGGGCTTGCACGGGGATCAGCCGTATCCTTGTCAACGGCGCCACCACCTGCACGGGCGAAGCGCTGCCCGAGGGCAGCTGCAGCCGCGATCTGAGACTGAACAGCCGTACGGATCAGGAGTTGATCGGATGACCCTTCTGACCGATGGGCTGAACCGGGTGCTGGATCTTGGCGGTCCGGTGGTCCTTGTGCTGCTTGTTGTCTCGGTGCTGACGGCTGCGCTGGTGCTTTACAAGATCTGGCAGTACCGCGCGGCAAGCGTGGGTCGCCATGCGCATCTGGCGGCTGCGGTCACGGCCTGGGATCACGGGGACCGGACGATGGCGCTGCGGCATCTGGAAAGCAGCAGATCCTATCTTGCGCCGGTCTTTCGCACAGCGCTGTCTGCGGACGGAGAGCCGGTCCAAACCGACGCCCTGTCTGCCCGCGCCGATGCCGAGGCCGAGGATTGCTTTGCCCGGCTCGAACGTGGACTGGGTGCATTGGATATGGTCTCGCAACTGGCGCCCTTGATGGGGCTTTTTGGCACTGTGATCGGCATGATCGAGGCCTTTCAGAAGCTGCAGTCCGCTGGCTCTTCGGTTGATCCGGCGCTGCTGGCCGGCGGTATCTGGGTCGCGCTTTTGACAACAGCGGCCGGTCTGGCGGTGGCGATGCCCACCTCGCTGGTGCTGAGCTGGCTGACCGCGCGCATGCAGCAGGAGCGGGTCTTTGCCAACCGTGCCTTGCGGATCCTGTTCTGCCCCGTGGAACTGGCGGCTGACCCGGAGCGGGTGCACCATGGCGGTTAAACTGCGACCGCAGGCGCGCAGGCGGCTGTCGATGACCTCGCTCATCGATGTGATCTTTCTGCTCTTGCTGTTCTTCATGCTGACCTCGACCTTTTCGAAGTTCGGAGAGGTCGAATTGATGGCGGCGGGCAAGGGGACCAATGTGCAGGAGCGGCAGAAGCTCTTTGTTACCTTGGGTGCCGAGGAGGTGACCCTGAACGGTCAGCAGGCCGACCTTGCACGCATCGCCGATCTGGTGCGCCTGCAACCACAGGATGGCGGCGGCCATCTTGTACTGATCAGCCCCGATGAGACCGCCAGCGCGCAGCGACTGGTCGATCTGCTGACGGCCTTGCGTCAGGTTGAAGGGCTGCAAACCGTGGTGCTGGGCTGATGCAGATCCGGCAAAAGATACAATCCGAGCGTGAGCCGACCATTGCGCTGATCAACATCGTTTTTCTGATGCTGGTCTTCTTCATGATCGCGGGCACGCTGGCGCCGCCCCTGGACCGTGAGATCCGGCTGGTCCGTACTGCAGACCTTGAGGGGGTTGCCCCGCCGGATACGCTGATGATCCACAAGGACGGGCGGCTCAGCTTTCGGGGTGAAGAAGTGAGTGATGCCGCTGCGTATATCTCGGCCCTGCCGGAAGAGGCCCGCGCGGCCCTGCGCGTGGTGCCGGATCGTGACTTGCCCGCGCGGGATCTTGTGAAGCTCGGCAATGCCCTGCGCGCGGCAGGGGCAGAACGGGTCATCCTCGTGTCGGAAAGAGCCTTGAAATGAGCCGCGTTCCAACTTCTCGCCTTGTGGCTCTTGCAGCCTTGGCTGCGGCGGCCGCAGTGCACGCCAGCGCCGTATTCCTGACCGACGGCAATGATGTTGAAATCGCGGGCGGCCAGACCACACTTGCGGCAGAGGGGACCTCCTTTGCCAGTCTTGCAATGGGGGTGGAAACGCCCGAGCCACCACAAGAGATGCAGGAGGCACCGCAGCCGACGGCTCGACCTCCCGTAGCGGCTGACCCCGTGCAACCTGCTCAGCCGCAGGTGCAGCAGGCCCGCGCTCCGATCGCGACTGTGCCGCTGACACCGGGTATCGAGATCCTGCAGCCGGTGGCCGAAGCGACCCCGCAAAAGCCCGCAGACCCTCCCAGGCACGCGGCAGCGCCACAGGAGACACAAGCGGCAGAGGTGCCTGCTGCTGAGCGTCCGGACAGGCCAGACCCCGACCGGGCTGATCCTGTGCCCGTGCAGGAAACCGCCGCAGCCAAGCCTGTCGAACCCGCGCTGGAGCCAACTCCGCAGGCGCCCGAGGTCACCGTTTCGCTGAAGCCGGTCACGCGGCCGACACCCCAACTGGAGCCTGCGAAAGCGCCGCCGAAACCACAGCCCGAACAGCCGGTCGAACGCGTCACGAAACGGCAGGACGCGCCGACGAAACCGCGCGGCAACAGCGATACCGATGCCACGCGGGGGGTGTCCGAAGGCCGGGCGGCGAAACCGGGGGGGCAAGCGCGCACCGAGGGCGGAACGGCCAAGGCGCAGGGCAATGCGGCGGCCAGCAATTATCCGGGCCTCGTCATGCGGCGGATCCAGCGGGCCAAACGGCGTGCAAATGTGCGCGGCGAGGCGATGGTGGCTTTTCGTATCGGCCCTGGCGGTGGCCTCGCAGGGGTGTCTCTCGCCCGCAGTTCCGGCTCCGCCCGGCTGGATGAGATCGCCGTGGCGCAGGTGCGCCGTGCCGCGCCCTTCCCGCCGCCGCCCCCAGGCGCGCGCACCAGTTTCACGGTTCGGATCAAGGGCAAATAGGCCCCTGACCCGCCTGAATTTGATCAAAGATTGCTGCCCTTAGGAGGCTGGGCTACATAAGCGATACAGCGTCAAGAACAGGAGCCGCCATGACCCCGCTTTCAGGCCTCAAAGTGGTTGAACTCGCCCGTATTCTCGCCGGTCCCTGGATTGGCCAGTCGCTGGCGGATCTGGGCGCCGAGGTGATCAAGGTCGAAGCCGAGGCAGGCGATGATACCCGCCACTGGGGTCCTCCCTTCATCGAACGGGACGGCGACAAGACGGCGGCCTACTACTATGCGGCCAATCGCGGCAAGGATTGCGTGACGGCTGATTTTCGCACCCCGGAGGGGCGCCAGACCGTGCTCGACCTGATCAAGGATGCCGATATCCTGATCGAGAATTTCAAGGTCGGTGGTCTTAAAAAATACGGGCTGGACTACGACAGCCTGAAAGAGGTGAACCCGCGGCTGATCTATTGCTCGGTCACGGGCTTTGGTCAGGACGGCCCCTATGCGGCCCGTGCGGGCTATGACTTTCTCTTGCAGGGCATGTCGGGGCTGATGTCGATCACTGGTGACCCCGAAGGCCAGCCGCAAAAAGTGGGCGTCGCCATCACCGATATCGTGACCGGGCTTTATGGCACCATCGGCATTCTGGCGGCGGTGGAGCAGCGCCACACGACGGGGCGGGGGCAGCATCTGGATATGTCCCTTCTGGACTGCGCAACGGCGATGCTTGCGAACCAGGCGATGAACTATCTGGCCACCGGTACCAGCCCGGTGCGCCTTGGCAACGACCATCCCAATATCGCGCCCTATCAGGTGATGGCAGTTCAGGATGGGCATATCATTCTGGCTGTGGGCAATGACGGCCAATTCCAGCGCCTGTGCGATGTGCTGGATCTGCCGGACCTCAAGGTGGATGCGCGGTTCCTGACCAACCAGTCCCGCGTCGCCAACCGCACCGATCTGACCGCAATTCTCGAGGCAGCGCTGATGCAGTGGACACAGGCTGATCTTCTGAAGGCACTGGAGGCCGCGACAGTGCCCGCCGGGCCGATCAACACCATAGGTCAGGCCTTTGACGATCCGCAGATCCAGCATCGCGGCATGCAGATTTCTCCCGAAGGCGTGCCGGGCGTGCGCGGGCCGTGGAAGTTCTCGGATGCCGAGCTGGCGCTCGATAAATCCGCGCCCAAGCTTGCCAAATAGGGGCGCGTGGGGGCAGGCTGGCGCCATAGACTCTGACATTGGAAGACCATGATGCGCGCGCCCTTTACCCTCATTGAAAACACCTGGATTCCCATGCCCGACGGGCGGCGTCTGGCGGCGCGCATCTGGCTGCCCGAAGGGGAGGGACCGTTCCCGGCGATTCTGGAATACCTGCCCTACCGCAAGCGCGACGGCACCGCACCGCGCGACGAGACCACCCACACCGTCTTTGCTTCCAAGGGGTATGCCTGCATCCGGGTCGATATCGCGGGCAGCGGCGACAGCGAGGGGCTGTTTGACGATGAATACTCCGAACAGGAGCTGAGCGATGGCGAGGCGGTTCTGAAATGGATCGCCGCGCAGCCCTGGAGCAGTGGAAAGGTCGGGATGATCGGCATTTCCTGGGGCGGGTTCAACGGGTTGCAACTGGCCTACCGCCGCCCGCCGGAATTGCAGGCCGTGGTCTCGGTCGCCTCCACCGCCGACCGCTATGCCGATGACATCCACTACATGGGCGGCTGCCTTTTGAGCGACAATGCCAACTGGGGCAGCCAGATGTTCGCCTATATGACCCGGCCACTCGATCCCGAGCTGCGCCCCGACTGGCGCGACGCATGGCTCGAGCGGATCGAGAAGCTGCCCTTCATGTCTGCCGACTGGCTGCGCCACCCCGCCCGCGATGACTTCTGGAAGCACGGTTCGGTCTGCGAGGATTGGTCGGCGATCACCGCGCCGGTTTTGGCGATCACCGGCTGGGCCGATGCCTATCTCAACACGCCCGCCATGCTGGCGGGAAACCTCACTGCGCCCACCAAGGCACTGATGGGGCCTTGGGAGCACCGCTATGCACATATCTCGAAACTCGATCCGGCGGATTTCCATGGCGAGGTGCTGCGCTGGTTCGATCACTGGCTGAAGGGCGAGGAGACCGGCGCCGAGGCGCTGCCGGACTACCGCGTCTACATGCAGGAACACTTCGGCCCCACCAAGGAAAACAAACCTCGCAAAGGGACCTGGGTGGCCGAGCAGAACTGGCCCTCGCCCAATATCAGCGAACGGGTGGTTTATCTTTCGACAGGCAGCCTGACAGATACTGCAGGCAGCGGGGAATGTAGGGTTTCGAACCCCGCAACCCTTGGACAGGCGGGGGGCTATTTCTGCCCGGGCATGCGGATTGACAATGAGCTGCCCGGCGATCAGGCGGGGGATGATGCGCTTTCGACCTGCTTCGATATGGCTCCGCTTGAAGACGAACTGCAGCTGCTGGGCCGCCCCCGCGTCCGCATCGCCTTCACCGTGGACCGTCCCGTGGCGCAGATCGTCGGGCGCCTGTGCGATGTGGCCCCGGATGGATCCTCGCAGCGGATCAGTTTCCGCCCCTTCAACCTGACGCATCTGAACGGTCATGACGCGCCAGAGCCGCTGGTGCCGGGGCAACGCTACGAGGTGGAGTTCCCCTTGAACGAATGCGCCCATGCACTGCGGGTCGGTCATATGTTGCGGCTGGCGCTCTCGACCTCGTACTGGCCCATCGTCTGGCCCGCACCCGAGGCGGCAGAGATCACGCTGGATCTGGCAGGCTGCGCCCTGATCCTGCCTGAGCGAAAGGTGAGCGAAGAAATCCCGCCCGAGGCCCCCGGGCCTGCGCAGCCCTATCCGACGCTGGGGGGCAGGCAGTTGCGCGACCCATCCGGTACCTCTGAGACGAAGACGCTCGCGGATGGTACGCTGGTGCTCGATACATTCGACGACTACGGCGAGGCGGTGAACCCGCACAACGGGATGCAGGTGGGCAGCCACGTGTCGATGCACTACGCGATCCAACCCGATGATCCCGCGACTGCGACCTTCAAATCCGACTGGCGCTTCACCTTTGCGCGGGGTAATTGGCAAGTGGCCATCGATACGGAAAACCGGATGACCTGCGATCAGGAAAACTTCTACCTCTGGCGCCGCATCCACGCCTATGAGGGCGGCGCGTCAGAGCCGGTGCTGGTCAGGGAATGGTCCGAGACCGTGCCGCGCGGCTGCCTGTAATCTGCGGTCAGAAATCGAGACCCAGATCCAGCGTCGGCGCGGAATGGGTCAGCGCCCCGGAGGAGATGTAATCGACCCCGGTGGCGGCGACCTCGGCGATCCGCTCCAGCTTCATGTTGCCCGACGCCTCGGTCACCAGATGGCCGCGCGCCATCTTGACGGCCTCCGCCAAGGTGGGCGTGTCCATGTTGTCGAGCAGCACCACATCGGCGCCGCCGGTCTTCAGCACCTCTTCGAGCTGGGACAGGGTGTCGACCTCGATCTCCACCTTCATCATATGGCTGACGCTGGCCTTTGCGGCCTCCAGCACGGCAGTGATGCCGCCCGCGGCGGCTATATGGTTGTCCTTGATCAGGATCGCGTCCGACAGGCCAAAGCGGTGGTTGTAACCGCCGCCATGCAGGACGGCCTGCTTTTCGGCGATGCGCAGGCCTGGCGTGGTCTTGCGGGTGCAGGTTATGCGGGTGTTCGTGCCAGATGTTTCGCGCACGAAACAATGGGTCAGTGTTGCGATCCCAGTCAGGCGGCCCGCGAAATTCAGCGCCACCCGCTCCCCCGACAGGATCGAGGCGGCGGAGCCTTCGATGGTCATCAATGTGTCGCCCGGTTTGCAGGCAGTGCCATCGGGCAGCAGGGTTTCCACCTTCAGCCCCGCATCCACCAGATGAAAGGCGATCCGGGCGATCTGCATCCCAGAAACCACGCCTTCCTGACGGGCGTTCAGCCGGGCGGAGTAGGTCACATCGGCCGGGATCACCGCGCGGGTGGTGATGTCGCCGTTCTGACCCAGATCCTCGTGCAGGGCGGCGCGCACCATGGGGTCCAGGATCAGGTCGGGCAGGGTGGCAAAGGCGGTGCTCATGCGGGCTCCTTTGTGGCCTCGCCCACGATTCGGTCGCGCAGGGCAAGAGCCTCGGTCAGGGTGATATGGGTGCGGTGGGCCAGCGAGGGGTCGGCCTCGGGGAAGTCATCGCGGTAATGCCCGCCCCGGCTTTCGCGGCGCATCAGGGCGGCGGCGGCGATCAGGGTGGCGGTGGCGCACATGTTGACGAAGGGCTCATCCTCGGCGTTGTCCGCCTCAAGCCGCGCGATGGTGGTGAGCGCCGTCTTCAGCCCCTCTTCGGTGCGGCGCACGCCGACATGGGCGGTCATGGTCTCGCGCAGGGTCTGCACCACTGCGGGATCGGTTTCGTGACCATCCGGGGCAAAACGGATCGTGACCTCCGACATGTCGCCGGTCTGGGCCAGATCCTTCATGTCGGCAGCTGCGGTGCGGGCATAGACCAGCGCCTCCAGCAGCCCGTTTGAGGCCAGCCGGTTGGCGCCATGCAGCCCGGTCGAGGAGACCTCGCCGCAGACCCAGAGGTGGTTCAGGCTGGCGCGCCCGTGCATGTCGGTGTCCACCCCGCCCATGTGGTAATGGGCGGCGACGGCGACGGGAATTGGCTGCGCAACAGGGTCGATCCCGGCGCGGGCGCAGGTTTCGGCAACGGTGGGAAACCGGGTCGCGACCTCGGCGCCAAGGGCCGGCCGCGTGTCCAGAACCGGGCGGCGCCCGGCTTGGGTTTCGGCAAAGATCGCGCGGGCCACGATGTCGCGCGGGGCAAGCTCGGCATCCGGGTGGACGGCCAGCATGAAACGCTCACCTTTGTTGTTCCACAGAGTCGCGCCATCGCCGCGCAGGGCCTCGGTTGCCAAGGGTGCCGGGTCTTCCCCGATGTCAAAGGCGGTTGGGTGGAATTGGACGAATTCGGGATCGGCGATGCGAACGCCCGCGCGGGCGGCAAGGCCGATGACCTGCCCCCGGATGCGCGGCGGGTTGGTGGTATGGGCATAAAGCCCGCCGGATCCACCCCCGGCCAATAGAACGCCCGGACAGGTAATCAGAACAGGATCCGAAGGCGCATTGGCACGGGCGATCCAGACGCCGGTGACGGTATCGCCTTCGACCTCCAGTCGCACGGCCTGGGTGTTCTCCAGCACCTGCACCGAGGGCGTGGCGCGCACGGCGGCCACCAGGGTTTCCATGATCTGCGCCCCGGCCCGGTCGCCCTTGACGCGCACCACGCGGGCGGCGGAATGGGCGGCCTCGCGGCTCATCACGTAGTTGCCCATCTCATCACGGTCAAAGGGTGTGCCAAGGTCGGTGAGGTCGAGGATATGATCCCGCGCGACGCGGGTGACCATGGCGGCGACCTCTGGGTCAACGGTGCCCGCACCGGCCACCTGAGTGTCGGCGGCATGGGCCTCGGGGCTGTCGCTCTGGTCCATGGCGGCGGCGACACCGCCCTGCGCCCAGGCTGAACTCGCCCCCAGGCCGAGCGTTTCGGGAGAGATCATCAGAACCGGACGCGGCGCCAGTTCCAGCGCCGCATAAAGCGCGCCAAGACCGGCACCGACAATGACGATGCGGCCAGTCTCAACAGGCGCTGTGCTGGCCGCTGTCACTGGTCAGACACCCAGTTTCTGGCTGAGGTCGATCATCCGCTGCACCGCAAGGCGGGCCTTGTCGGCGACCTTGGGATCGACTTCGACGGGCGTGGACATGGTGTGCAGCGACCACAGGATTTTCTCCAGCGTGATCATCTTCATGTAGGGGCACATGTTGCAGGGGCCGACGAATTCCACCTCGGGCAGGGCATCGGCGATGTTCGAGGCCATCGAACATTCGGTGATCAGCATCGCCTTTTCGGGCTTTTCATCGGTCACGTATTTGATGATGCCGCTGGTGGAGCCGGAAAAGTCTGCCTCGGCCACCACGTCCGGCGGGCATTCGGGGTGGGCGATTAGCCGGGTGCCGGGGTTCCATTCGCGGAACTCGCGCAGGTCCTTGGCGGTGTATTGCTCATGCACGACGCAGGCGCCGTCCCACCAGACGATGGTCTTCTGCGGCACCTGATTGGCCACATTCTGCGCCAGGTATTTGTCCGGCGTCATGATGACCGTGTCGCTCTCCATCGCGGCGACGATCTGCGCGGCATTCGAAGAGGTGCAGCAGATGTCGGAGGCGGCCTTCACCTCGGCGGTGGTGTTCACGTAAGTGACGACAGGCGCGCCGGGATACTTGCGGCGCATCTCTTCGACGCCTGCGGCGGTGATGCTTTCGGCCAGCGAGCAGCCCGCAGCCATATCGGGCATCAGAACGGTCTTTTCGGGGGACAGGATCTTGGAGGTCTCGGCCATGAAGTGCACGCCGCATTGCACGATCACATCCGCCTCGACCCGCGCGGCCTCGATCGCCAGCTGCAGGCTGTCGCCGACAAAGTCCGAAACACCGTGGTAGATCTCGGGCGTCATGTAGTTGTGGGCCAGAATGACCGCGCCGCGCTCTTTCTTGAGTGCATTGATGGCAGCGACGTAAGGCGCATAGCGGGACCAGTCGACCGGGTTGACCACGCGATCCATGCGCGCGTAGGTCTCTGACATCTGTTCGGCCAGGTCGGGATTGGGCGCCAGATCATAGGTGCTGGCGAGTTGATCGCGCATGGTTTGCAGATCGAACATGGCATTTCCTCGAAATCGCGCCGTGCTGGCACTCTGGGTGGGTCTTTTTTCACGTTCGTATGGCGCGCGCAAGATGCGGGGCCAAAAGGCCGCAGGTGATCAAGGTGCTGAGCCTGCGATGGATCGAAGCGTCGGCGGGATGACAGAGGGTGGACAAGGCGCGCTCGGGTCCTGGGGCGCCTGCTTTGGCCTACGAGAGACCCCAGAGCGCTGAACGGCGAACCACGGCACCCGCCTTTCTGTCCGCCAATACATGTGCTTGACCTTATATGGTGGACAAATTGTCCTTTTTGAAGCCCGACTGCATTTTTTTCTGTCGCCGGTAACATTCCTGTGTTTTGACACTGGGGAAGCTAGGGGAAAAGAGCCGTTAACCCCAAGCCATCCGGGAGAAAACCAAGCGCCATGTCTGATCTGTGGGAGGGGCTGAGCCAGGCGTTCTGGCTGGTGGTCTTGCTGGACCCCGATCTGGTTGAAATCACCCTGCGCTCTCTCAGGGTCACTTTGACCGCGCTTCTGATCGCTTCGGTCATCGCATTGCCGCTGGCTGCGCTGCTTGCCGTCAGACGGTTCCGTCTGCGGCGCGCGACCATTGCCGTTCTCAACGCGCTGATGGGGCTACCGCCGGTGGTGGTAGGGCTGGTTGTCTATGTTTTCCTGTCGCGAGCGGGGCCGTTCGGAGTTTTCGGTCTCCTTTTTACGCCCACGGCGATGATCATTGCGCAGGTCATCATCATCGTGCCGCTGATCGCCTCGATCGCGCATCAGTCGTTGCGCGAGTTGTGGAGCGATTATCACGATCTGCTGATCTCGATGAACACCACCCAAGGTCAGCGCATCCGCGCCCTGCTCTGGGATGGGCGTCGGGCGCTGCTGACGGCGGCGCTGGCGGGATTTGGTCGCGCCATCGGGGAGGTCGGCGCCATCATGGTGGTGGGCGGCAATATCGACCACGCAACACGGGTGCTGACCACGGCGATTGCGCTGGAGACCGGCAAGGGCGAATTCGCCATGGCGCTGGGTCTTGGCTTCGTGCTGATCGGCATGGCCGTCGCGGTGAACCTTGCGATCCACTGGATCGGCCATACCGAACGCGGGGGGCGCTGGTGACAGAGCTGTTTCCTTTGATTGTCGAGCAGGCCACCGTCCGCCGTCGTGGCAAGGTGTTGGTGGGTCCCGTGGACCTGAGGCTTGAGGGGCAGGGCACCACGATCGTTATCGGACCGAACGGCGCCGGCAAGACCTCGCTCCTGAAGATGCTGCACGGGATCGTGCGTTTGAACGAGGGGAGCCTCCGCTGGGCTTGCGCGCGGGAAGAAGCGGAGAAGCGTCAGGCCTTTGTATTCCAGACGCCGGTGATGATGCGCCGCACGGTGGTGGAGAACATCGCCTATCCCCTGCGCCTGATCGGAGTGCCCCGTAAAGAGGCCCGCGTGCGTGCCGCAGACTGGGCCCGCCGCATCAATCTGGGCGATGCGCTGGAGCGTCAGGCCATGCTGCTTTCGGGCGGGGAGCGTCAGAAACTCGCCCTCGCCCGCGCTCTGATCCGCGAACCGAAGGTGTTGTTCCTTGATGAACCCTGCGCTTCGCTCGATGGGCGGGCGACACGCGAGATTGAAGAGATCCTGGCCGAGGCGGCCCGCGCGGGTACACGCCTCATCATGTCCACCCACAATATGGGACAGGCACAGCGGCTGGCGGATGAGGTGATCCTCGTCATCGGTGGCCGCATTCACGAGTTTTCCCCGGCGGCAGAGTTTTTTGCCGGACCCCAGACCCCGCAAGGGGCAGCTTTCTTGAGAGGAGATATTGTAGAATGAAACATATGTTGTTTGGCGCTGTTGCCGCCGCCGTACTGGCCACTGCCTCGATCGCCGAGGACATGAAGATGGCCGTGACCACATCGTTCCATAACTCGGGCCTCGCTGAGATCCTGTTGCCCGAGATCAAGAAGGACCTGGACCTGGATGTGCAGCTTCTGGTCGTGGGCACCGGCCAGGCGATCCGCCTGGGTGAAGCGGGCGATGTGGATGCGATACTGGTGCATTCGAAGAGGGCCGAAGAGCGGTTCCTGGCCGGGGGCAATGGCACCCACCGCCGCGAGATCATGTACAACGATTTCGTCTTTATCGGGCCGAAATCGGATGACGCCGGTGTCGCGGGGGCTGAAACGGCAGTTGATGCCCTGCAGAAGGTCGCGGACGCCGAGGCGCGGTTCGTCAGCCGCGGAGATGACAGTGGCACCCACAAGAAAGAGCTGAGCCTGTGGACCGCCGCCGGGCTGGATCCGGCAGCGTTTGGCGATTGGTACCGCGCGGTTGGCGCGGGCATGGGCGCGGCGCTCAACACGGCGTCGGGGATGGAGGCCTATATCATGGCAGACCGGGCCAGCTGGCTGAACTTTGGCAACAAGGGCGATCTGGCGCTTCTGTTCTCGGGTGATCCGGTACTGTTCAACCAATACGCCTATCTGCCGGTGAACCCGGAAAAGCACCCTCACGTGAAAAACGATCTGGCCATGAAGCTGGAAGGCTGGCTGGTGTCGGACAAGGCCAAGGCTCTGATCAACGACTATAAGATCAACGGCGAGACGCTGTTTGTCTTCAACGCCAAGCAGTAGGTGCGCAGGGTGTCCGTGGCGGGGTTGCTCCCGCCCGTGGCGCCGCATTTGAAAAATGCGTCTTCCCGGTTGGGCCCGGCGCGGCGCTGTCGCGCGGCGCTTTTTTTCTTGCTGAGAGGCGCATCAGGGGCAGGTCTGCCCTGATGCGCCATATCGAGTGTCCTGTCCGCCAAATCCGCCTCAAGGGTAAACCGTGCGTTCGCACGGCCACATGCGTGGCCCTTGACCCGGATTTGGCGAACGGGTTGCGGGAGAACGAACCCGCCGCGCGACAGCGCGGCGCCGGGCCCAACGGGAGGGGGCTTCGCCAGAAGGCCTCCGACGGGCGGGAGAGGTTTGTCAGTCTTCGCCGCCGACCGTGAGGGTCACCCGATCACCGGCAAACCAGGTGCGACCGTATTCAATGGGCTGGCCATCTGCATCGACGTTGATCCCGGTGGTGCGCAGGATCGGCGCGCCTTCGGGGAGGCGCAGGTGCAGAGCCTGGGTGGCCGTGGCCTGCCGGGCCGTGATGCGGGTCTCGATGCGGGTATAGTCATCGACGCCACAGCATTTCAGGGCGGCGGTGACGGATTGCGTTTCCTTCAGGGCCTCCAGCATTTTTGGGAACCTGTCTGCAGGGAAGATGCTTTGAAACAGGGCAACGGGTTGCCCGTCCGCCAGGGACAACCCGTCATAGACATGCACCGCATCGCCCGGTTCAAGTCCTAGTGCGGCGGCCTCGCCCGCTGCTGCGGCGCGGGTTTCGGTGGTCAGGATCTGCTTGGCCGGTATGCGCCCCCCTTTCGAGATGTTCTGGTGAAAGCGAACCCGTTTGCCGATCGGGTAATCCGTTGGCTTTGCAGCAACAAAAACACCAGCCCCCCGCCGCGCGTGCACCAGTCCCCCTGCGGCCATCTCGGCAAGGGCGCGGCGCACGGTATGGCGGTTCACCCCGAAACGCGCCGCCAGTTGTGCCTCGGCCGGCAGTTTGTCGCCGGTGTCATAGCGTCCCTGCGCGATGTCGTCGGTCAGCGCATGGGCAATGGATTTCCAAACCGGGGTACGGGCCATGTCATCAAACTTTCACAAGGATTGGCTTGCGCCGCCATGGGCGAGTCACCTATGATTTGTCTAGTTGTATAGTAAATGTAGACAACCCGGCCAAGAGGCTTTGACACGATGAACACCACTATTTCCGCAGAGGATCGCAAGGCCTGGATGGGCCTGCTTGCCTCTGCTGACGATTCCCGGCTTGCCGAACTTTGGCGCGCCTTTGATCATGAGCCAGCCTTCGACTGGCTGCGTGCGCCCGAGGCGGGCGGCGTCATGGTGCGCGGCCGCATGGGCGGCAGCGGCGCGCCCTTCAACCTCGGAGAGATGACCGTGACCCGCTGCGCCCTGTCGCTGGCCGATGGCACCGTCGGGCACGGCTATGTCCAGGGCCGCTCCAAGGCCAAGGCCGAAATGGCGGCCAAGATCGATGCCTTGATGCAGACCGGGGCGGCGGAGGCCCTGCGGGCCAAGGTCCTAGCGCCGCTTGAGCAAGAGCGCGCTGCTGCCAAAAAGGCGCGCGCGTCAAAGGCCGCTGCGACCAAGGTCGATTTTTTCACCATGGTCCGGGGAGAGGACTGATGAACCAGATGACGGACAACACGGTCTACGCGGGTGGGTTCGCCAATCCGCCAGTGGCTTCGGCCCATGCCTTTCGCGCGGCGATGAATGCCATGGCGCGCCCCGGCACGGTGCAAGAGATCACGGGCGGCACCCCGCCCAAAGGGATTTCTGAGGCGGCGGGCAGCCTGCTGCTGACCCTTTGCGATCCCGAAACAGGCGTCTTTCTGGCGCCGGATGTGGACAGCGGGGCCCTGCGGGGCTGGCTGACCTTTCATACTGGCGCGCCCCTTGTTGCGGCCGAAGAGGCGGATTTCGCGCTTGGTGGTTGGGAGGCCCTGATGCCACTTGACCGTTTCCCTATCGGGACGGCGGAATACCCGGACCGCTCGACCACCCTGATCGTCGAGGTCACGGGCTTTGAGGCCCCCAATGCCACCCTCAGTGGCCCCGGCATCAAAGACGCGGCGCGGATGGCGCTGCCGGATCCGGCGGCCTGTGCGGGCAATGCGATGCTCTACCCCCTGGGCGTCGATTTCTTTTTCACCTCTGGGTCCCAGGTGGCGGCGCTGCCGCGCTCGACCCAGATCCGTGCGGAGGTCTGAGGCATGTATGTTGCAGTAAAGGGCGGCGAGCGCGCCATTGACAACGCCCATGCCTGGCTGGCGGAGGAGCGTCGCGGCGCACCTTCGGTCGCCGAACTCTCCCTCGCGCAGATCCGCGAGCAGCTGGCGCTGGCGGTGAACCGGGTGATGGCCGAAGGTTCGCTCTTTGATCCCGATCTGGCGGCGCTGGCGATCAAACAGTCGCGCGGTGATCTGATCGAGGCGATTTTCCTGATCCGCGCCTATCGAACCACCCTGCCGCGGTTCGGCTATACGCTGCCGGTGGATACCGGCGCCATGGCCTGCGATCGGCGCATTTCAGCGACCTTCAAGGATGCGCCGGGTGGGCAGGTGCTGGGGCCGACGTTTGACTATACGCATCGCCTCTTGGACTTCAAACTGGCCGCTGAGGGCGAGGTGCCGGAAGCCCCCGCTGCAACGCCCCGGACCGAACCCACACCCCATATCACCGAGTTCCTGCAGGGCGAGGACATTATCGAGCGTGAGCCTGCTTCCGATGCTCAGCCCGGAGACCTCACGCGGGAGCCGATGGCGTTTCCGGCTGACCGATCGGTCAGGCTGCAGTCGCTGACACGCGGGGACGAAGGGTTCATCCTTGGCATGGCCTATTCCACCCAGCGTGGCTATGCACGCAACCACGCCTTTGTGGGCGAATTGCGCATCGGCACCGTGGCGGTTGAGATGGAGATCCCCGAGCTGGGCTTTGCCATCGAGATCGGCGAGGTGGAGCTGACCGAATGCGAGACGGTGAACCAGTTCAAGGGCTCCAAGACGGTGCCGCCGCAGTTCACCCGTGGCTATGGTCTGGTGTTCGGCCAGTCAGAGCGCAAGAGCATTGCCATGGCGCTGGTGGATCGCGCGCTGCGCTGGAAGGAGCTGGGCGAGGATAACTTCGGCGCCGCCGCGCAGGACGAGGAATTCGTCCTCAGCCACTCGGACAATATCCAGGCGACCGGGTTCCTCGAACATATCAAGCTGCCCCATTACGTCGATTTCCAGTCCGAGCTGGAACTGGTGCGCAAGCTGCGCCGCGAAGCCGCCGATGCGGCGGAGCAGGTGGCGGCCAAGGAGGCGGCGGAATGAGCTGCATGCAACACAGGGCAGTGCCCGACCTCGGGTGGGGGCGAAGCGCCCTCCCGGGGGGGAGGTCGGGCGCGGCCCGGCGATGCCGGCCCAAAATGAACAAGTTTGTTCCGGGGACGGTGCATTTAGGGCGCGGCTATTCAATCCCCTCCGCCGCCACCGCCGTCACCCCCGCCGCCATCAAAGCCACCGCCGCCAAAACCTCCGCCGCTGCCCCCGGTGCCGCTGCCGGAGCACCATGCACCTCCGGGAGAGTCCGGGTGGATGTCAGATCGGCACTCCCTTCCGCCATAGTCGATCCAGACCCAGGTTCCACCGTCATCCTGGCGAAGTGTCTTTCGTCTTTGGGAGGATCGTCGGAAAACCCAGATTCGGTGCGCCACAATCAGCGTCAACGCTATTCCAATGAAGATAAACCCGCCCATTCCGTAACTCCGTCAGAAAATGGAGAAAACCATGTCTGACTATAACTTTGCATACCTCGATGAGCAGACCAAGCGGATGATCCGCCGGGCGATCCTCAAAGGTCTGGCCGTGCCGGGCTATCAGGTGCCCTTTGCCAGCCGCGAAATGCCCATGCCCTATGGATGGGGCACCGGCGGGGTACAGGTCTCTGCCGCAACGCTGACGCCCGAGGATACCTTCAAGGTGATCGATCAGGGCGCCGATGACACCACCAACGCGGTTTCGATCCGCAAGTTCTTTGAACGCACCGCCGGGGTCGCCACCACCGAGGAAACCGAAAAGGCCAGCGTCATCCAGACCCGCCACCGCATCCCCGAGGCGGAGCTGACCGAAGATCAGATCCTCGTCTATCAGGTGCCAATCCCGGAACCGCTGCGCTTTCTTGAGCCGCGCGAGACCGAGACCCGCAAGATGCATGCCTTGCAGGAATATGGCCTAATGCATGTGAAGCTCTATGAGGACATCAGCCAGCACGGCGCCATCGCGACCTCTTATGCCTATCCGGTGAAGGTGTCGGATCGCTACGTGATGGATCCCTCGCCGATCCCCAAGTTCGACAACCCCAAGATGGAGATGGCGGCGATCCAGCTGTTCGGTGCAGGCCGGGAGCAGCGCATCTACGCGGTGCCGCCCTACACCAAGGTCGTGAGCCTCGATTTCGAGGATTATCCGTTCGAGGCCAGCAAGGCCGATCATCCGTGTGACCTTTGTGCCGCCGAAGACAGCTATCTGGATGAGGTGATCCTGGATGATGCGGGCAACCGGATGTTTGTCTGCTCGGACACCGATTATTGCCGTTCGCGGCGCGAGGCAGGCCATGTGGGCCGCCTGGGAGAGGAGGCCGCGGCATGACCCCTTTGCTGCAAGTGAAAGACGTCGCCAAGATGTATGGCGCGCGGATCGGCTGTACGGATGTCAGCTTTGACCTCTACCCCGGTGAGGTGATGGGCATTGTCGGCGAAAGCGGCTCGGGAAAATCCACGCTGCTGAATTGTCTGGCCGGACATCTGGCGCCGGATCGGGGCGAGGTGGTGTTTGATACCCGCGCCGACGGGCCGGTGGATACGGTCACCATGTCGGAACCTGCCCGCCGCATGCTGGGGCGCACCGACTGGGCCTTTGTGCACCAGCATGCCCGCGATGGCTTGCGCATGTCGGTCTCCGCCGGTGGCAACATCGGCGAGCGATTGATGGCCGTTGGTGATCGTCACTATGGCGACATTCGCGCCCGCGCCGCCGACTGGCTGGGCCGGGTCGAGATTTCAGATGCGCGCATCGACGACCGACCCTCGGCCTTTTCCGGCGGCATGCAGCAGCGGCTGCAGATCGCCCGCAACCTGGTGACCGGGCCTCGGCTTGTTTTCATGGACGAACCCACCGGGGGCCTTGATGTCTCGGTGCAGGCGCGGCTGCTGGATCTCTTGCGGGGCCTCGTGCGCGAGATGGGTCTCAGCGCCATTATCGTGACCCACGATTTGGCGGTGGTGCGGCTACTGGCCGACCGGCTGATGGTGATGAAGGACGGTCATGTGGTCGAAACCGGCCTGACGGATCAAGTGCTCGACGATCCGCAACATGGCTATACGCAGCTGCTGGTTTCCAGCGTGTTGCAGGTGTGAGGACAAAGTGATGATCGAACTCAACAACGTCAGCAAAAGCTTCACCCTGCACAATCAGGGCAGCGCGGTGATCCCGGTGATGGAGCGCGCAACGCTCTCGGTCAAACCCGGCGAATGCGTGGGGCTGGTGGGGGCTTCGGGCGCCGGGAAATCGACCCTGATGCGGCTCATCTACGGCAACTACCTCGCCGCCTCTGGCAGCATTCTGGTGGGCGACACAGATGTGGCCAAGGCCGAGCCGCGCGAGATCCTTGAGCTGCGCCGCAAGACGCTGGGCTATGTCAGCCAGTTCCTGCGGGTGGTGCCGCGTGTGCCTGCGCTCGATGTGGTGGCTGATCCGCTGTTGGCGGTAGGCACCCCGATCGAGGACGCGCGCGAAAAGGCGGCGACCCTGCTGGCGGGACTGAATATCCCCGAACGGCTCTGGAGCCTCAGCCCCACGACGTTCTCCGGCGGGGAGCAGCAGCGCGTGAATATCGCACGCGGCTTTGCCTATGACTATCCGGCGCTTCTGCTGGATGAGCCCACGGCGAGCCTTGATGCGCAGAACCGCGCCACCGTGCTGGGGCTGATCGAAGGCGCCAAGGCGCGCGGCGCAGCCATCATCGGCATTTTCCACGATGAGGCGGCTCGCGATCAGGTCTGCGACCGGTTCATCGATGTCTCGGCCTATGCGCCGCAGGCGGCTGCATGACGGAGCGACCGCAAAAAGGGCCGGTGATTGCCGTCGTCGGCCCGTCGGGTGTGGGCAAGGACAGCCTGATGGAGGGACTGCGGCAGGCCGATCCCGGAGTGAAGCTGATGCGCCGCGTGATCACCCGCGCCCCCGAGGCCGGCGGTGAGGATTACACCCCCGTTACCGAAGCCGCGTTTCTTGATCTGGCAGGCAAGGGCGCCTTTGCCCTGCACTGGCCTGCCCATGGGCTGCACTATGGTATTCCAAGAGAGATCGAGAGCCTGCGTACCGGGGCAACTGCGGTTCTGGTCAACCTGTCGCGCGGGGTGCTGTTGGAGGCGCAGGATGCCTTTGACGATTTTCGCGTGCTCTCGGTCACCGCCCGCCCCGAGGTGCTCGCCGCCCGTCTGGCGGCGCGCGGGCGCGAGGATGCCGCCGAGGTGAAGCGCCGACTTGCCCGCGCGGGCAAGCCTTTGCCTGCGGGGCTGGCCAAGGTGCACGAGATCGACAACAGCGGCGATCTGGGCGCGGCGGTCATGGTCGCGCGCGCCGCGCTTCAGCCCGTGAGGGTGTAGCGGTGGATCAGGTGAAAGCGCCCCTCGGCATCCTCCCCCATCAGCGCCAGATCGGTGATGGTAAAGGGCGCGGGCAGCAGCGGGATCAGATGCGACTGCAAGGCAGCCTCGACGCCGGGCAGGTCAGGTTTCGGCAGCTTGCCGGTCAGGGTGATGTGAAAGCGGAACTGATCAAGCACGTAAGGGTAGCCCCAGGTTACAAGGTTCTTGTCCTGCTCGGGGCTGAGACCCGCGCCGCGGCGGCGGGCAAGTTCCGCCTCGGGCGCGGGGGCGCGAAAGGCGTCCAGTTCCGTCACGCAGGCGGCGGCCAGCGCATTGAGGGCGCTTTCATCGCCTACCGGGCGCAGCGCCAGGAAGCGGCCCAGCCGCGCCAGTTGCAACCGCTCCAGTGTCACCGGCGCCTGAGTGGCGGCGAGCGCGGCGCAGGCGGCTTCAAGGTCTGCCTGGGAATATCCCTCTGCCAGACGCATGGGTGGTTTCATGGTCGCATGCAGCCCGTATTTGCGCGGCGTTGCGGTGATCGCCGCAACGTCCAGCCCCGGCACATCGGGGTGCGTAACCTCGGCCCCGGTCTCCATATCCCAGCCCAGCCAGCTGGCTCCGAACCGGCTCCATTCCGCCGCACGGGGCGGCGCAAAATAGATCGCGTATCGCGTAAATGTCACATTGGCCTCCTAAACGTGGCCTTTCCAATACCTCGAAAGATGTGAAATCCAGATGACACAAGAGATGATCCTTGCCAATGCCACCCTTGTCCTGCCCGGTGAAACCCGCACCGGCAGCCTCAGGATCAAGGACGGAAAGATCACGGATATGGCCGAGGGTGCGGGCGTGCCCGCCGGTGCGGTGGATTGCGGCGGTGATTTCGTCAGCCCCGGCCTGATCGAGCTGCACACCGACAATCTGGAACGTCACATCCAGCCCCGCCCCAAGGTGGACTGGCCCCATGCCGCCGCGATCATCGCCCATGACGCCGAGCTGGCGGGCACCGGGATCACCACAGTTTTCGATGCAATGCGGGTGGGGTCGATCAAGGCCAAGGAAGCGCGATACGGTCAATACGCCCGCAGCCTTGCCAGTGAGCTCTTGGAACTGCGCGCCAAGGATGCCCTGAAGATCAGCCACTTCCTGCACCTGCGGGCGGAGGTCTGCTCGGAAACCCTGGTGGAGGAGCTGGATGAGTTCGGAGATGAAGATCGCGTCGGTCTGGTCTCGCTGATGGACCACACGCCGGGGCAGCGACAGTTCCGCGATATTTCCAAGCTCGAGGCCTATGTGAAGGGCAAGCACGGCTTCGATGATGATGCCTTCCTGCAGCATATCGCGAACCTCAAGACCATGCGCGACACCTATGGCGACCTGCACGAGGTGGAGGCGGTGAAGGCGGCGAAGCGGTTTGGCGCGGTGCTGGCCAGCCATGATGACACCACCGAGGATCAGGTCGCTGTCTCTGCCGGTCACGGCATCCGGCTGGCCGAGTTCCCCACCACGGTCGAAGCCGCCCGCGCCTGCCATGCCCATGACATTCAGGTGATGATGGGCGCGCCGAACCTGATCCGGGGCGGTTCGCACTCGGGCAATGTGGCCGCGCAGGAGCTGGCCGAGCTGGACCTTCTGGATATCGTCTCCTCCGACTACGTGCCTGCGGCGCTGCTCCTCGCAGCGGCACGGCTGGGAGAGATCTGGGACGATATGGCGCGTGGCATCGCCACCGTGACCAGCGCTCCGGCGCGCGCGGTGGGCCTTGAGGATCGCGGGCGGCTGGAGGTCGGCAAACGCGCGGACCTGATCCGTTTCGCCATGCGCGCCGGTGTGCCCGCCCTGCAGGGTGTTTATTCTCGTGGAGTGCGGGTCGCCTGAACAAAACCAGCATAAAAGGACGCGACATGAAAAAGATCGCTTGGATTTCAGATCTCCATTTCGTGGCCGAAGGCGCGCCGCTTGGCCATGATCCGCGCCAGCGGCTAGAGGCTGCCATAGCCCATATCAACGCCCATCACGAGGATGCGGCGTGCTGCGTTATCTCGGGCGATCTGGTGAATGATCCGGGCCTTGCGAACTACGCTGCCTTGCGCCCGCTTCTGGACCGGCTTGCCATGCCCTGGTTCCCGATGATGGGAAACCACGATGATCGCGTGCTCTTGCGCCAGATCCTGCCTGTGCCGGACAGTTGCATGGAGGATTTCATACAGTATGCCGTGCCCCTGAACGGAGCCACGGTGCTGGCTCTGGATACCTATAAGTCTGCTTCGAGCGGCGGAGAATTCTGTGCTGCGCGTCGGCAGTGGCTGGAAAACCAGCTGCAACACGCCGGGGATCAACCGGTCATCCTCTTTCTGCACCACCCGCCGATGACCCTTGGCCTGCCGATGATGGACGAGATCAAGATGTACGACGGCGACAGCTTTCTTGATCTTGTGAGCAGGCACGCGTCGGGGCCGGTACAGCTGTGCATCGGGCATGTGCATCGCAGCGTGAGCGGCGTGGCGGCAGGACTGCCCTTTGCCACTCTGCGATCCGTCCTGTTTCAGGCACCGCCGCCCGTGCCCGCCTGGGATTGGGACAGTTTCAGCCCTGCGCCGGAGGATCCCGGTCTGGGCGTCGTCCTGATCGACGGATCTCAGATCACGATCCAGAACGAGATCTTCTGCCCCTATGAGCTGGGCACAGAGGGCAGCTGAGGCGTCTCTGCCTTCAGGCGCGGTAGAACATGTAGCGCCCCTCGGGGATGCCGTCAGGGCCGCCCAGCTCTTCAAAACCGACCAAAGGCTGGCCCGAAACAACAATGCCACCCGGTGCCATGACGGAGGCGATCACCGGCGACATGGCGGCAGCTTCGGCCACGTCCTGTTCCTTGACCCCAAAGCCGAAATCATAGTGGGCCAGAACGATCCTGTGGCCCTCAGTGGCGAGCCGCTGCAGCATGGGTTCCGCTTCGCCTTGCAGGAAATCCTCTTCGGGTGGCACGCAGGAGGGGTGACATTGCAGCACCCGGTCGATCACCCAGATTCGCCGCTCCGGCAGGATCTCGCGCAGGTGGTCATAGGTGCGCCCGTTGCCAAGCCCCATGTCCAGTGCGTCACCGGGAATCCCTGCGATCTGCTTTGCGGCCCAGTTCAGCCCGTCGCGCTGGGCGGTCAGGCGGCGCAGCATTGAATCCAGTCGGCTCATTCACGAATTCCTTTCGTCATAGGTCCAGGGCACGGCAGGGCCGGCTAGAAGGCGCGAAATCAGCGCCTCGGTGAAATCCCAGATCGCCGCGTCATGCACAAGGTGATGGGTAAGGATGCCATAGGGTTCGCGCATGTCCGCGCGGCCTTTTCTGCGATCCTTCAACTGCTCTGCCACCTGCGCGATCAGCCGTTCCGCCGGGGCCAAGGAGCGGCTGCCCTTCCAGTCGATCGGATCAAGATGCGTGTTGATCTGCACAAGACCCGGCGCGACCTTGCCTTGGCGGCGCGGGGTGAAGGTCGAAAGCGCGCTATAGCCCAGCCCTGCCATCCAGGGCAGCATGTCCGGCGCGATGCGGTTCCAGGGCGGCACGAACATCGGGCGCAGGGCGGAGCCGAACAGCGTCTTGAGCCGCTGCAATCCGGCTTCGGCGTCCTCCAGACGGTCATCCACCGGGCGATGGGCGCCGAACTCGGCTTTCTTCTCCTCCGCCGGGGCGTGGCTCTGGTGCGCCCAGCCGTGTACCACGGGAATGAGGTGCGGCGCGCCTTTCAGGTGATCGGCCAGGTTCTGCTGCGCCTCTTTCGGGATGACGGCGAGATGCACGGGCAGACCCAGCCTGGTGGAAAGATCCGCCAGTTGATCCAGTTGAGGCGTGACCTGAACCGCATCGTCGTCGCGCCACCAAAGGGGAAGTCTCAGCCGGGACTTTTGCCAGGCGGCCAGCTCCCGGTCGAGGGCGCTCCAGTCTGCCGTCATTTACGTTTCTCCGCCAGTTCGACGGCAATCTCTACCGTTCTGGCGGCGCCGTCAAACCGGAAGCTGTCCGTTGCGCGCATGGGCTCTGTCATCACGGAGCGCACGGCGCGTGCCAGCCTTTCGGGCGAAAGGTCAGCGGTCTTCAGAACCTCGATCCCGTTCAGTGGCGCAAGGCTCCGGGCGCGCAGGGATTGCTCCACCTCCTTGCCTGCATCAAACGGCACCAGAACCGCCGGGGTGCCCGCCTGCAACAGATCCAGCGCGGTGTTGTAGCCGCACATGCTGACCGAGGCGGCGGCATGGCGCAGCATCTGCCTGAAATCCGGACGCGCGGCTTCGATCACGGCGGGCGAGCCCGCGGCCTCAAACCGAGCGATCCGATCTGCCGCGTCGCTGCCCCCGATCAAGAGCCGCCACCGCGTGCCAGGCGTCAGCCGGGCGGCCTCCAGCGCTGTCTCATACAGTGTGTCGCCTACGCTGCCGCCGCCCGCGCTGACCAGAACCTCGCCCGCGCCGACCTTTTCGGGATGCGGCGTAGCCGCAGGGGGGGCCACGTAGCCAGTGTAGCGCAGCTTACCCGACAGCATCTCGGAGACCGGCCAGCTGATGTCCAGGCGGGTTGCAGCAGGGTCTGAATGCACCAGAACGGCGTCATAGAATTCACCGATCACAGCGTCCGCCTCGACCGCTTTCCTGGGCTTTGAAGGCGGCGCAAGGATATCGCGGATTGACGCAAGGACGACCGGCCTGCGTGGCAGGGCATGGGCGGCCTGCAAAAGCGCCAGGAACTCGGCTTTGAGGCTGCGACGTCCAAAGGGGTACAGCTCGGTGATCAGAACGTCGGGCTGCATGTCCGTCATTGCGCCGTGCAAGGCGTCTTGCCGGGCGGCATGATAGGCATCATCCGCCACTGTTCCGTGCGGCGTCAGCAGCCGAGTGAAATCTACCCCATCAGATCGCAAAGCTGGGAGTTGCACCAGCTCGACCCCATCGTGCCGTAATTGCGGGGCAGGAAAGCCGCCCGAAGCCACGCAGACCTCGTGACCTGCCTCTACAAAGGCTCGGCCCAGCGTCAGTGCCCGTGACAGGTGCCCGGTGCCCAAGAGGTGTGTAACGGCGATCAGGACCTTCATGCCGCCTCCTTGGGGATCAGGCGGATCGGGTCCGGCAGAGGCGTCAGGGCGCCCTTGTCGATCTCGACCACGAACAACCGGTTGCGTTTGATCCTGAATGGTGCGGGGCCATCGAAATCCCAGCCATGGGCGCGGGCGAGGATCATCCGCATGATCCCGATATGGCAGACGGCAACCGTGTCTCGTGTGAGACGATCAATCCAGGGCGCGATACGCGCCCAGACCTCGGCCGGGCTTTCGCCGCCGGGAGGACGGTAATCCCAACCCCAGTGTTCGATGTCGCGAAAGCCGCTGGCTGGGTCCGCCTTCAGATCGAGACCCTGCAGACCTTCCCAGTCGCCCCAGTTCATTTCTGTCAGCTCGGGCGCGGTTTGGGGTTCATGCCCGGCCACCAGCCGCGCGGTTTCCGCGGCTCTCAACAGGGGGCTCGACCAAAGATCGGCCGCGTCCCAGGGTGCGGGCAGGGCCTGAGCGGCAAGCTCATGGCGGGCGGTGTCATCCAGAGGTATGTCGCTGCGCCCCTGGATGCGGCCGGCGCGGTTCCAGTCGGTATGACCGTGACGCAAAAGGGCAAGACGGATCATGAGCGGCCCTCCAGAAGCGGTGCCACGGCAGCCCAGAACCGGGCGGTGGCGGCAGGTGCAAGGTGGTTGGCGGCGATCATCCGCCGGGCTTCGGCGCTGCGCCGGGCACGAAGATCAGGATCGGCCAGAAGGGTCTGGATCTGCCCTGCCAGCGCTTCCGCCCCGTGTTCCGGTGTGGGGTACCGGGCGGAGGTCAGAACGTCGCGCATGCCGGGACGATCCTGCGCCACCACAGGCAGACCGTGGGCCTGTGCCTCAAGATAGGCCATGCCAAAGGCCTCGTTCACGCCGGGCCAGAGAAACAGGTCGGCGCGGGTGTAGGCGGCGCTCAGACCCTGCCGGTCCAATTGGCCGAGAAAGCGCACGCGCCCCCGGAACGGTGCCATCATGGCTTCGACTTCGGCGCGGGCGGGGCCATCGCCCGCGATTTCAAGCTGCCAGTCGCCCTCAAGATGCGCGAGGGTTTCCGCGACGATGCGGTAGGAGGCCAGCTTATCGCCCGCGCGCATCATGCCGACGCTGAGCATCGGACCTGCCAGCGAGGAGGCATCGGGCAGGTCAGGCAGAGGCAGAAAAGGGGGCAGGTGCACCAGGTTCTGCATCCCGAAGCGTTCCCGTTCCAGCGTGATGAGGTCATTGGCCGTAAAATAGAAGATGACATCGGCGGCATCGGCGGCGTCATGGGCCGATTGGGCAAAGCCCGCCCAGGGGCCAGTGAGGCGGCTCATGGCGCGGGTGCTTTCGATCTGCACATAGGGGATGGCGCGCGCACGGGCGACTTCGGGACCAATCAGGTCGGGGGCCTTGTAGTAGTTGTGATAGGTAACCCACAGATCCACTGGCGGCATCTCGGCCAGCAGGCGCTGGACCTCCTGCCGGGCCGCAGCGCGCAGCGCGTTCTGCCGGTCGGCATCGCCCGCCTTGTCATAAATGCGCAGCTCGCTGACCAGATCGACCTTCGCGCCGCCTGCCGCGATCACATCCATCAGGTTGCGCGCGATTTCCCGGTCGCCCGAAGGCACCGGACTGTGCGGCGATTTCATCGGCGCATAGAATGCGATGCGTTTGCCGCTGCTGCCGGTCATGCGCCGTTCAGCATGGAGGTGAGCCGCTCGGACAGGCGCGCAATGCCGGGATCCATGCCGAAATCCCGGCGCAGGCGCGTTAGCGCGGCCTCTGCCATGGTGGCGGATTTATCGGGGTCATTCGCAAGCGCGCAGATCGCGGCTGCCAGCGCCTCGGGGGCATCCTCGCTGAGCAGCCCGTGCGTGCCGCTGTCTATGAATTCGGGAATGGCCGAGACGGGCGTCGAGAGGATCGGCAGGCGCTGGGAGGCGGCCTCCATCAGCACATTGGGCAGCCCGTCGCGGTCGCCATCGGCGGCAACACGGCTGGGCAGGACGAAGATGTCGCTGTGGCGCATGGCTTCGATCACCTCGGGCTGATCGCAGGCGCCGCGCCAGGTGATGCGATCCGCAATGCCCGCATCCTCGGCCATGCCCTGGAGAAGATCACCCAGACCGCCGCCACCGATATGGGTCCAGTGCCAGTCAAGGTCCTGTGGCAGCAGCGCCAGCGCGGAGATCAGACGGTCAAAGCCCTTCTTTTCCACCAGTCGTCCAACGGACATGAGGCGCAGGGGATCGCCTGCCTTGCGTGGGGTGCGCTCGGGCGGTGCGGGAAACCGGCTGAGGTCGAGACCGTGGTAGATCAGATCGATGCGCGCCGGATCATCCGACATCTCGCGCAGGTGCTTTGCGCCAAAGGCGGTGCAGGTGGCGCCAAAGGCGGCGCCGTGATCGACGGATGAGAGCTTTTCGCGGATTTCCCAGTCGGGGGAGGTCCAGATGTCCTTTGCATGTGCGGAAAAGCTCCACGGCAGGCCGCGCATGATGGCCGCGTAACGCGCCACTGACGATGGCGTGTGCAGGAAATGCGCATAGAGCCCAAGGACGGCATCCGGCATTTCAGCGGCCAGAACGCAGGCCTGGCCGAACCTGCGGATGCGGTTGCGGCTGGGATCGCGGCGCAGATCCGCGCGCCAGATCCGCCCGGCCTCGGCATATCCCGGCAGCCTCCGAGCAATCTCGCGGGCCTGCCAGACGCGCTCCGGTTCCTGATACAGATACTCGGGCAGGTAGTTGACCTGAGCCTTCAGGCGCTCGTGCAGGGGGTGGCGTTTCACATCCGTCGGATGACGCAGGGACCAAATCTCAAACGCATGACCGGCGGCTTCCAGCGCTACCAGTTCCTGCGCGATGAAGGTCTCGGACAGGCGTGGCCAGCCCTTGACCAGAACCGCAAGCGGCGGGCGGGCGGTGTTCATTCGGCGGCCTTTCGCGGTACGGTCTCGAGCAGCGCGCTAACCCGTTGGGTGACATAGTCCAGCCCGTCCAGAAAGCCCGGGCCGAAGGCCGCCGAGGGGCAGGGCTGCTCTTTCAGGGCACGGATGGCGCGGATCATGGCTTCGGGGGTCCAGCCGTCGCGGTTTTCGTCCAGCATGGCGACAAGGCCCAGCTCTTCGGCCCGACTGGCGCGGATCCACTGTTCGAGGCGCGGAGTGGTGCGCGGCACGATCACGGCCGGTTTGTCGAATGACAGGACTTCGCAGAAGGTATTGTAGCCGCCCATGCAGACAACGCCGCAGGCCCCTGCAAACAGCGTTTCGATCCGGCTTTCGAAGCCCACCGAGGTCACGCGGCCATTAAGGGCGGCCACGCGGGCCTCGAAGGCTTCGCGTGTCTCGCCGGACAGGAAAGGGCCATAGACCAGGAGGGCGCGCGGATTGAGGTCCGGGTCCCGCTCATAGGCGGATAGAACGAGGTCGACCATCATCGCGCCATCGCCGCCGCCGCCGGGTGTGATCAGAACATAAGGCTGTTCCGGCGGCGGACCGATCTCGCCGAGGTCACGGCGCAGATAGCCGGTCCAGTGCATGCGGGCGCGGGCGTCTTCGGACAGATCCAACCCCTGTGTGGGATCATAAATCGAGCGCAACCCATAGACCCAGATTTCATCATAGTAGTCCTCGGTCACCGGAACGGCATTCTTGCGCTCCCATTCGGCAGACAGCACCTCGGGCTCGTCCAGCACATCACGAAGGCCCAGGACCAGCTTGCATCGGCCTCGGCTGCGCAGGCAGTCCAGCGCAGGCATCAACTCTCCGCGAAAGCCCGTCGGCTCTTTATCAACGATCAGCACATCGGGATCATACTGCTGCGCCATTGAGCGGATCAGCCCCGAGCGCAGCTCGGTGGTTTCCTCGATGCTCATGCCCATGGTGCGCGAGGCATAGCTGCCGTCGCTGCGCTTGATCACGCCGGGCAGGCGCATGTGATCGACCCGGCTGGGAAAGGCAAAGCGCCCTGCCACGGGCGATCCGGTCAGGATCAGCGCCGAAGCTGAGGGATCAGCGGCCGTGATCGCACCGGCAAGCGCCCGCGAGCGGCGCAGATGCCCCAGCCCGAAGGTGTCATGGCTGTAAAGCATGACACGCGGGCCACGAGTGCCGCTGCCCCTGTCGGGCGTAGAGCTGGTCTGGTCTTTCATCGGGTCGCCCAAAACAGGTGGATCAAGGGGGTGGTGCAATAGCCAGACGCTGAAATCAAGGGCGATTGGTCTATATGGTCCCGTTTGGGGAGAAAATGACATGCACCGGCGGGGGAGTCACCGGCGGGGCCATAAAACTCTGCGGCAGTGTTGCGCGCGGGCAATTGCGCCTTTGATGGCGGCTCACTAACCTGCAAGGCAGCTTTACGAGGGTCTCCACATCATGATTTTGCGCGCCGTTCGCCGGTTTGGCCGAGTTTTCCCTGCCTTGCTTTTTTTGTTCGCGATCCTGGCCTTTGCGCCTGGCGGCTCTCAGGCACAAACGCTGCTCTATGGACAGGCAAGCGCCCAGACGAGCGCCAAAACAGATACAGAAGAGGCCAAGGATCCCTTTGCGCGCGCCATAGAGCTGGCCGCCGAAAAAGGGGTCGGTGTGATCATTGTCGATGGCAGCGGTGCCCATCTGGCGGCAGATGGCGCCACAGATGAGGACGGCGCCAAATCCGACAAGATGGAAGGGGCCTCGATGCTGATGAAGGCCCAGTCCGAAATGGATATCTTCCGTGACGAGCTGCGCAGTCGGCTGGAGGCGCTGCCCTACTCGATCTTCGAGATGAAATACATCCTGCGTCAGACCAGTCCGGACGGTCGGATCATGACCTATGTGGAGCTGCTGTTCTGGAGCCTTCTGTTCCTTCTCATCGGACGCTGGCTCGCCGGAGAGGTCTATGGCAAGAGATTTGCCCGTCAGTTCGTGGAGGCCCGCTCCAAGGAGCAGCCCGAGGGCTACAAGGAAAAGATGCCCTTCCTGGTCTTTCGCTTCCTGCTTGGTGTTGGTGGAACGATCTTTGCGATGGTGGTGGCTCTTTTGGCCTCATACCTGATCTTCGGCGCCTCGGGGGATACCTCGATCCGGTTCACCGTTCTGGCCATCTATACAACCTTCTTCCTGTCACGGACGATTTCGGATCTCTGGCGCATGGTGCTGTCGCCCTACCTGAGCCAGTACCGGATTCCGGTGTTTTCCGACCGGGATGCAAAGCGGCTCTATATCTGGGCCTCGGTGCTGGCGACCTATGACATTGCGACCCTCGTCTTTGCCTCTTGGGTCGGAGATTTTGGCCTCAACTACAACGTCTATGCGGTTGTCTACGGCGGGCTTGCGCTGTTGGGCGTGATCGGAAATCTGGCGCTGGTGGCCTTTAACGCCCGCGCCATCACCGGTGCGATCCGCGCAGGCTGCCCGCCGGAAGAGTGTTCCTGGCTGCTGAGGGTCCTGTCGGTGGCTTGGGCGCCGGCGGTGGCGGCCTATATCGTCTTTGGCTGGCTGCAGCTGGCCTTTGATCTCGTGCTGGAGCGCGACATGTCCATTCCGCTCATGATGGGCACCTATCTGGTGCTGACCTCGATCCTGGTGGTCTATGGTGTCATCAACTACGGCATCGAGGTATATGCAGGCAGGCGGCGTCTGCCTCGACAATCCAATGGTGAGGATGGGGACGAGACGGAGGCCGAGGGGCAGGACGACGCCGAGGAGATCGCCGCCCCCCTGCGTCAGCACCACCCCATTGCCACCTTCGAAGATCTTGCGCGCCGGGTTGCCGGGATCCTGGCCTTCGTGATGGGGGCGGTGGCGCTGTTCTACGTCTGGAACCCGGATCTCGACTGGATCGAGGGGTCGGCTATCGACCGGTTTTACGATGTCGTGGTGATCCTGTTCATCGGCTATATCGTCTACAACGTTGCGCGCATCTGGATCGATGGGAAAATCGACGAGGAGGTCGGCGATCAGCCCGACACCGAGCTGGGCGATGAGGGTGGCGCCGGCGGCGCCAGTCGTCTGGCGACCCTGTTGCCGCTGTTCCGCGGCGCCATCCTGGCCGTGGTTCTGGTGTCCATCATCCTGATCGTGTTGCTGGAACTCGGCATCAACGTCAGCCCCCTGTTCGCCGGCGCCGGTGTGGTAGGCCTTGCCGTTGGTTTCGGCTCGCAGACTCTGGTGCGCGATATCTTTTCCGGCGCCTTCTTTCTTGTCGATGACGCCTTCCGCAAGGGCGAGTATATCGACATCGGCGATGTGAAGGGCACGGTTGAGAAGATCTCGGTCCGTTCGTTCCAGCTGCGCCATCACCTGGGCGCGCTGCACACCATTCCCTTTGGCGAAATCCGGGTGCTCACCAACTATTCGCGCGACTGGGTGATGATGAAACTGCCCCTGCGCGTGACCTATGACACCGATGTCGAAAAGGTGCGCAAGCTGATCAAGAAACTGGGGCAGGAGCTGCTGAGCGATCCGGTGATCGGCGACAATTTCATCCAGCCGCTGAAGTCGCAGGGCGTGATCGAGATGCAGGATTCAGCGATGATCATCCGGGTCAAGTTCATGACCAAACCCGGCGATCAATGGCTGGTGCGCAAGAAGGTCTACGAGGAAATCCGCCAGCTGTTCGAACGCGAAGGCATCAAGTTCGCGCACCGTGAAGTGACGGTGCGACTGGCGGAGGATCAGGCTGACAACATGACGCCACAGAAAAAGGAAGCGGTGGCAGGGGCGGTGCAGGCTGCCATAGATGAGGATCAGCTGGACGTGAACGGGGGCCCAGGCGACGACCGTTAAGCGCAGAGGGGGCGTTCGTGGCAGTTGAGAGCGGGCGCACTCCCAACCCCAAGCGGACCGCACAAGCGCGCTCCGCTTGGGGTTGGGCCGGGCGCCGCGCAGGTGCGCGGCGCGTCAGCGCCCGGACGCAAAGGGTATCAGGCCGTCCACTGTGCGGAAGATGATCCGGTCTTTGCGGCAGGCAGATCCCAGTGCATCTGCGTTTCCGCAAGCGCGAGGGGCGGTTTAAGCCGCAATCCTGATCCCCAGCCCGAACTCTCGATGGTGGGGGCGTAGTCCGCATCCTCAGCTTTCGTGATCTGCGCTCCGGTTGCCGAGGGGCGCAGGCTGGCCAGAAGCTCGGCTGTGCGGGCAAGGGACAGGCGCGCCTGAGGTGTCTTGCCGTGCTGGATCGCCTCGCGCAGGGCCGACAGGATGGCAGCGGCCATCAGGTAGCCCGTGGCGTGATCCAGTGCCTGCACCGGCAGGGGTGTCGGTTTGTCCGATTTGGCCCAGGCGCGGCCGGTATCTGCGATACCGGCACTCATCTGAACCAGGCTGTCAAAGCCGCGCCGCCGCGCCCAGGGACCGGTCCACCCATAGGCATTGAGCGTGACTTCCACCCTGTTCGGGGCAAGCTGGTCACGCATATGCTGGCCGTATCCCAGATCCTTGAGGGCACCGGGGCGATAGCCGTGGACCAGCACATCGGCCCCGGCAAGGAGCGCTTCGAACCGGTTGCGGTCTTTTGGGCTTTTGAGGTCGAGCATGGCCATGCGCTTGCCCAGAGAGATATCGGGGATCACGCCGGGTTCGTCCCAGCCGGGCGGGTCGATCCGCAGCACCTCGGCGCCTAAGCCCGCCAGGGTACGTGTGGCAATCGGTCCGGCCAGAACGCGGGTGAGATCCAGCACCTTGAGCCCTGCCAGTGGCCGTGCCTCGGTTGCATCGGGAAGGGCGCGGGGGTGGACATCGCGCGGCGCGGTCCACTGCACCAGCGGCTCGGAGGAAACGGCCATGCCTTGTGGATGCGACTGCCACAGATCCCGGCTGCGCATGGTGGCCGCCACGCCACCGCCCGTCACGATGGCGCGCTCCAGATCATCGCCTGACCAGGTGGCGACGGCGGCGCGCACCGCTTCGGGTGTGTTCGCGCAGCCGAGCGCGGCGAGGGCCGCGGCGCGGTGGTGCGGCAGATTTGTGTGCAGGCGGATCCAGCCGTCGGCGCAGGGGTAATCGCCTGCGATGGGATCCCACAAAGACGGCATCTCCCAGCCTTGGGGCCTGAAACTGTAGCCAAACCAGAGCGAGGCGAGCCGCTGGTCCACCGTCACCGCAGGCGGTGCGGTCACAAGATTTGCGGCCAGCATGTAATGGGCCAGCTCAACTCCGACGGCGGCGACGCTGGCATTGGCCAGCTCGGTCACCGCAAAGGCCGAAGGCCGGACCCCGCTGCCAGTGATACTGTAGCTGGCGGGATCGGGCAGGGCGGAAATCAGGGTCATTGCTGGTAGGGGTCCAAACTGTCTCTGAGGCCGTCACCCAGGAAGTTGAAGGCCAGCACGACCACGACGATAGGTAGCATCGGAATGGCGGTCCACCAGTAGATCTCGATATTGGCGAGGTTCTGCGCATCGTTCAGCATCACGCCCCAGCTGACCGCAGGCGCACGCAGGCCAAGGCCCAGGAAGGACAGGGCGGTTTCCCCAAGGATCATCGCCGGGATCGACAGGGTGGCCGAGGCGATGAGATGACTCATGAAGTTCGGCAAAAGGTGTTTGCGGATCACTCGCCCCGAGGAGGCGCCCATCATTTCCGCCGCGCGCACGTATTCCTCTTCGCGCAGGGACAGGAACTTGGCCCGGACCGATCTCGCCAGTCCCGGCCAGTCCAGGATCCCAAGGATCACAGATATGATGAAGAACACCGCCACAGGCGACCAGTTCGAGGGCACGGCGGCCGAAAGCGCCAGCCAAAGGGGCAGCTCTGGCAGGCTGCGCAGGATCTCGATCACGCGGTTGATCACCCAGTCGATCCGACCCCCGAAATAGCCTGCGACAGAGCCGAAAAAGATGCCCAGAACGAAGGATACGGTGATGCCGATCAGACCCACAGTGAGCGACAGTTGCGCGCCATAGAGAATGCGGCTGAACACGTCCCGGCCCAGCCGGTCTGATCCCCACAGGAAGAACGGCATGTCGGCGCTGGGCGCACAGACTAGGTGGGTGTCTGCCGGGATCAGACCGGCAATCCTGTAGGTGCTGCCCTCGCAGAAGAATTTCAGCGGCTGCGGGTTGTCGTAGTCCGGTTTGAACTCCCACTGGAAGGTTTCCATGTTGGCCTCGGATGTCATCGGATAGATGAACGGGCCAAGGAATTCACCCTCGTGGAAGAAGTTGATGCTTTGCGGCGGCGAATAGAGATGCTCGCTGTGGCGCTGGTTCGGCCCATAGGGAGCGATGAAGCCGACGAAGGGCAGCATCAGGTAACAGAACAACAGAAACGCGCCGGAAATGAGGCCCAGCCGGTGGGTCTTGAACTTGCGCCAGATCAGCACCCAGTTGGGGGCGTCCAGATCCTTGCGCTCCAGCTCGCGGATGGATTGTTCGGCATCGTAAGGGGCGTCGTCGACATAGCGACCGTCGGGAAGCTGGCTCATGCGTCACGTCCCTCGTAGCGGATGCGCGGATCGAGAAGGACCAGCAGCACGTCGGAAATCATCGTGCCGATCAAGGTCAGAAGGGCGACGAACATCAGGATGAAGGCGGACAGGAACATGTCCTGCGATTTCAGCGCCTGCAGCAGGTCCGGCCCGATTGTTTGAAGTCCCAGAACGACCGAAACCAGAACAGAACCCGACACCATCGAGGGCAAGAGATTGCCGATATCCGCCACAAAGGGGTTGAAGGCAACGCGCAGCGGGTATTTCGCCAACATCCGCGAAGGGGCCATCCCCTTGGCGATGGCTGTCTCCACGTAAGGTTTGCCCAGCTCGTCCAGCATATTGGCGCGCAGCCGCTGCATCATCGCAGAGGCGCCGGAGGTGCCGATCACGAAGGTAGGCACGATCAGGTGAATGAGGATCGATTTCACCTTGTCCCAGCTCATCGGTTCGCCTTCGTAAACCGGGTCCATCAGCCCGCCGATGGGCAGGTCGAACCAGCGGTGGCCGTAGTAAAACAAGATCAAGGCCAAAAGGAAGTTCGGCGTGGCAAGGCCAAGGTAGCCCACAAAGGCCGAGGTGTAATCGACCCAGGTGCGTGAACGTGCAGCCGCCAGAACACCCAGCGGCAGGGCCACGAGATAGACAAAAAGGACCGCCGCGAGGTTCACAAGCACGGTCAGCCACAGGCTGTCGCCGACGATTTCCGCAACGGGGCGATCAAATTCGAAGGACCAGCCGAAATTTCCCTGGATCAGGCCCGAGAACCCATGCGGGCCGGGCAGGAAGCCGACCCAGATGAAATACTGCTGCCAGAGGGGCTTATCGAGCGCGTATTCCCGCCGCAGGAACTCAGCCTTTTCAACGCCCGCGGTCTGGCCGCTGGCGCGCAGTTCGGCGATCTGGTTCGACAGGTAGTCGCCGGGGGGCAGGTTGATGATCACGAAAACCAGCACCGACACCACCCAAAGCGTGAGCAGCATGGTGCCAAAGCGGTAGATGGCGTAGCGCAGGATCTCCATCAGCCTTTGCCGTCCTCGAAGAAGAATTCATCCATGCGGTGCACACCGAAATGGGCGCCGGGATCCCAGGCCCAGATGCCGCGCTCGGGCACGTTGCGCAGGCGGTTCGACACGACCACAGGCTGCGGCGCGCCCGCGACAAGGCCGATGCCATAGACCTGATCGGCGTGGATCTTCAGCATCTCGCGCCAGGCAGCAGAGCGTTCTTCGTCGGTGGTGGCGATTTCCCAGTCGTGGAGCAACTCCAGCAAAAGCTTGGCCGGTTCCATGTCGGGGGCCTCGCCAGCTTCGCCGCCGGTCTGGTGGTATTGGCCCCACTTGGGCCAGGCCAGAAAGACCTGATCGGTGGGCGCGAGATAGGCGGGCGAGGTATAGGGCTGCGGGATGCCGTTGTCCCAGCCATACCAGACAGAAGCCGCCGTGGTGCCCGAAAAGACCCGGTTGCGCAGGATGTCGCGATCAAGAGGGCGCATCACCAGTTTTACGCCCACATCACGCCAGTCGTCGGTGATGATCTGGAGGGCGTTCTCGACCTCCTGCCGCTCGCCTGCTGTCTCGACAATCAGCTCCATCAGGCGACCGTCGGGCAGCTTGCGGATGCCGTAGCCGTCCATTTCCGTGAGGCCCGCCTCATCGAGGAGTTTGTTGGCCAGATCCGGATCGAACTGGGCCCAGGCCTCGCGCAGGGCCTGATCGAAAAACGGGCTTTGCTCAAGCACGGTCATGGCACCGGGTTTGGCGAGCTTGAAATAGAGCGCCTTGTTGATGGCGGCACGGTTGATGGCCACAGACAGGGCGCGGCGTACGCGCACATCGCGCAGGACCGCACGCCAGACCGGATCGTTCACGTTGAGGTTCGGATAGATCGCGATCTGAGACGCGGTGCCGGTGCCCCAAAGATGGGTCTTGTAGGTGCCGCCATCGGCCTCGCCCTTGCGCAGGATCGGGATGTCACGAAAGCCCAGACCACGCGCCTGAAGGTCGGCTTCGCTGGCGTTGGATTTTGCCGCCACCAGACCGCCCGAGACGATCTCCATTTCGACCGTGTCGATATAGGGCAGTTGCACGCCCTTGGCATCGATGCGGTGATAGTAGGGGTTGCGCACAAAGATCTGGCGGATCTTCTTGCCTGCGGTGGCGTTCATCCAGGGCTGCAGCGTGGGCAGTTCGAAATTGTCGAACTTGTACATGTTGTCGTATTTGTTGTGCAGCGCCGCCCAGCTTTTGACGCGGGCGTAATCCACTTCATCGGCCAGGGCCGCCGGGTCCGCGTAGTCGGCGTGGAACTGTTTCAGATAGGCCGCGGGGCGGTAGATGAAGGGCGGCCGCGCCTGCGCCAGATGATGCAGGAAGCCGGGGTTGGGATGCGTCCATTCAAAGACGACGGTGGTCTCATCCGGGAAGGTGACCTCCGGCAGCTCGCCTTCGATGCGCAGAAAATCCGGGGGACCGGCAGGGCTGAGAAGCGGGTTGTTGGCCACGTCCTTCCACCAGTACTCGAAATCGGCCGAGGTAAAGGGGGATCCGTCCGACCAGCGATGGCCCGGTCGCAGATGCAGGGTAAAGCGTCTGTTGTCCTCGACCTCATAAGCCTCAAGGATATCGGCCTGAAGTTTGTAGTCGGCATCATAGCCCACGAGGCGGGCATAGCCGTAGACAACCATCTGGCGGATGTCCTTGGAGCGTGTCACCATGGTGTTGAGCGCACCGCCCTGCACGCCGAATTCCCGTCCCTTGGCGGCGAGATCGACCACCAGCGGCACATCGGGAATGCGGTCGGCCACGGAAGGCAGATCTCCTGCATCCACCTCTTGCTTCCAGAACGTGCTTTCTTGCAGCGGCGGCAGCGCGTCTGCCAGCGCGGCAAGCGGCGCAAGGGCGGCTGCAAAGGCCAGGGCCATCAGGGTTTTCGGTGCGGTTCGCAAAGCTGTTTTTCTGATCTCAAACATGGCAACGTACCTTGTGTCCGGGCTCCAGCATCACCAGCGGCGGGGCTTCGGAGCCTGTAAATCTGAAATGTTCCGGCCAGCTGTCCGGCGCGCCGGCCCCCTGCGCCACCAGATCCAGATTGATCGGGCGGGCGATGTCGGGTTCGGGCTGCGCCGCGATCAGCGCCTTGGTGTAGGGGTGCTGGGGATTGTGAAACAGGGTTTCGGGTGGCGCCTGTTCTACGATCAATCCGCGCCGCATCACGGCCACCTCGTCGGCGATCCGCGCCACCACGGCCAGATCGTGGCTGATAAAGAGATAGGACAGCCCCTGCTGTTCCTGGATCTCTTCCAAGAGGCGCAGGATCTGTTCCTGCACGGAAACATCCAGCGCCGATGTGGGCTCGTCACAGACGATGAGCGCGGGATCCAGCATCAGGGCGCGGGCAATCGACAGGCGCTGGCGCTGCCCGCCGGAAAAGGCATGGGGGTAGCGCTGCAGCATTTCCGGCCCCAGGCCCACGGTCTGCAACATGCGCGCAGCCCGGTCGCGGCGCTCGGCAGGTGTGCCGATCCCGTGGATCTCCAGCGGCTCGGTCATGGTGTCGAGGATGCGCATCCGCGGGCTGAGCGAGGAATAGGGATCCTGGAACACCATCTGCGCCTGACGCTGAAAGGCGGTGCGGGCGGCGCGGTCCATCTGGTGCACCTTGACGGTCTCTCCGGTTGCATCGGGGCGGAACAGTACCTCGCCGCCGGGGTCAGGCGGCTCGGCCCCCAGCGCGATGCGGGCGGCAGTGGTCTTGCCTGAACCGCTTTCGCCGACGATGGCCAGCGTCTTGCCGCGTGGCAGTTTGAAATCCACCCCGCGGCAGGCGTGTATGTAGGTGGGCGGCGCCCAGCCTTTCCCTGCGCGCAGGGTGTAGGTCTTTGAAACCGACTTCAACTCGAGGATCAGATCCTTTTTGGGCTCGGGCGGTACGGGTTCAGTTGCGGCGGGGATCTTGGGGGCCGCGTGGATCAGCGCGCGGGTATAGGCATGCGCCGGGTTGGACAGGATCGGCGCGGCGGGGCCGGCCTCCATCACGCGGCCCTTGTGCATGACCACGACATTTTCTGCCATGTTGGCGACGACGCCCAGATCATGCGTGACGAGAATCATCGCCATGCCGGTGTCGCGCTGCAACTCCTTCATCAACCCCAGAACCTGCGCCTGAGTGGTCACATCCAGAGCCGTCGTCGGCTCATCCGCGATCAGAAGGTCCGGTTTGGCGACCATGGCCATGGCGATCATCGCGCGCTGGCGCATGCCGCCCGACAGTTCGAACGGGTAGGAGTTATAGGTGCGTTCGGGTTCAGGAAAACCAACGCGTTCGAAGCATTCCAGCACTTCCTTGCGGGCCTCGGCCTCGCTTTTTCGGCCATGCAGCCACAGAACCTCTGAGACCTGGTTTCCGATCCGGTGCAGCGGCGACAGGGACCGCATCGGTTCCTGAAAGATCATCGCGATCCGGTTTCCGCGCACGCTGCGCATCTGCCGTTCCGACAGTGAGAGAAGGTCCAGGGGCGCCTTGCCGCCGTTGAGGGTGATCCTGCCAGACCGGATCTGCGCGGCGCGCGGCAGGATGCGCAGGGCGGCGCGGCAGGTGATCGTCTTGCCCGAGCCGCTTTCGCCAACCAATGCCAGGGTGCCGCCGGGCGCGACATCAAAGCTGACGTCCCGCACAACGGGTTCATCCCGGCCGAAGCCGATGCTGAGGCCCTCGACTGACAGCAGGGGCGCCATTCAGTGGCCCCCGCTCTTGATCCGGTGATATCGCGTCATTACCTAACCATGTCCCGTTTTCCCCCACCATCGCTCGGGCCATGCGCTCTAGTCAAACCCCCAATCGCCAATAGCAGGCCAAGGTGCGGGATTAATGACGCGGCGGAGGGTCGCGGGGATGGGATTGGCGCTCACTTTTCTGTAATCGCTACACATTTGCAGAAAACTCTGACACATCTGCAGCAAATGGGCCGCGTCGCGGCCATGTACGGTAAGGAGACCTCATCATGAGCACCCGTCTGGACCTATTCATCGACCGCATGGTGTCTCAGCGGGCCTGCCTCGATCATGCGATTTCCGAAACGTCGAACATGGTCGGGCCTGTGTTCGAGTTGGGCCTCGGCAATGGGCGCACCTATCATCACATGAAGCACAATGTCTCGGGGCGCGACATCTACGTCTTTGAACGCGCCGTTGCCTCGCATCCCGACAGCACCCCGCCCGAAGAGTTGACGATTCTCGGGGATGTGCGCGAAACGCTACCCGCAGCGCTGGACCGGTTCGGCGCGACGGCCAGTCTGATCCATGCGGATCTCGGCGGGCACAATCGCGAAAAGAACGATGCCTTTGCCCGTCTGGTCTCCCCGCTGATCGAGCCCTTGCTGGCGGTGGGCGGTCTGATGGTGTCTTCGGACCGGATGTATTTCGAGGCGCTGCGCGAGATGCCGCTGCCCGAAGGCGCGGTCCAGGGGCGCTGCTTCATTTACCGCCGCGACGCCTGAGCCGTCCGCGACGCGCCGTCATGCTGGCCTGATTTGGCTGTCTGCCCCTAGGCTCAGGGAAACAGAGGGAGGCTGCCATGATTTTCTACGATTGCTCTACCGCGCCCAATCCGCGCCGGGCGCGCATGTTCATTGCCGAAAAAGGTCTGAACCCCAAAACCCATGATATCTCCATCGCCAAGGGAGAGCAGCTGGACGCGGCCTTTCTCGCAGTGAACCCGCGCGCGACCATTCCAGCGCTGGTCACCGACGCAGGCACTGTGCTGACCGAAAACCTTGGCATTGCCGCATACCTTGAGGCCGCCTGTCCCGAGCCGCCCCTGATGGGGCGAAACGCAGATGAAAAGGGGCTGGTGCTGATGTGGAATTCCATCGTCGAGCAGCAGGGCGGCGCACCGATTGCCGAGGCGCTGCGCAATACACATCCTGCTTTTGAGAACCGCGCTATTCCCGGCCCCGATCACTATGCCCAGATCCCGGCGCTGGCCGAACGCGGTCAGGCCCGCACGGCGCGGTTTTTCGATCTGCTGGAGGAGCGCCTGAAGGAAAGCCCTTATCTGGCCACGGATCATTTCACGCTGGCGGATATCTCGGCCTTTGTCTTTCTGGACTTTGCCCGGGTGATCAAGATGCGCGTGCCCGAAGCCCATGCCGCGACTCTGGCCTGGCAAGAGAAGATCCGCGCCCGTCCCAGCGCCCAGCTATGAGGCCAATCGCGCGCGGGATTGCAATTCATCCCTGAATGCAGGGCCATTCCTGGGGCCGAATGACCCCGCCCCGCCCACACCTTTGCGTGATGCCTGAGCAGTTGCCGCCCCGGCGCGAAGGCTTTGTGATCCCGGGAGAGGTGAACCGCCCCAGCTTTGTGCCTTGGGTCATAGGCCACGGCGGACGGCTCGGGTTTGAGGCCTGCGAGGTGTGCGCCGAACCGGGGCAGGAGATCGCGACATCCCGGTCATGGTCGGCGTTTGCGCGTTGGCTGATGGCTGCGCTGGGCGCGGCTGGCTGAGATGTCGCATGGGGAGAGCGGTCTAGAGGCGCTGCAGGCGAGGGACGTTGCGGCGGGCTTGCCCGTCGCGGTCATGAGCCTGCCGTATCCGGTGTCTGGGGCGCCATGGCCTTGGCAGGGCCATAGCGGGGGTGCCGGGGCCTATGCGTCGCAGTTTGCACGCTTCTTAGGCCTTTCGCGCGCGTGTTTTCAGGGCATGGGGCTGGCCAGATGTCGAGGCAATCTGCGATAGGATGCCAAATCCAGTGGATAAAGCCGCCACAGGCGCCGCAGAATGTCGGGCGCCTTGATCGGCCGATGAAACGAGGTCTTACGCTCATGCCCCCAAAGCCGGTCCTTTACCGGGACGACACCACAGCCGCACCTTTGACCGGAAATATCAAAGTGACCCGTGCGGATTGGCTGAACGGGGCGGTGGCTATCCTGATCAGCGATGGCGTGGAGCAGGTCAGGGTCAGGAATATCTGGCGGCGGCAGGAGGAATGCAGTCCTTCCAGAAGTTGTGCAGCGATGTCAGGACACGTTTCAGCTCGGCAGAGCCTTGGGGTTTGACGAAATAGCCGCTCACATTCCATTTATAGGCCAGCGATACGTCATGCGGACTGTCGGAGGTCGTGAACATGAAGACCAGCTGATCGGCGATCGCTTCCTTCGAGCGCAGAGTCCGCAGGAAATCGTGACCGTTCATGCGGGGCATGTTGATATCCAGCAAGATGAAAAACGGACCGTTGAGCGATGGGTCCAGCTTTTCGCCTTCCAGTATTTCCAGAGCCTCGATACCGTCGCGGGCGCGCACGACCGTCGCAGGCAGATCCATGCGTTTCAGGGTCCGCTCAAGGATCATGGCGTCCAGATCATTATCCTCTACCAGAAGGATATTCATCTCATTAGGCATTCAGTTGGCTTTCTTCGAACCTTTATTGACTGTTGTTGCCGGCCTTTCGAGGCCAGTCAAACCGAAATACAGACCCATTTCCAAGTGACGAGTCCACCGTTACCGAGAAACCGTGCTGTTCTACGGCCTTCTTGACAATTGCCAAACCCACGCCTGTGCTTTCCGGCGCGCCAGCCTGGCGCAAAGTTTGGAACACCCCGAAGATCTTGGAATGAAAACGCGGATCAATTCCTTCCCCATTGTCGCTGACTGAAACCCGGTATCTGTCATCCAGCGTCTCAACCGAGACGTCAATTTCAGCTTTGCTTACTTCGGGGTGATAACGCACTGCGTTGCTCACCAGATTATCCAAGACACTCCGAAACATCTGGCCGTCAAATTCGACGGTATCGGCTGTTCCGGACAAACGCAACTGGTCCTCACGCAGGTTCAGGTCCGCGCGAAGCTCTTCGATGGTGTGACGCAGGTCGAGCGCCGTTTCGCCGGGGGCACGCCGACCGACCCTGGAGAATTCCAGGATTCCCCCAATCAAGGCGTTCATGCGGCCTACACGTTCCAAGATGTGATCGAGGTTTTCCTGCACGTCCGGGTTCGCATCTGGAGAGGCCAGGTAGTCTTCCAGGTCCTCTTTTACCATTTCCGTCAGGCTGGCGATCCCGCGGACCGGTGTTTTCAGATCGTGGGACGTGATATACGCGAACTGTTCCAGTTCATCGTTCGTCTTGGCCAGTTGTACATTGGTCTCAGCCAGTTTGTTCCGCTCTGCGCGCAGGGCAGCGGTCACTTGGTCTGCATAGGCAATAGCCTGCCGGTTGGCCCGCGACATCATCACCAGCACAGCGATGATCAACGCCTCGATCAACAGACCGCCAATCAGGATCACGGTGGGTTGGGAAAAACTGTTGTTGGCACGAAAGGCAAGGTTGCTGCGCATGTCCAGTGTCCAGATGCGCCCGTAAAGATTCAGCTCGACCGTCTCCGTGAACATGGGGTTCGGATCGTTCAGCCCATCGTCGATTGCATGCTCGTCGTAGATCAGCTGATCGCCGTCCCTGATGCTGAAACGCACCTCGCGCAGTTCCTTTGCCAGCAGGCCTTCCATCAGTTTGCGCACGACAAAGGGCGCGTAGACGATACCCTGCATGTTTTCGCGCCGCTCGCCGACAGTGTCGCGGGGGCCGCCCTTGTAGTAGGGAGCATAAAAGAGGAAACCTGGCGTGCTGCCCTCGTCCTGAACCAAGACGATCGGGCCAGTGATCTGGCTTTCGCCGGTGTCACGGCTTGCCAGTGCGGCCGTACGCCGATTGCGCTCGTGGGCGACATCAAGGCCGACAGCCGCCGCGTTCACGGCTTCAGGCTCAATAAAAGAAATCGGCATCAAGATATCTTCCTCGTGAGCCGGGAAGATACGGTAGGTGTCGCGCTCTGCGAGGCGTTGTTCCATGTATTTCGGAACGTCCTGTGGGCGGAGGTAGTGAATGATGCCAATGCCATTGATGCCGGGATACTTTTCCTCGATTCGAAGCGTGTCGGCAAAGATCTTCCACTCATTGAGGCTCATGTCACCGTCATGGGACTCTACCGCAGATACGCCGGCCCAAAGCGCGTCCTCGTACTGACCCATGCGATCCACGATCAGATCGAGTGCCCGATCACGGCCTATCTCGAACCGCGCCTTGATGCGTGTCTCGATCTGGCGCTCCGAAAACAGCCATGCGCCAACTGTCATCATGACGGATAGGGCGACCACGATGACGTGCATCATGGAGATTTTGCCATGCGCGGTTTCTTTCTGCGAAAGAGGTTCCATCAGCCGCGCCCTGCTCCAAGCGTCCTATGGGTTCATAAACTAGGTGCATAGACCTTACTCGTTTCGGGTTTAACATCACCTTAATCAATGACCTTGCACAGGGCACGATTTGAAGTGTCGTTGTTGAAAGCGAAAAAGCTTCGCAAAAACTGGATTTTGCCTATGAAATGGTGCTGAGGCGAACCGCAGGTTCGCCCCTTTTGGGTTCAATTCGACAGAACGTCCCCGTCGCAGGTTTAGAGACGCCCAAGGCGCTCTTCCGCCGCGGCGCGCACCTTGCTGGCGGCCTCCAGCCGGACCGGGCCGTAGCCGCGGATCTCCATCGGTGCCGAAAGCACCTCGGCGCAGTCCTCATATGTGTCTGTGTCGTAGCCGCCTGCGACCTTGTCCAGAACACCTTCGTACCAGGACAGAAGATCACGGTGCAGGCGGGCTTCCTCGTGGTAGCCAAAGGGGTTGAGCGCGCTGCCGCGCAGCCCCTTGGCCTTGGCCAGCACCGATAGGGCCGGGCGCAGCCAGGGGCCAAAGGCGCTTTTCTTCGGGCGGCCTCGGCTGTCCTTCCCGCGTGCGAGCAGGGGCGGTGCAAGGTGGTATTTCACCGAATAGTCGCCGTCGAATTCCGCTGCGATCTGGTCCTTGAAACTGTCGGCGGTCAGAAGCCGCGCGACCTCGAATTCATCCTTGTAGGCCATCAGCTTGAACAGGGATTTCGCGGCCTTTTCAGTTAGTTCGTCCTTCGCATCTGCGGGCAGTGAATTGCGCAGACGGTCCAGCGCATTGCGATAGCGGTCTGCGTAGGCCGCGTTCTGGTAGTCGGTCAGGAAGGCCGCACGGCGTTCGATCATCTGTTCCAGTGTTTCGGCGTCTTCCGGGGTTTCGTCGTAGAACTGGCTGACCAACCCCGGATCCACGGCCATGGCGCGGCCAATGGCAAAGGCGAGACGGTTCTTGTCGATGGCAACGCCATTGAGCTCGATGGCTTGGGACAAGGCGGCTCCGCTGACCGGCACCAGTCCCTTTTGCCAGGCAAAGCCCAGCATCATCACGTTGGCCAGCACCGCATCACCCAGCAGCGCCTCAGCGGCCTCGTTGGCGTTGAAGCCCGACAGGTTCTCGGCGCCCACCACCGCTTCGATTTCCTTTTCGCGCAGGCCCGCCATCAGGTCGGCATCCCGGCGCAGCACCAGATCGCCCGTGGGCATTTCGGCGCGGTTCAGCACCACCTTGGTGCCCGCGCGATAGTGGGCCGAGGCCTTGGGCGCGGAGGACACCACCACGTCGCAGCCGATCACCGCATCGGCGGCGGCCTGATCGATGCGCACCTGGTTCAGGGTCTCAGGCGCGTTCGACAGGCGGATGTAGCTGAGAACGGTGCCGAACTTCTGCGCAAAGCCGGTGAAATCCAGCACACTCGATCCCTTACCCTCAAGGTGTGCGGCCATGGTGATCAGAGCGCCGACGGTCACAACGCCTGTGCCGCCCACCCCGGTGACGAGCAGATCGAACGGCTCGGCGAGGGAGGGAAGGTCCGGGGCGGGCAGGCGGGCGACCAGCTGGTCTGCATCGAGACCGGCCGGCTGCTTCTTGCGCCGCTCGCCACCCTCAACGGTGACAAAGCTGGGGCAAAACCCGTTGAGGCAGGAGAAATCTTTGTTGCAGGACGACAGGTTGATCTTGCGCTTGCGTCCGAACGGGGTCTCTTTCGGCTCCACGCTGAGGCAGTTGGATTCCACGGAACAATCGCCGCAGCCCTCGCAGACCAGATCGTTGATGAAGGCGAATTTCTTCGGGTCCTCCATCTTGCCACGCTTGCGGCGGCGGCGTTTTTCGGTGGCGCAGGTCTGCTCATAGATCAGCACGGTCACACCGGGGATCTCGCGCAATTCGCGCTGAACGGTGTCCATCTCTCCCCGGTCGTGGAAGGAGGTTCCAGCGGGGAAATCGGCGCGGTTGAACTTGGCGATATCGTCGGACACCAGCGCGATGCGCTCCACCCCCTCGGCGCGACAGGTTTGGGCGATGCCGGACACGCTGACCGGCCCGTCCACCGGCTGACCGCCGGTCATGGCAACCGCGTCGTTATAGAGGATCTTGTAGGTGATGTTCGTCTTGGCCGCGACCGCCTGCCGGATGGCAAGGCTGCCCGAGTGATACCAGGTGCCTTCGCCCAGGTTCTGGAACACGTGCTTGTTCCCGTTGAACTGCGAGGCGACCGCCCATGGCACGCCCTCGCCGCCCATCTGAGCGTATCCGGCGGTGTCGCGATCCATCCAGCTGGCCATGACGTGGCAGCCGATGCCGGAGAACGCCTTGGAGCCCTCAGGCAGCTTGGTCGAGGTGTTGTGCGGGCAGCCCGAGCAGAAATAAGGCGTGCGGGTGGCGCCGGGCACGTTGATCAGCTTGGGCGGCTGGGCGGTCAGTGCGGCGGCCTTGGCGGGCAGGTTTTCTTCGGGGAAAAAGGCATCCAGACGCGCGGCCACGATGGGCGCGAGCATCAGCGGGCTCAGCTCCCCGGTCCAGGGGATCAGCGGCTCGCCTGCGCTGTCGTATTTTCCGACCATCTTCTTGGGCTTGTCGCCGGGCCAGTCGTAGAAATACTCCTTGAACTGGCTTTCGATGATGCCGCGTTTTTCCTCGACAACCAGCACCTCTTCCTTGCCGTTCACGAAGCGCAGCGCCTCGGGGCGGGCCAGCGGCCAGACCATGCCGACCTTGTAGATGTCGATGCCAAGGCGGCGACAGGCGGCCTCGTCCAGACCCAGAAGGCGCAGCGCCTCCATCAGATCAAGGTGCCCCTTGCCGGTGGTGACAAAGCCGAATTTGGCATCCTTGATGTCATAGATGCGCCGGTCGATCGGGTTGGCCTCGGCAAAGGCACGCACGGCCTTGATCTTGGCCTGGATGCGGGTCTCGATCTCGGGCGAGGGCAGATCGGCGCGGCGGATATGCAGCCCGCCGGGGTAGGGCGGCAGTTCGGGCAGGATAAATTCGCGGTCCGGCTGAAGTTCTACCGAGCGCGCGCTTTCGACGGTTTCCGACACGGCCTTGAAGCCGACCCAGGTGCCCGAATAGCGCGACAGGGCAAAGCCGTATTCGCCAAAGGTCAGGAACTCGGAAACATCCGCCGGGTTCAGCACCGGCATGAACCAGGCCATGAAGGCGACATCCGACTGGTGCGGCATGGAGGAGCTGACGCAGCCATGGTCGTCGCCCGCAACAACCAGAACGCCGCCCTTTTCCGACGAGCCATAGGCGTTGCCGTGTTTCAGCGCATCGCCGGAACGGTCCACGCCCGGTCCCTTGCCGTACCACATGGAAAAGACGCCCTCGACCTCGCAATGGGGATCCAGAATGGCCTGCTGCGCACCCAGAACCGCTGTGGCGCCCAGATCCTCGTTCACGGCGGGCATGAACTTGACCTTGGCCTCTTCCATCCGCTTGCGCGAGCGCCAGAACTCCAGATCCACCCCGCCCAGCGGCGAGCCACGATAGCCCGAGACGAATCCGGCGGTGTTGAGGCCTGCGTTCCGGTCGCGGCGCGCCTGATCCAGCATGACGCGCGCCAGCGCCTGAGTCCCGGTCAGAAAGACGCGACCCCTGGTCATCTCGTAACGGTCATCCAACTGGTAGCTGCGAAACTCGTGGCTCAGCTCGGTCATGGGGGCAGTCCTCGCGCGGGTATCCTTGATCGCGAAAGGATAATCCATCTGCGGCGGAAATTTTTACCAGATCTACTGGTGTTTTTTGGTTTTGTGAATAATTTATCCGTCAATGGGGTGCGTGATGGTGAGGGGTACCGATCATATGCAGCTAGACGACAGGGACCGCCGAATTCTGACACTCTTGCAGGAGGATTCGCGCATCTCGAACGCGGATCTGGCCGAAGCGGTGGGCATGTCTCCCTCTGCCCTGTGGCGCCGTGTGCGCGCGCTGGAAGAGGCAGGGGTGATCGAACGCTATGGCGCGGTGGTCAACGCAAAGGCCATGGGGCTGGAGTTTCATGCCATGGTGCATGTGCAGCTCACCCGGCACGAACCGGAAAAGCTGAAGGGATTCATTCGCGCTGTTGAAACCAATACCCTTGTTCAGGAGTGCTACGCCACCACCGGGCAGTCCGATTATCACCTGCGCGTTCTGGCGCCCGACCTTGAGGCCTATAATCGCTTCCTTGAGGACTTCCTGTTCCGCCTGCCAGCGGTGGCCAGCGCCCAGACCAACGTGGTCTTGCGCACGATCAAGCGGGATCGGCCCGTGGTGCCCTGAGCACCTGGGCTCAGGCGGCGTATGTCACCCAGGCCGCTGCCATGGCGATATAGGTCAACTGATGAAGGGCCTGATCGGTACCCACGGCGCGCCAGAAGACCGCCTGCTGGGGCGTCAGTTGCTTGCTGTCGGAATAGCGTGCCTTGCAGTAGTCGATATTGAAATGCACAACCCATTCCAGCGCGCAGATCAAAAGGATGAAGCCCACCGGACTGCCCATCGCCACAAAGACCATAATGGAGCCAAGCGCGTGGACGCCCGCATGCTGGGCGCGACCGCTGTGAAAATATTCTCCCCGCCCGGACAACATCTTGGGCGTCTGCAGAAAGAAATCCGCAAACATGTGCTTGACCTGCAAAAGGCACAGCAACAACAGCAAGGCTCCGGTCGGTTCCGGCAAGGCGATCCCCTGATTAAACATATTAAGCGGAACCTTACGTGTTTTTTGCGTCATGGCAAATGGTGCGTCACCGCGTTCCGTAACGACAGGCCGTGGCAGGGCTCGGCGTTCTTGCCATTGCCTGCCATGGGCAAACCGCGCTAGGCATAGGGTATTGATTTCAGACGCCAAGCCGGAGCTGTCTCATAGAACGGTCGCTGTTTCGCTTTATCTGGAAGTACTCCAAACGTGATCAGCTTGTTCTCTTGGTGGTCACGGCCTGCCTGTTCCCGTTGCTCTACCTGACGCTGGAGCTGCCCAAGCGGATCATCAACGATGCCATCGGCGCCCAGACCGACACGATCCAGATCCTTGGCTATTCCTTTGATCAACTGACCTTCCTGTGGCTGCTTTGCGCTGCCTTTCTGATCTCGGTGCTGATGCATGGCCTTCTGAAGATGCGCATCAACACGATGAAGGGCATTCTGGCTGAGCGGATGCTGCGCCGCTTCCGCTATCAGCTGATTGCCCGCGTCTTGCGCTTTCCGCAGCCCTATTTCGAGCGGGTCAGTCAGGGAGAGCTGGTCTCCATGGTGACGTCCGAGTCCGAACCGATGGGCGGGCTGATGGGCGACGCGGTAAGCCAGCCGGTGCTGCAGGCCGGGCAGATGCTGACGATCCTCTATTTCCTGTTCATGCAAAGCTTCTGGTTCGGTCTGGCCGCCGTGGCGCTGATCCCGCTGCAGGGGTGGCTCATCCCCATGCTGCAGCGGCGGATCAACCTTCTGAACAAGGAGCGCATCAAGGAAGTCCGGGCGCTCGCCTCGGAAATCGGGGAAAGCGCCGCGGGCGCGGCGACCCTGCGCATCAACGGCGGCTGGCGCTACCGGATGGCGGTGATCACCGCGCGGCTGGGGCGGCTTTACGATATCCGCTTCGATATCTACCAGAAAAAGTTCTTCATGAAGTTTCTCAACAACTTCATCACCCAGCTTACGCCTTTCTTCTTTTACGCCGTCGGCGGCTATCTGGTGCTGGAGGGCAAGGTGTCGCTCGGGGCGCTGGTGGCAGCGCTTGCGGCCTACAAGGACATCGCCTCGCCCTGGAAAGAGCTGCTCGCCTATTACAACCAGACCCAGGACATGTCCCTGCGCTGGGAGGTGATCCTTGAGCGGTTTGCCCCGCCCGGCATGGTCGATGAAAAGCTGATGACAGGAGAGCCGGATGAAATTCCGCGCCTGACAGGCGATATCGAGCTGTCGGAGGTCAACGTGCGCGATGCTGACGGCAACCTGGTGCTGGAGGATCTGAGCGCGAAACTGCCCGCAGGGCAGGTGATCGGGATTGCCGCCCCGTCTGAAGAGGACCGGCGTGCCCTCGCTGAATTGCTGACGCGCGAAGTCCTGCCAACCGCTGGTACTGTAACCGTCGCGGGGCACGATCTGCGCGAGGTGCATCAGGCCGTTGTGGCCTCCCGTATTGGTCACGCGACCTCTCGTCCGGTCCTGTTCCGTGGCTCGTTCGGGGACAACGTGATGATGCCGATGCGCCAGCGCCCCCAGGGCGAGGCGCAGGATATGTTGCAGTTCACCGCTGCATTGCGGGCCGGAAACAGTTCCGACCCATTCGATGCGCCCTGGCTTGATCCGTCCCTTGCAGGCTTTTCGACCGAGGCCGAACTGCGCGACTGGTGGGTGCAGCTGGTTTCGGGCATCGGCACGGATACGGCTCTGTTCCGGCGCGGTATGGATCAAAAGTTCGACAGCGCCGTGCATCCACGGCTGACCAAGACGCTGATAGACCTGCGTCCCAAGGTTCAGGCCGCCGTGGAAAAGGCCAGGCTGACCGCGCAGGCTCATGTTTTTGAACCGGATGCCTACAACCCGGCGCTGCCTGTGGCCGAAAACCTGCTGTATGCCACCCTGCGTGAGCCGATCACCGAAGAGGTTCTCAGGCGGCATGTGAAATTCCTCGATCGCCTCAGGGAGCTGCAGCTGGACCGCGATCTGGTGGCGCTGACGCAGGATGTGGTGGACATGCTGCGCCAGATCTTCGGCATCGATGGGACCGGACACCCCTTGTTCCGCAAGCTGGGCCTGGAGCCTTCGGCTTATGAAACCGCGCTGTCGCTGGTGGACAAGACCCGCAGCAAGGGGGCTGAGGCGCTCGAGCAGGAAGAGCTTGCCCAGATGCTGATCGTCCCCTTCAGCATCTCGGCAGAGCAGATCGGCCCTGCCTTCAGCGATGAGATCAAGGAACGCATCCTGCAGTTCCGCCGCAGCCACGCGGATGAGCTTCTCGGCACGCTCGAGGACATATTCGTGCCGCTCGACCAGTCTGCTTTTGCCCCGGGGCTGACCGTTCTGGAAAATGCGCTCTTCGGGAAAATCTCCGACACCTCCGGTGCACGGGGGGACGAGTTGCGCAAGTTGGTGTCTGACGTTCTGGTGGAAAACGGTGCCCGCAACATGGTGGTCGAGCTGATCTTTGATCTGCCTGTTGCGCTGGGAGGGCAGGGGCTTCCTGCGAGTTTTGCCGAACCGCTCGCCTTTGCGCGCGCGACGATCAAGCGGCCCGACATTCTGATTCTTGAATCGGCGCTGTCGAGCTATGATCTTGAGACCCGGATTTCAGTGCACAAGAACCTGCGCAAGCTGTTGCCGAACACGACCCTTGTCTACCTCGATAGCGATTTCGAGCGTTCCGAAGTCTTTGATGTCTTCTATCAGCTACGTCAGGGGCGGCTCGTCAGCGATGATACGCAGGAGGCCGCGGTTGCCGATAGCGCCGCCAGTCAGGATCTGGCGCGTAAACTCAGGGCGCTGGAACAGTCCGAACTGTTCTCCGGCCTCAACCGGCGCCAGTTGCGCCTCCTGGCGTTTGGAGCGCGCTGGTACGAGGCGAAGGCGGGAGATGCGGTTTTCCTCAAGGATGACGATGCCAGCGACGGCGCCTATATGATCACCGAAGGGGAGGCGGGCCTTTTCCTGCCACAGGAGGGCCAGGAGGATCGGCTGATTGCCCAGGTCGGGCCTGGTCGCCTCGTCGGGGAGTTGGGTCTGATCCGCAAGGAGCCGCGCGCGCTGAGCATGGTGGCGCAGACGGATCTGACCTGTCTTCGTATCGGCGAAGAGGAATTCCTGGCCGTTGTGGAGAATGATGCGGCGACGGCCTTCAAATTGCTGCAGGTTGTCGCGGGCTATGTGTCCAGCTGACCTTGCAATTCCGGTAGCAAGCGGCAACACAAGCAATCAAGACAAGCAAAAGAGGGGGAGGCAGCCATGAAACTGCTGCGGTATCGAATGGAGGGCGCGGTGCGTCCGGGGCTGATGGATGCTGGCGGGGTCGTGCGTGATCTGTCCGGCCACATTGCGGATATCACGGGCGAGGTGCTGGATGACGCGGCGCTTGCCCGTTTGGCCGCACTGGATCCAGCGTCGTTGCCTGTCGTGGATGGCGACATTGATCTGGCGCCCTGCGTTGGCCGAGTGGGCAAGTTTCTGTGCATTGGTCTCAACTACTCCGATCACGCCGAAGAGGCAGGCATGCCGATCCCCGAGCACCCCATCCTGTTCATGAAGGCGAATTCGGCAATCACCGGTCCCAATGACGATGTGGTCATCCCGCGCGGATCCACCGCCACGGATTGGGAGGTGGAGCTTGGCGTCGTGATCGGGAAGGCCGCGAAATACGTCACCGAGGCCGAGGCGCTGGATCACGTGGCGGGGTATTGCGTGATCAATGACGTCTCCGAGCGCGATTTCCAGATCAAGCTGACCGGGCAATGGACCAAGGGCAAGAGCTGCGACACCTTCGGCCCCATTGGCCCCTGGCTGGTGACACGGGACGAGGTCGCGGATCCGCAGAACCTGGCTTTGTCCTGCGATGTGAACGGAAAGCGCATGCAGACCGGCAACACCGGCAAGATGATCTTTTCCGTGGCCCAGATCATTTCCCATCTCAGTCAGCTCATGACCCTTCATCCGGGCGATGTGATCGCCACAGGCACGCCTCCGGGCGTGGGCATGGGGATGAAGCCCGATCCGGTTTACCTGAAACCCGGTGACGTGATGGAGCTGAAGATCGAAGGCCTCGGCCGCCAGCGCCAAAACCTGCGGGCGGACGGCTAACCCAGCCGTGGGTTCAATGGGCGGGCGGGGGCGCTCCCGCCCGTCTCAGGATATTCAAAGAATACCCTGTACCAGTTGGGCCTGGCGCGGCAAAGCCGCGCTGGGCCCAAGGCTGATTTCGGTGGCTTTGCCGCAGGCAAAGGACCGGACAGGCGCGGGAGAGGACCGATCGCCGTAGAGCGCCGTCAGAGACAGTGTGTCAGTTGCAGGTATTCTGGTCGAATAGAGGCAAAACGGCTTGTCCGAGCCTTCATTGCGGGCCGCAGAACTGGCGGTAGAGAAGTGAAATGATCTCTTCCGTGTTCTGGTCTTTCAGGGAATAGTAGATGGTCTTGCCGTCGCGCCGCGTGTCGACCAGAGATTCATCGCGCAGGCGGGCCAGCATCTGGCTGACGGCGGCTTGACGCATGCCCAGAAGGGCTTCCAGTTCCCCAACTGATTTCTCTCCGGTTCCTAGATGACACAGGATCATCAAACGACCCTCATGGGCGAGTGTCTTGAGGAATGCCGCTGCGTCGGCCGCGCGTTGCGCCATGTCGATCGGGGTATCCGGCGAAATCGTATCGGGGGATTGAATGGTCACGGGTCCAGAGTCCTGCGCTAGAGCTTGCGCCGTATAATGCACTATTTTGCCCCGCTCGCACAAGCCACGCTGCCGCAGATCCTATTCCGGCAGCGGCGGGGCACCTCCGGCAAAGGAATTGCCGTTCACATAGTCGCAGGGCGCTTCCTGCATATTTAGGTGCAGATCGTCCCCGGTAAAGGGATGCGCGCGGGCGAGATCCTCATCTACCTCGATGCCCAGACCCGGCGCATCTGGCGGGGTGACAAAGCCCTCCTCGACCCGGATCGTTCCCTTGATCAGCGCGTCATGGAAGGGCGTTTCGATGCTTTCGGCCATCAGGATATTCGGGATTGAGGCCGCCAGATGGATGTTCGCGGCCCATTCCACCGGTCCGGCATAAAGATGCGGCGCGATTTGCGCGTTATAGACCTCGGCCATGGCCGCGATCTTCTTGGCCTCCCATATGCCGCCAACGCGCCCAAGTGCCGGTTGCAGGATGCTGGCGGCCCCTTCGCGCAGGATCGGGGCGAACTCGGCCTTGGTGGTCAGGCGCTCACCCGTGGCGACAGGCACGGGCTGGCCTGAGGCAACGCGCGCCATCTGGCCCACGGAATCGGGGGGAACCGGCTCTTCGAACCACAGGGGCTGGTAAGGCGCGATGGCCTGACCGAGCCGAATGGCGCCCGCCGTGGTGAACTGACCATGGGTGCCGAATAGAAGGTCTGCGCGGTCCCCCACCGCCGCGCGGATGGCTTTGCAAAAGGCGACGGACTGGCTGATGTCGCTCATCGCGGGCATATGGCCGCCGCGCATCGTATAAGGGCCTGCGGGGTCGAACTTCACCGCCGTATAGCCCTGCCGCACCATCTCTGCGGCGCTTTCGGCGGCCATTTCGGGCGAAGTCCAGAAGGCGGAGATCTCGTGCTTGGGCAGGGGGTAGAGATAGGTATAGGCGCGGATGCGGTCATTCATCCGTCCGCCGATGAGCGCGTACACGGGGCGGCCCCGATCCTTGCCGAGGATGTCCCAACAGGCGATTTCCAGTCCCGAAAAGGCACCCATCACCGTCAGGTCGGGCCGCTGGGTAAACCCCGAGGAATAGGCGCGGCGGAACATCAGTTCGATGTTTTCCGGGTTCTCCCCCTCCATGTGCCGGTGAAAGACGTCGCGGATCACATGGCACATGGCCTCAGGGCCGACCGAGGCGGTATAGCATTCGCCCCAGCCTGTGATGCCGGTGTCGGTGGTTACTTTCACCAGGATCCAATAGCGCCCGCCCCAACCCGGTGCGGGCGGGGCGGTCACGATGATGTCGAGGTCCTGCAGCTTCATGGGATGGCTCCTTTGGGCTGCGCTCAGCCGGTCAGCGGTTGAACAGGATCACGTTGCGCCGGGCAGAGCCGGTCTTGGTGTCGGCGATCGCCTCGTTGATCTGATCGAGGCTCCACCGACCGGAAACCAGCTCGTCCAGCTTCAGGCGCCCCTGTTCATAAAGGTCGATCATCCAGGGAATATCGCGCTGGATCACGACATCTCCCATCTTGGAGCCGACAAGGCCCTGACCGATGGCGGCCATGACAACGGGTTCATATTCTGCCTTGGCGCCGGAATGGGGCATGCCGATCATCACCGCCTTGCCGCCCCGGCCCAGATAACGCACCGCCTGTTCATAGGCGGGAATGGCCCCCACGGTCACCAGAACCGCATCGGCGCCCCTGCCGCCCAGCGCCTTGTAAGATGCGCGCCAGGGGGATTTCTGTGTGCCAAGAACGCCATGGGTGGCGCCGAATTCCTTGGCGACCTCCAGCTTTTCCTCGCTCATGTCGACGGCCACGATCCGGCGGGCACCGGCAATGCGCGCGCCTTGAATGGCGTTGAGGCCGACGCCGCCGGCACCGATCACCACGACATCCTGCCCGGCTCGCAGACCGGCTGCATTGACTGCTGCGCCAACGCCGGTGATCACCCCGCAGGAAACCAGCGCGGCGACGTCCTTGGCCATGGTTTCCGGAATTTTCACGATCTGGCGCTGATCCACGACCACTTTTTCGGCAAAGGCGCCGCAGGCCATGGCCTGTTCGAGCGGGCCGCCGTCGGCGGTGGCCAGCGGGCCGTTTTTCACCCCGTCATAGGGGGTTTCGCAGATCGTTGGCTTGCCGCCTGCACAGCTGGGGCAGGTTCCGCAAGAGCGGATAAGGGTGACGACGACGCTGTCACCCTCCGCAAAGCCGTTCACACCATCGCCCACCTTGGTGATCGTCCCCGCCGCCTCGTGGCCATAGACGGCTGGCAGATGTCCTCCCCAGGCACCCTCGGCAAAGGATATATCGCTGTGGCAGATCGCGACTGCATCCAGGGTCACCTGGACCTCGCCCATGCGTGGATCGGCGATCTGGATGTCTTCTATGACGAGGGGCTGACCGAATTCGCGGCAGACGGCGGCTTTGATGGTTTGCATGGCTGTTTCTCCCTGTTGCCAGGCGCGTTTTCCGCACGGTGGCGCGGTCTGGACCGTGCTGCAAGTGGGAATTTGGCAAATCGTATTGTGGAAGACAGTTTTACGCAGCGGAATTAGTTATCGGGTGGTGTGAGTGCTGCGCATGAAGACGAGACAGCCGATGATCATCAACACGAGCGCCACAAGGAAGGGCGCACCGGGCAGGTAGATGGCCGCGCCGTCGCGGGTGAAATGGGCAAAGGTCGCGCTCATCATCAGAGGCGATATGATCATCGAGAGCGCATGCACCGCTGTCATCACGCCCTGTAGTTCACCCTGCTGGTTATCGGCCACCGCGCGCGACATGATCCCCTGAAGTGCGGGCTGCACCAGTGCACCCAGTGCCGAAATCGGGATCAGCGCTAGTGCGAGCGTTCCATTAACAATGAAAGCCAGAACGCCAAAGGCGATGAAATCGAACATCTGCCCCCAAAGCACCGTGCCGCGCTCTCCGACCCAGCGCACACTGTGGCGCAACAGCCAGCCCTGCACCAGCGCCATGCAGATGCCATAGATGCCCAGCGACAGGCCGATCACCTGTGGCTGCCAGCCAAAGCGTTCGGCGCTGAAGTAGGACCAGATCGCAGGGTAGACGTAGATCGCCACCGAATAGAGGAAGTAGACCCACAAAAGGGGCGCGATGCCCGGAATGCGGGCCATGGCGCGAAAGGCACCAAAAGGATTTGCGCGGCGCCAGTTGAAGGCGCGGCGGGTGTCGTCGGTGACTGTCTCTCGCATCACGAACCAGCCAAGGGCAAAGTTCAGTGCCGCAAGACCGGCGGCGGCATAAAAGGGCGCGCGGGTGCCCATCTCGCCCAATAGCCCACCCATCAGCGGGCCAAGCACAAAGCCCGCACCAAAGGCCGCCCCCAGAAGGCCGAAGTTCGCGGCCTTTTCATGCGGTTTCGAGATATCTGCAATGTAGGCGCCTGCGGTGGAGTGAGTTGCAGCCGTGATCCCGCCAACGATCCGCCCGAGCAGAAGTAGCCAGAGCGATCCGGCCAGCGCCATCACGAGGTAATCGAGCGCCATCACAAAGAGCGAGACCAGCAAGACAGGGCGCCGTCCGATCGCATCCGACAGCGAGCCCAGAACCGGGCTGAACAGGAACTGCATCACCGCAAAGGCGGTGCTGAGGATCCCGCCCCAGATCGCGGCATCGGCGAGCGATCCGCCCTGCACCTCGACAATCAGGCTCGGCATGATCGGCATGATCAGACCGATGCCCATGGCGTCGATCATCACCGTCGTCAGTACAAAGACCAGCGGCAGGCGCATCAAAAAACACTCACCGCCTGTGTCATCGGGCGATGCAATGTGGTGTCCAAATCCTCTGTCGTGCGCCGCATCTGGTCGCCTTCTGGCCGCTTACTCCGCCTTGCAGACTTCGGCGGCTTTTTCGGCAAAACGCAAGGCTTCCGCAGGGGCATGTCCAAGCTGCCGCGCAGGATCGAACAATGCGCCAGTGTCCAGATCGGGAAACTCTCGCGCTGTCAGCGTGCCAAGCGGCGTTCCGCTCTCGTTGGCCTCAAGGCAAAGCCGTTTGACGGCGGCCTGCGCTTCGGGGCGGGGGAGGCTTTCCGTGAGGGCAAAACTCAGTGCCTCGGCGTGGATCATGTCGAGGCCGCTGTTCAGTGCGGTGGCCATCGCATCCGCGTTTGGCGTGATCCCGGCAGCCAGCGCCTTGGCCGTGGAGGCGGCGCTGGCACTGCCCAGAACGATCTGCGGCAGGCACATCCATTCGGTGAACCATGCTGCCCCGTCGCGCTGATGTTGCTGCATCGACGCGCCGTGCAGGATCGACAAAAGCCCCGTTCCCTGCCGCGCCAGTGCCACCAGCGTCGAGGGCGCCACGGGGTTCTGTTTCTGCGGCATCGTGGAAGAGGCGCCGGCTCCACCAAGACGGATTTCCTGAATGCCAGTCTGCACCAGCGCGATGCAATCCTCGCCCATTTTGCCAAGGGCGATATTCACTCGGACCATCCAGTCGGCAATGCGCGTAACCGGGCTGCGGTCCGTGTGCCAGCTGCGTTCGGGATCACCCAGTGACAGCCCTTCGGCCAGCGCAGCGCGCAGGTCCGGCGCCTTGGGTCCCAGCGCTCCTGCGGTTCCGGCGGCGCCCGTAAGGGAGACCAGCAGGCAGGAGGCGCGCAGGGCGGGCAACTCTTCCAACAGCGCGATCAGTGGCGCGCCCCAGGCGGCCACAACAGCGCCGAAACTGGTGGGCGTTGCGTGCTGGCCATAGGTGCGCGCGGGCATGGGCAGGTCCGCATGGGTGCGGGCCAGCGCCGCCAAAGAGCCGAGAACGGCCTTCATATCAGCTTCGATCGCGGCCAAGGCCTGACGCAGGCGCAGCATCAGCCCGGTGTCCATGATGTCCTGCGAGGTGGCGCCCCAATGGACGTATTGCGCGTGCTCCGGCGCGTTCATCTCGCTGCGCAGGGCGGCGACCAGCGCGGGCACCGGCACGCCGTTCTGGCCAGTGGCCTTGCGCAGGGCACCGGGATCCAGCGCGACCTCCATCACCGCGCGCTGAATGGCGGCGGCGCTGATTTCGGGGATCACGCCTGCCGCCCCTTGCGCCTTGGCCAGCGCGCCTTCGACCAGCAGCATGGCGCGGATTTCGGCGCTGTCGCTGAACAGGCGGGCAACATCGCCCGCCGGAAAAAGATCGCCGTATAGCTGGCTGTCAAATACCGATCCGGCCATGTCAGAGATCCTTTTCGATCCGGGTAATCAGATCCGCCAGCGCGTCCGGCGCGGCGAAGAAAGGAGAGTGGGAGGTCTCCATCACGTGGACGCGGCCCTCGGGCCAGTCCTTCACCATATCGGCCTGGTATTCGGGCGGGATGGTCTGGTCATTGGCGCAGCGGATATAGGCCTTGGAGGTGCTCTCCCAGTTGCTGCCAATGGTCAGCGGCGTATCCTGCGGGCGGATCGGCTGCGGGCAGAGCCGTTCCAGCGCGTAAGTGACGGCCTCTTCCGGGCAGTCGTGGTAGAACAGGCGCGGCACTTCGGCGGGGTCGACGGTGTAGCTGTTGCTCTCCTCGTCCTTGATCACCGCGTGAGCCAGTGTCTGGCGTGGTCCGCGTTTGCGCATGTCGATCATCGACAGGCCCGAGGTCGGTACGTAAGCACAGAGATAGATCAGCCCGCGCAGGCGGCTCGGGTCCTTTTCTGCGGCGGCCGAGATCGGATAGCCGGCCCAGGAGTGGCCCAGCACGATGGTGTCCGGCCCTGCGGCCATGAGGATCGCTTCGGCGGTTTCTTCCAGCGTCACGCTGGCGAGGTCACGCCCGTCGTTGTGGCCGGGCAGGTCGATGGCGCGGGCGGTGTGGCCGCGCGCCTTCAGGGCGGGGATGAGGTCGCGCCAGCACCAGGCGCCGTGGCAGGATCCGTGGATCAGCAGAAAGTCAGCCAATGTGTCCGATCTCCTTCAGGAAGCTTGTCAGCCGCTGGGTGTATTCATCGGGTTTCTCGACGCAAGGGATATGGCCTGCGCGGCGGATCAGGTGGAATTGCGAGCCGGGGATCAGGTCGACGGTTTCGCGCACCAGATCGGGCGGGGTAGAGCCATCCTCGGCCCCGGCAAAGCCCAGGCAGGGCAGGCGCAAGCCGCTGGTGGGCGTGTAGAAATCGGTGCCCGCAATGGCCGCGCAGCAGCCCGCATATCCCGCGCGCGATTGCTGGACCAGCATGTTGCGCCACAGGGTCAGCTCGGGCGTTGCGCGAAATTCCTTGGCGAACCAGCGTTCCATGACGTTGTCTGCCAGGGCTTCGATACCCTGCTCTTCGACCGCCTTGATCCGCTCCTGCCACATTTCGGCGGTGCCGATCTTGGCGGCGGTGTTCGACAGCACCAGCGCACGTACCTGGTCGAGCCGTTTCACCGCCAGCCCTTGCGCGATCATGCCGCCGATGGACAGGCCCACGAACACACAGTCGCGGACGTTCAGAAGGTCCAAGAGCCGCTCGGCATCGCGCACCAGCGCGCCCATGGAATAGGGGGCGGGTGGCACTGTGGACAGCCCGTGCCCGCGCTTGTCATAGCGGATTACCTTCAGGCCAGCGGGCAGACGTTCGACCACCGCGTCCCAGACCCTGAGGTCGGTGCCCAGCGAATTGGCAAAAACGATGGGCGCTCCGGCGGGATCGCCGTCCACACGATAGTGCAGCTGGACATCGCCCAGATCCGCGATTTGCATGATATTTCTCCCCGTCACGTATCCGGCGCACCATATCCGCGAACGCAAGGGAAGGTAAAGCGAGCGGGGCGCCCCGGTTCTGCTCAGGCGCAGAAGTCCAGTGCGCGGATGAACATCGCAGGATCCACGTTGCCTCCGGTCGCGACCGCGATCACGGCGTCCCCTTCGATCTGGTCGCCATGGAACAGCGCCGCCGCAAGGGCCGCGGCGCCGCCCGGCTCGACCACGATCTTGAGCCGCAGGAAGGCCAGCGCCATGGCACGCAGCGCCTCCTCTTCGGTGATGACAATGCCGGGGCCACATAGAAGCGACAGGATCGGGAAGGTGATATCCCCCGGCGCCGGTGTCAGGATGGCATCGCAGATCGACCCAGAGGTGGCCGCGTTGCTTTCGATCCGGCCGCTTTGCAGCGAGCGGGTGACATCGTCGAACCCTTTGGGTTCGGCGGGGCGCACCCGCAGACCCGGCGCGCGGGCCTCCAGCGCCAGTGCGACACCGCCCGTGAGGCCGCCGCCACCACAGCAGACCAGAACGTCGCCCGAGGTGACGCCCTCTGCGGCGGCTTGTTCGGCGATCTCAAGGCCGACGGTGCCCTGACCTGCGATCACCTCTGGCTCATCATAGGGTTTGACCAGCGTGAGGCCGCGCGTCGTTGCATAGTGATCTCCCAGGTCTTCGCGGCTTTCGCCGCCGACCCGGTCATAAAGCACCACCTCGGCCCCCAGTGCGCGGGTGTTGTCGATCTTCAGCTGCGGCGCATCGGCGGGCATGATGATCACCGCTGGCGCGCCATGGGCCTTTGCCGCCGCCGCGACCCCTTGAGCGTGGTTGCCGCTGGAAAAGGCCAGAACACCGCGCTTTCGGGTCTCTTCGTCCATCGCAGAGAGCGCCGCCCAGCCACCGCGAAACTTGAAGGATCCGGTGTGCTGCAGGCATTCGGGCTTGACCAACAGGCGGCGGCCCGCGATCTCGTCCAGGAAGGGTGAAGACAGGAGAGGCGTCTTGCGGGCGTGGCCTTTGATCCGCTCAGCGGCGGCTTCGATCATGGCAATGGTTGTCATCAAATCTGGTCCAATAGGGAGTGAATAAGGGAAAGTGCAGCAGGTTCATCCAGGAAGGGGACATGGCCGCGGTTTTCCAGCTCCACCGCCTGCAAGGCAGGCAGACGGCGCTGCATCTCAAGGAAGGTCTCATGGCTCAGGACATCCGAGTTTGCCCCCCGGATCACCCCGCAGGGCAGCCCCTCCAGCGCCATGAAAAGCGGCCACAGATCGGGTGGGGGGCCTGCCTTGGCCTGCGCCAGCAATGCATCGCGCAGGTGGGGGTCGTAGCGCAGGCCTAGCCCGTCTTGCGTTTCGGCGTAAAAGACCTCTACCTCTTCGCGCCAGCGCGCAAAGGGCACGTCCGGGAAAGCGGGGGCCATGAGGGCTGCCAGGGTTTCGGCAGCCTTGTCATGGGTCTTGGCGGCGGGACGGCGACCGACATATTCCATTATGCGCGCGATGCCATCTTGTGGAATCTCGGGGCCGACATCGTTCAGCACCACGGCACTCAAGCGGTCTTTTGCAGTGGCAGCCAGAACCATGGCCACCATCCCCCCGCGTGAAGTGCCCAGGATTGCCGCCTGTTCAAGGCCGAGGTGGTTCATCAGCTCGGTCACATCCTGTGCTTCGCGCATGACGTTGTAACTGGCAAAATTCTGATCATGCTCCGAGCGTCCGCGACCGCGCGCATCCAGCGTGATCACGCGGTAACGCATCGCATGGGGTACGAAATAGCGGAAGTCCTGCCCGTCGCGGGTCAGCCCCGGCAGGCAGATCAGCGGCAGGGCGTCCGCCTGTCCGGTATCGGTGTAATGGAGCGACAGCCCGTCCGAGGTGGTGAAATGCGGCATCGTTGCGGTGGACTTCCTTCTGCGGACTGTGGTTCAGCCTTTGGCGATATCGGGGATCGTGGTCAGATCACTGAGGACATGTTTCGGGGTCCAGGGCAGGCGGTCCATCGGCTCGCCTACGCGGTTGACCCAGGCGGTTTCAAACCCGTACCCCGTGGCCGCTGCTGCATCCCAGCCGTTGGAAGAAACGAACAGCACTTCGGAGGGCGCGCAGGAGAAGCGTTTGCCAACCAGATCATAGACGCTGGAGTGGGGTTTGAAGACGCCGACGCTTTCGACCGACAGCACATCGTCCAGCACCGCGCCCACTTTGGCCGATTGTACACAGCCCTCAAGCATGCCGGGGGATCCGTTGGAGAGGATCGCGGTGTTGAAACCTGCTTCTTTCAATTGGGACAGCATTCTGGGCACCTCGGGATAGGCCTGAAGCTCCCAGTAGAGCGCCAGGAGGCGTTCGCGCAGGGCGGCATCTCCGGCGAGGCCCGTTGCCTCCAGCGCCCAGTCCAGCCCGTTCTGCGTGACCTCCCAGAAATCCGTATGGGCCCCGGTCACGGCGCGCAGCCAGGTGTATTGCAACTGCTTCAGCCGCCAGTGGTTGGCCAGGTCGGCCCAGCTGCCCTGAAGATGAGGGAACTCTGGCTCAGAGGCGGCCTGGCGGGCCGCGGCGGCGACATCGAAAAGCGTGCCGTAGGCATCGAATACACAGGTTGTGATAGGCATGGGATCCTCCGTTGCGCCAACACTGTCACAGGAGGGAGCCCTAACGAAAGTCGGAACTTGTACTGGTCACAATCGTGTCAATCGGCCTAGGGTCGAGGCGGCTACATTGCGGCGGCCTGCTCGGCTTGTCCGGCTTCGGGTTTACATTGCAGGCTGAGCCTGTAGTTTCGGACCCTTTAAAACGATAGCAGAAACTGGAGGTCTCATGACCGAGGTAAAGAATGGCGATACCGTGCGCATCCACTACACGGGCAGACTGACGGATGGGACCGTGTTCGACAGTTCCGAGGGACGTGATCCGCTGGAGTTCACCGTTGGCGCCGGTCATGTAATCGGTGGCATGGATGCCGGTTTGCCGGGCATGACGGCAGGGGAGAAGAAGACGCTGGAGATCGCCTGCGAAGACGCTTACGGGCCATCCAACCCCGATGCGCGTCAGGCCATCCCGCGCGAAGGGATCCCGGAGGATATTCCGCTGGAGCCAGGCACTCAGCTGCAGATGCAGACCCCGGAAGGACAGGTTCTGCCGGTGACCGTGGTCGAAGCCGACGAGTCGACGGTGACGCTGGATGCCAATCACCCGCTGGCGGGAAAGGATCTGGTTTTCGACATCGAGTTGGTCTCGATCAACTGATCGCGTCGGCGCCTTTGGGCCGCAGCACGGGTGCTCCCGCCCAAAGGCGCTGGATCAGAGATCCATCCCCTTTCCGTTGGGCGTGGCGCCGCTGCGCGGCGCAGGATGCTGCTGAGAGGTGCCGAAGGGGCAATCTGCCCCATCGGTACCAACACAAGCGTTTGATCTGGCCGAGACCGCCTCAAGGGCAAGTCACGCCGGTGGCGTGGCGGCCTTGCCGCCCTTGACCCGATCTCGGCCAGATGGAAGCAGCGCGCGATGCGCGCTGCCGGACCTAACGGGAGCAGGGTCATCTTTGATGGCTTTGCGACGGGCGGGAGCCATTTGACGCCTTCGTTCCTCTGATTTCGCCCTTGTACTGTGGTGGGCAAGTCGCTTTCCTACCCATGATCCATTGAGCACAAAGGGAAGCAATATGCCTGACGGCCTGATCGCAAAACTGGGGCTCAGGGTTCCGATCTTTCAGTCCCCCATGGCGGGCGTCAGCTCCCCGGCCATGGCGGCGAGTGTGAGCGCCTTGGGGGGGCTGGGGGCTTTGGGGATCGGCGCGTCAGCTGTGGGCCAGGCCCGGGACATGATCCATCGGACGCGCGCGCTTACGGGTTCCCCTTTTAATGTTAATGTCTTTTGCCACCTGCCTGCTCAGTCGGATCCTGCACGTGAGGCGGCTTGGTGCGGCCTGATGAGGCCTGTTTTCGAGCGATTTGGTGCGCGCCCGCCCGGTACCCTTGCGGAGATATATTCCAGTTTTGTCGTTGATGAGCCGATGCAGCAGATGTTGCTGTCAGAGCGACCCGCGGTTGTCAGCTTTCACTTCGGGCTGCCCCCGTCGGATGTGGTCCGTGATTTGAAAGCAGCTGGTGTTGTCCTCATGGCAACGGCCACTTCTCTCTCGGAGGCACGAACCATTGCCGCAGTCGGCATCGATGCCGTGATTGCCCAGGGGTGGGAGGCGGGAGGCCATCGGGGCCTCTTTGATCCCAAGGCAGAGGATGCACGCCTGAGCGCCTTTGAGCTGACCCGTACCCTGGTGGCCGAACTGGACATTCCGGTTGTCACGGCTGGCGGGCTGATGGATGGGGCCGACATTGCCAAAGCCCTGAGCCTTGGCGCGGTGGCCGCGCAGCTGGGAACTGCCTTTATCGACTGCGATGAAAGTCTGGCCGATACCGTATACCGCGCCGCGTTGCATTCGGACGCGGCACAGAACACGACGATGACCGATGCCATCTCCGGCCGCCCGGCGCGCTGTCTTGCAAATGAATTCACTGCCTGGGCTGCGGAAAACGCCAGAGCTGTGCCACCGGACTATCCGATCGCCTATGACGCGGGAAAGGCTCTTAACGCCGCTGCCAAATCTGCCGGGATCGCTGGCTTTGGGGCGCAATGGGCCGGGATGGGCGCGCCGCGTGCCCGAACGGGCTCGGCAGAGGACATCATGAGGGCGCTCATTGCCGAATGGCAGGCCGCAACAATATAGTTTGGCACAGGCTGCAGAGGAGTGACCCGTGATGGTCCGCTCAAATCCGGAGGGCAGAGAATGAGCACGCGAATGGACGACCTTCTGGCGCGGATGCGGGCCCTTCAGGACGAGTTGGAAGACGAAATTGCCGACAAGCGCGCGGCCTTTCAGTACAGGCTGGAGAACGGCAGGATCGTCTGGGAGGAAGAGGCCCGTCGCCAGCACCGGGCGCTGCGGATCCGCTGGCTGCGTTTTCTCGCCTATACACGTCCCATGGTGCTGCTGACGGCACCGTTCATCTACAGCCTGATCATTCCTTTCGTGCTGTTGCATCTCTTCGTAGCCGTCTATCAGGCCGCCTGTTTCCCGGTCTACGGAATCCCCAAGGTGCCTCAGGGCGACTACATCCGCATGGACCGGCAGCATCTGGCCTATCTCAACTGGATCCAGAAACTGAATTGCGTCTATTGCGGCTATTGCAACGGGGTGATCGCCTGGGTGCGCGAGGTCGCCAGCCGGACCGAGGCCTACTGGTGCCCGATCAAACATGCCGCTCGGGTCGAAGGGGCGCATGCCCGTTATGCCGAGTTCTCCGAATTCGGGGATGGGGAGGGATTTCAGGCTGGGCTGGCGCGCTCACGCCGCAAGGTGCAGGAGAAGGATCAGGGTGCCGCCGCAGATGCGGGGCAGGATCAGACCTGATCTGACTATTGACCATGGCAAAAGAAAAGGGCGCCCTGCTGAGACGCCCGTAATCGCAATCGCCTGGCAGCAATGCCTTACAGGTTGTCCTGCTGCGGCATGCCGAGGATGTGAAATCCACCATCCACGCGGATAATCTCGCCGGTGGTGCAAGCGCCTGCATCGGACGCCAGGTAGACGGCGGTGCCGCCCACGGCCTCAAGCGTCGCGTTCGAGCGCATCGGCGCGTTCTGCTCGGTATGCTTATAGGTCTTGCGCGCGCCGCCAATGGCCGCCCCTGCCAGCGTCTTCATCGGGCCGGGAGAGATCGCATTGACGCGGATGCCCTCGGGGCCAAGGTCATTGGCCAGATAGCGCGTTGCGCTTTCCAGGGCCGCCTTGGCCACGCCCATCACGTTGTAGTTCGGGGTCACCCGGTTCGAGCCGCCATAGGTCAGGGTCAAAAGCGTGCCGCCGTTTTCCTGCATCATCGGATAGGCGCGGCGCGCCACCTCGATGAAGGAATAGGCCGAGATATCCATCGAGTTCTTGAAGTTCGCGCGGCTGGTATTGATGAACCGGCCGGTCAGCTCGGACTTGTCGGAATAGGCAATCGCGTGGACCAGGAAATCGATCGTCGGCCAGCGCGCGGAGAGCTGTTCAAAGGCCGTATCGAGCGAGGCATCGTCGGTCACATCCACATCGACCATGAAATCGCTGCCCACCGAGGCCGCCAGCGGCTCCAGCCGTTTGCCGAATGCCTCACCCTGATAGGTAAAGGCCAGCTCGGCGCCTGCGTCCGCCATCGCCTTGGCAATGCCCCAGGCGATGGATCGCTCGTTGGCAACGCCCATGATCAGGCCCCGTTTGCCGGTCAATTGTCCTGACATGGCGCGCTTATCCCTTGTATTTGCTCAGGACCATGGAGCCATTGGTGCCCCCAAAGCCAAAGCTGTTTGTCATCACGCTGTCCAGCCCTGCGTTTTCGACGCAAGCAGTGGCGACCTCATCCGGTTCGATCCCCTCGGCGAGGGTTTCGACGTTGATCGAGGGGGTGATGAAATCATTATCCAGCATCAGAAGGCAGAAGATCGCCTCCAGCGCGCCGGCAGCGCCCTGCGCATGGCCGGTCATCGACTTGGTCGAGGAGATCGGCGGCACCTTGCCTGCACCGAATACGCGGCGGGCGGCTTCGACCTCGCCCACATCGCCAACCGGGGTCGAGGTGCCGTGGGCGTTGATATAGGAAACCTTGCGCCCCTTGGGTAGGGTCGACAGGGCCAGCCGCATCGCCCGTTCGCCGCCTTCACCAGAGGGGGCCACCATGTCGTGCCCGTCCGATGTGGCGGCAAAGCCCGTGACCTCGGCATAGATCTTGGCGCCGCGCGCCAGCGCGTGATCGAGATCCTCCAGCACCACGATGCCGCCGCCGCCCGAGATCACGAACCCGTCGCGGTTCTGGTCAAAGGCGCGCGAGGCCTTTTCGGGCGTGTCGTTATATTTCGAGGACATCGCGCCCATGGCGTCGAACAGGCACGAGAGGGTCCAGTCCAGCTCCTCGCCGCCGCCTGCGAACATCACGTCCTGCTTGCCCATCATGATCTGCTCGGCCGCGTTGCCGATGCAATGCAGCGAGGTGGAGCAGGCCGAGGTGATCGAATAGTTGATCCCCTTGATCTTGAAGGCTGTGGCAAGGTTCGCGGAAATGGTCGAGGACATGCATTTGGGCACAGCGAACGGCCCGATCCGCTTGGTCGCGCCGGTTTTCAGCACGGTCTGATGCGCGGTCAGCATGGCCGAGGTGGACGGCCCGCCAGAGCCAGCCACAAGACCGGTGCGTTCGTTGACGATCTGATCCTCGGTGAGGCCCGCATCGGCGATGGCCTGTTGCATGGCGATATGGGCATAGGCCGCACCAGGCCCCATGAACCGCAGGGTGCGCTTGTCCACGTGTTCAGCGACATCAATCTTCAGCGTCCCGGCCACCTGGCTGCGAAAGCCGTGCTCGGCCATCTCGGGGCTGGCGACGATGCCGGATGTCCCGGCTTTGAGCGAGGCAAGAACCTCTTCGGCAGTGTTGCCGATCGAGGAGACGATCCCCAGACCGGTGACGACAACGCGACGCATAGATGCACTCCCTTAATACCTTGTGCCTTACTAGGCCGTGCAGGGCATGGGTGCAAGATGGGTTGGGGATGGCAGTTGACCGTCACATCCCAGTGTTTCGGGCTAGAGTGCTAGGTCTGGTATCGAAACAGGTTCAGAGATCATCAGAATGTGAAGCGTGTGTTTCCCTTTCGGTTGCACCGCATGGCTAAAAACGCTCTTGTTGGTTAGGTGGTAGCCTACCCATTCCTCTTGTTCAGGTAACTCTCTGACTGAAGCTCCACCAGTTTTGCGCACGACTTCCCGCAGGAATTCTTTCCGGACATCTGGGATGTTAGAGGAGCCCATGAAGGCAATGCTGCACAATTTGATTCCATGACTTTCTGCTAAGTCAGTCATGATCCGGGGTGACCTTGGATCGATATGAATGGTTCCCCCTTTGGAAGTCAGCGGTTTCAAGCCATTGCGTTCCGCATGTGCGGAGGACTGCTCGAATTTTGGAAGGGTTCCCAAGCAAATGTCTGAGAAGGCTCTGACGGCCGTATTTGTTTCGCCATCCGGGATCGGCTCCATATTCGGTTTTGAATTCGGTTTTGATTGAGGGGGAGAGCAAGCAGCCAGAAATACAACAGTAGTGACGGCGAAGAACTTCAAAGATAAGTGCATAATGAGTCTCAAGTATCTGGCTTAATTCAATTCTACATTGCCAATCTCTGATTGAATAGGCCTGTTGCAAAGCAAGGCTTTGGATCTCAGGAGCAGAGTTTCGTGGATGTGAGTGTAATCCGCGAAAACAAAGAGGCCCCCGCGGGGCCTCCTGATCTTCTCACCGGATTGTGCCGGTCATCAGCTCTCGCTGAGGGCGACCTTCATGTCCTTGACCTGGTAGATCACCTCTCCGTCGGCCTCCACGATGCCGTCGGCAACGCCCATGGTCAGGCGGCGGGTCTGGATGGCCTTGGTGAAATCCACCTTGTAGGTCAGCATCTTGCGGTCGGGGCGCACCATGCCGGTCAGCTTGACCTCACCCACGCCCAGGGCATAGCCGCGCCCCTGCCAGCCGCGCCAGCCGAGGTTGAAGCCCGTGAGTTGCCACAGCCCATCAAGACCAAGACAGCCGGGCATGATCGGGTTGCCGGGGAAGTGGCAGTCGAAGAACCACAGGTCGGGGGTGATGTCGAACTCGGCCAGGATATGACCCTTGCCATGGGCGCCGCCGTCCGCGCTGACCTCGGTGATGCGGTCCATCATCAGCATGGGCGGCGCGGGCAGCTGGGCGTTGCCCGGGCCGAACAGCTCGCCTCGGGCGCATTTCAGCAAGTCGTCTTTGTCAAAGCTGCTCGGGTAATCGGCCATGCTGGCGGTTCTCCTGCCTTTGGTGTCTGGTGTTTTGCTGGCCTCCTGTAGCATCGCGCCAAAGGGTCCTGCAAGCCTTGTGCAAGGGTGGGCCCGCGCCGGGACACGGGGTCGCAGCAGGGGGTGTCATCGGCATTCTACAGGGAATCCATTTGAAAACGGTGGGTCAATGGCCCTATATATACGGTCAGCAACGCGAGGCAGGATCTGCACATGACGCCAATTAGCGAAGATCTGGCAACCAAATGGCTTGGACGGGCCGGACTGCGGCCGACCCGGCAGCGGGTGGCTCTGGCTGAGCTGTTGGTCGGGGATGGCAATCACCGCCATGTCACCGCCGAAAGCCTGTTTGAGGCAGCCAAGGACAGGGGCGATGCAGTCTCTCTGGCGACCGTCTACAACACGCTGCGCGCCTTTTGCGATGCGGGGGTCTTGCAGGAAATCACCGTGGACGGGTCGAAAAGCTATTTCGACACCAATACCCATGATCACCCTCATTACTACTGGGAACAGGATGGCCGCGTCACCGATGCGCCATCGGACCAGTTGGTGATCCAGAGTCTGCCGGACGCTCCTGAGGGTATGGAGATTGCCTCGGTCGACGTGGTGATCCGCCTGCGCAAGAAGTGATCCGGTTCCCTTCGGTACGCCCCGCCCTGCGATGATCCGCAGGGCGTTTTTTATTGTGGCTTTGCCATCAGATAGCATTTGAACCCGGCGCGGATCGGGGGCAGGCTCTGGCCAAATGCCGGAATGATCGTCGGAGGCCGTAATGATTCACCCCCTCATCACCCAGGACCACATCGACCAGTACCAGCGCGACGGGGTTGTGCTTGTGCGCGGGTTATTCCGCGATCAGCTGGAGCTGCTGCGCGCCGGGGTGGAGGAAAACATGCGTTCGCCCGGCCCCTATGCGTCCAACAATGAAAAGGCGGGCCAGACCGGGCGGTTCTTTGACGATTATTGCAACTGGACCCGCATTCCCGAGTTCGAGGAGGCGATCACGACCTCTCCGGTGGCCGAGGTGGCTGCCGATCTGATGCGGTCTGACTATGTGCAGATGTTCCACGATCATGTGCTGGTGAAGGAGCCGGGCACCTCGATGGCGACGCCATGGCATCAGGACGGCCCCTATTATTTTGTCGAAGGCCAGCATACGATCAGCTTCTGGTCGCCGCTCGATCCCGTGCGCGAGGCGTCCTTGCGCTGTGTGGCGGGATCGCACGCCTGGGAAAAGGAAGTGCTGCCGACCCGCTGGGTGTCCGAGGAGGGGTTCTTCCCGGACGAAGGGCAGTACATGCCCGTACCTGACCCGGATGCCGAGGGGATGCGGGTGCTGGAATGGGAGATGGAGCCGGGCGATGCGGTGGCCTTCAACTATCGTACCCTGCACGGCGCACGCGGCAATACCTCAGACCAGCGCCGCCGTGCGTTCTCCCTGCGTCTTGTGGGGGAGGATGCGCGGTACGTCGAGCGCCCGGGCCGTACCTCACCGCCCTATCCGGGCCATGACATGCAGCCCGGCCAGCGCCTGCGCGAGGACTGGTTCCCGGTTTTGTTGCAGCGGTAGTGGATTCTGAGGGCGCTACCTCAGAACCATTGCCCGGGCTCCATCAGGCCAAGATCCAGGAGTTGCCGAGAGTGCCACTCGAATGGCACTGAATTGTGCCAGCGGAAGGTCTGGATGTCGAAGGACGAACCTGGGTTGCGTTTCAGCGCTTTGGCTGTTCGGAAGGAACAGATGGCCGCCGTCAGGTTGTGATGCCAGGGGCAGGCGTATGTGTTGTATTCCGGCACGTTGAACGTGTGATTGGGCAGCAGTTCCAGATCTGCGCGGGCGCGGAACAGGGAGATGCGGTCGATTTTGCGGCTGGCATGCGGAATATGCTCTTCGTGCCGCCAACGCATGCCCCCGAAAAAGTCCAGTTGGCGCTCTTCGGGGGTGCTGTTTGTGCCAAGGTAGCGGGCCTGGGCATAGTAGCCGGATTTGTCCAGGTAGGCATCATCCAGCGCTACCGCATTGGGGTGCGTGGCCAGATCGCCTGCATAAAGGTCAACCACATAGGTCAGCATGGCATCGCGCTTTTCTTCGCTGTGAAAACGCAGCATTTCAGTGACGGAACGTGTTTCGCAAAAGGGAAAGAACAGGAACTCGGCGTTGTAGCAGTAATAAAGCCAGCATCCCGGCGTGGCGCTGCGGATTACCCGGTTGATGGCTGCAAAGACGTCTTCGGCAATGGCGCAGTCAAAGGCGATCCGATGCACCTTGCTCGCAACCGCCTCGGGCAGGTCGAACGCATCCGGTATGAAGGCCACGACGGTTTCAAATCCGCTTTGCAGATGGTGACGCAGGGTGGTTGCGATCTCAACGTCGTCTTCGACGAAAATCAGTGCAACCGGCCCCTTTTCCAGAAGGGCACACTTCCGATTGAGAAAGTCGTCAAGGGTGGGGTAGGTCACGGGGTTCTGCTCCTGCCGTTCTGGCATTTGCCCTCAAAATCGGGTATCAGCGCGCGCATTGCAAGCGGCGTCATTCCCCTGTAAGGCAGGCCGCTGATCCGTCGTGTCCTGCTAAAAGGCTATGAACCCATGAGCGCGCCCAAGAAGCTGTTTATCAAGACCTATGGCTGTCAGATGAATGTCTACGACAGCGAACGCATGGCCGAAGCGCTGGGCGGGCAGGGCTATGTTGAGACGAAATCGGCCGATGATGCCGACATGATCCTGCTGAACACCTGTCATATCCGCGAGAAAGCCGCGGAAAAGGTCTATTCCGAGCTGGGCCGGTTCAAGGGGCTGAAGGCTGCAAAGCCGGATCTGAAGATCGGTGTCGCGGGCTGTGTCGCGCAGGCGGAAGGTGAAGAGATCATGCGCCGCCAGCCACTGGTCGATCTGGTGGTCGGCCCCCAAAGCTATCACCGCCTGCCGGAAATGGAGGCCAAGGCGCGTGAAGGGGAGAAGGTGCTCGACACCGATTTCCCCGAAGAGGACAAGTTCGAGAAGCTCAAGAACCGCCCCAAGGCAAAGCGTGGCCCGACGGCGTTTCTGACGGTACAGGAAGGCTGCGACAAGTTCTGTGCCTTCTGCGTGGTGCCCTATACCCGTGGTGCCGAGGTTTCTCGTCCGGTCTCGCGCATCCTGACCGAGGCGCAGGAACTGGTTGAGCGCGGCGTGCGCGAGATCACGCTCCTGGGGCAGAACGTCAATGCCTACCACGGCGAGGGACCGAATGGCGCAGACTGGACCCTGGCGCAGCTGATCTGGGAGCTGGACAAGATCGACGGGCTGGAGCGCATCCGCTTTACCACTTCGCACCCCAACGACATGATGGACGACCTGATCGAGGCGCATGGCACCTGCAAAAAGCTGATGCCCTATCTGCACCTTCCGGTGCAGGCCGGTTCGGACCGGATCCTGAAGCGGATGAATCGCAGCCATACCGCCGAAAGCTATATCCGTCTGATCGAACGCATCCGCGCCGCGCGCCCCGACATCCTGATTTCGGGCGATTTCATCGTCGGCTTCCCCGAAGAGACCGAAGAGGATTTTCAGGCGACGCTCGACCTGATCGAGGAAGTGAAATACGGCACTGCCTATTCCTTCAAATACTCGACCCGTCCCGGCACGCCGGCGGCAGAACGCGCACAGGTTGAGGCTGCCGTGGCCGATGAACGTCTGCAGCGCCTGCAGGCCCTTCTGACGCGTCAGCAGCGTGAAATTCAGGACAGTATGGTCGGGCGTGAGGTTGGCGTTCTCTTTGAAAAGGCGGGTCGTTTTCCGGGGCAAATGGTTGGCAAGTCCGACTACCTGCATGCGGTCCACGTTGCCGATTGCGACCGGCAGATCGGCGATCTTGCGCGGGTGCGCATCGTCTCGTCCGGGGCAAACTCTCTCGCGGGCGAGTTGATCGGGTAACGCGTGATCGCGCCGACGGTCTCACATGAAACGAGCAAGTGGTACACCTCTTGGCCAGTGGAGGTGGGCGAGGAGGTGAGTCTTTATTGCATCCATTTCGAGAACAATTTTAGGAAACGGGTTTGAGTGTTGGCGAAAACCGCATAGTTTCGTGAAAAAAATCTCATCATGGCACGCAATCTGCGGGAAATTCGTGTAGTTTTGCGAGTATATATTGAATTTGATGATAGCCTGAGCGTTAACGCATGATGCGGCAAACTCCGGGGGACTTAGGTGAAGGAAATCTGGTTGTGCTGAAGTTCAACATGAAAACCGCAGGCGCTGTACTGGTCGCTGCCACGACCGCGCTCAGCCTGTTGACGGCGCCCGTGTCGGCGCAGGATTCGCAGACCCGTACGGTGCGGGGCGAGCGTTATGTGCCTACAATCTGGGTTGACCCGGACGGCTGTGAACACTGGGTCATGGACGACGGGGCCGAAGGCTACATGACCCCGCACGTGACCCCGGACGGAAAGCCGGTGTGCCGCCGGGGGCAGCTTTGCGGCATGATGCCGACGGATCAGTTCTTTGCGACCGACAAACATCATATCAACGCCGCTGGCCGTGCGCGCCTGACAGAGTTCTTCCAGAAGGCCAAGCCGGGGACCCGCTATTTCGTGATCGCCGGTCATACCGACAGCCGCGCGTCGGATGAATACAACATCGGCCTATCGCAGCGCCGCGCCAATGCCGTTGCGCAGGTGGCCAAATCCGCCGGCGCGCGGGTCGGCGATATTCGCGCCTATGGCGAGCGTGAGCCGCGTGTGCCGAACACCAGCGCGGCAAACATGGCGCAGAACCGCCGCGTCGAAATCTACTGTGTGCGCTAGGGGGATTACTGGATGACCATTCTCAAAGGAGCCGCCGCCCTGTGCCTGGCGCTGTCCGTTGCGGCCTGTGGCGATGTCACGGACAAGACTCGCGACCAGAACATCTTTGATGGCAAAAGCGGGGATCTGTCACAGCTGACGGCAGGCATCTGGGTCGATCCTGCGGGCTGCGAGCACTGGATCATCGATGACGGTGTCGAAGGTTATGCGGACCTGCGCCGTACCCCGGATGGCAAGCCTGTCTGCAACAGCGAATTGCCGCGTAATGTTGCAACCGGCCCGTTCAAATCCGGCTCGACCTTCGGCGATCCTCTCTGATCGATCCCGTTCAAATCCAATTATGCAGCCGCCCCCTTTGGGGCGGCTGTTTTCTTTTGCCTGTTTTTGTTTCACCTCTGTGAATTTTTCGCACCTGCGCTTGCGCATGGTGGCCGAGAGGTTCACATTGAAGGGAGACACTCAAGCAGAGGACCGCAGATTGGCCACCAGCGCCCAGACCCCGTCGCACCACGCCCATCCCGACACCGCACATGAAGTGCTGCTGGAATTTCCCGACAATCGCCTGCTGATAGACTTGTGCGGTGAATACGATCGCAACATCGCCGAAATCGAGCAAAAGCTGGGGGTGCAGATCCTGCGCCGCGGCAATCTTTTGTCCGTGATGGGCGAAGAAGGCGGGCGCGAACAGGCCGCAGCCGTTCTGACGGCGCTTTATGACCGGCTCGAGACAGGGCGCAGTGTCGAGCCCGCGGATGTGGACCGCGAACTGCGCATGGAGCAGGCCGATGCGGCGGATGGCGGTAGCCAGCTTGAGATGTTCAGCGGTGGCAAGGTCGAGATCAAGACACGCAAGAAACTGGTCGAGCCGCGCACCGATGCGCAAAAGGCCTATGTGAAAGCCCTTTATGAACACGAGATGGCCTTTGGCATTGGTCCTGCCGGCACCGGCAAGACCTATCTGGCCGTCGCCGTGGGCGTCAGCATGTTCATCACCGGCCAGGTCGACAAGATCATCCTGTGTCGTCCCGCCGTTGAGGCGGGAGAGCGGCTCGGCTTCTTGCCGGGAACCCAGGAAGAGAAAGTCGATCCCTACATGCAGCCGCTGTATGATGCGCTGAACGACTTCCTTCCCGGCAAACAGCTGGCCAAGCTGAAGGAAGAGAAAACCATTGAGATTGCGCCTTTGGCCTTCATGCGGGGGCGTACGCTGTCCAACGCCTTTGTAGTGCTGGATGAGGCGCAGAACGCCACCACCATGCAGATGAAGATGTTCCTCACCCGCCTTGGTGAAGGCTCGCGCATGGTGATCACCGGGGACCGCAGCCAGGTGGATCTGCCGCGCGGAGTGCCCTCGGGGCTGGCTGATGCCGAGCGGCTGTTGACGTCGATTCCGAAGATCAGCTTCAACTATTTCACCGCGCGGGACGTGGTGCGTCATCCGCTGGTTGCCGCCATCATCGAAGCCTATGATGCCGACACGCCGGCCGCATAGGTAGAGCTGCGTCATGACACTTGAGATTTCCCTTGAGGAGACGCGCTGGGGCGAGGGCGACTTTGAGCCCATGGCTGAACGTGCCATCAAAGCGGCGCTCGATCATTTCGGGCTAAAGATGGATGAGTGCGAGATTTCGCTGCTGGCCTGCGATGATGCGCGCATTGCCGATCTCAACGCGGAATTCCGCGAAAAGCCCACTCCGACGAATGTCTTGAGTTGGCCGGCCGAGGATCTGTCCCCCGAGGCGCCGGGTGGAACGCCCCTGCCGCCAGAGCCAGATTTTACGGGTGAGATTTGCCTAGGTGATATCGCGATTGCTTTTGAAACCTGCCAGCGTGAGGCGGATGCCGCGGACAAATCCCTGGCCGATCATCTGACACATTTGCTTGTTCATGGAGTGTTGCATCTTTTGGGCTACGATCACGTCCGCGACCCGGACGCTACAGTAATGGAAGCTATTGAGGTCGAAATACTTGGCAAACTGGGTATCGATAACCCATATACGGAAGGTGGAAGTCCCTGAAGGGGCATAGTGGATAGGATAGATGGGCGACATAGAAGGCAGTTCTAACGCAGCGCATAGCGCGCTGCAGGTAGAGAGTGAGGCTCTCGCGGGCCACACAAACGGTACAGAGTTCGGCGCGGATAACGACGAAAAGACGGGATTCTTTGGTCGTCTTTTGGGCTCCCTCGCGCCAACGGCTGCGGCAGATGCTCCACAAGAGGAGCAGGGCACCGCGCCAGAGGTTCGACCTCATGGCATGATCAATCTGCGCCGAATGCGTGTGGAGGACGTTGCCATCCCCTCGGCCGAGATCGTGGCCGTTCCCGTGACAACCGACAGTGAGGACCTGGTCAAGGTCTTTCGCGAAAGCGGGTTCACCCGCGTGCCGGTCTACGAGGGAACGCTGGATACTCCGCTTGGTTTTGCCCACCTCAAGGATTTTGCACTGACCCACGGCTTCAACTGCGGCGAAGAAGCCTTCGATCTGCGCAAGATGCTGCGCCCGCTGCTGTTCGTGCCGCCTTCGATGCCGATTGGCGTCCTCTTGGCCAAGATGCAGGGCGAGCGGCGCCATATGGCGCTGGTGATCGACGAATATGGCGGAGTGGACGGGCTGGTGACGATCGAGGATCTGATCGAACAGGTGATCGGCGAGATCGAGGATGAGCACGACACCGGCGAGGATCAGACCTGGTTCCGCGAAAAGACCGGCTGCTACATCGCACAGGCCCGTACGCCTTTGGCCGAGTTCGAGGCCGAGATCGGAATTTCACTGACCAGCCATGACGATGTTGACGAGGAAGAGATCGACACTCTGGGAGGGCTGGTCTTCATGCTCTCTGGCCGTGTGCCCGCGCGGGGTGAGGTGATCGTGCATCCTGACGGCCCCGAGTTCGAGGTGGTGGATGCCGACCCCCGCCGGATCAAAAGGCTCCGGGTTCTGGTGCCCAATACCTCGGAATGATGCCGCGATTGCGCCTGAGCCGGGATGCTGCTTTGCCCGGCCTTCTGGCCCTCGGTCTGGGCGCGCTGATGTCTTTGGCGCTGGCTCCTACGCATTGTATCTGGGCGGTGCCCATCGCCTTGGGCGGGATCGGCGCGCTTGTGCTGCGCGCCACAAGCCCTTGGCGTGGGGCCTTGCTCGGCTGGGGTTTCGGGCTTGGGTATTTCGCGCTCGGACTTGCATGGATCATCGAGCCATTTCTGGTTGATCCTGAGCGCCACGCCTGGATGGCCCCTTTTGCGCTATTGTTTCTGGCCGCTGGGCTGGCGTTGTTCTGGGCTGCCGCCTTTTCCGGGGCGGTACGCTTTGCCCGTGGTGGCCCGCGCCTACTGCTGCTGACGGGGCTGTTGAGCCTTGCTGAATTTGCCCGCGCCTATGTGCTGACCGGTTTTCCATGGGCGGCCTTTGGTCAGTTTTGGATCGATACGCCCGCAGCGCAGCTTTTGCCCTGGATTGGTCCCCACGGGCTGTCCGTGCTGACACTCGCAGCTTTCTTGCCGCTGGCGTTTGTGCGGGAACGACTGGCGATCGCAGTGCTGCCCGGCGCCATGCTGGCCGCTCTGGTGACCCTGTGGCCAACGCCGCCTGCGCCTGAGACGACCGATCACACCGTGCGCCTGGTGCAGCCGAATGCGCCGCAGCATAAGAAATGGCATCCTGATTTCCGCTGGGATTTCGTGCGCCGGGCCATGGCCTTCAACGCCGAAGGCCCGCGGCCGGACATGATCATCTGGCCCGAAACCTCGGTTCCTCAACTGCTGAACGATGCGCAAGGCACGCTTGAGGCGGTGCATCAGGCCGCGCCAGGCGTGCCTCTGCTCCTTGGGATCCAGCGCGAAGAGGGCGGAGCCTATTACAACTCCGCTGCCTATCTGGGGTCGGAGGGCACCGTGCAGGCGCTTTATGACAAGGCACACCTTGTCCCGTTCGGAGAATACATACCCTTCGGAGATGTCATGGCGCGTTTTGGGATTCACGGTTTTGCCTCGCAGGCGGGGGCTGGCTATGCCGCCGGCCCCGGCGCGCGGCTGCTGGATCTGCCGGTCGGGGCGGCTTTGCCGTTGATCTGCTATGAGGCGGTGTTTCCGCAGGATGTGCGCGCGGCGCCCGCCCGTCCCGATGTTCTCGTGCAGATCACCAATGACGCCTGGTTTGGTACCCGGTCGGGCCCTTATCAGCATCTGGTGCAGGCCCGTATGCGCGCGGCCGAGCAAGGGCTGCCGATGCTGCGCGCCGCCAACACAGGGGTTTCGGGCTTGATCGATCCTTACGGGCGCCTCGGCCCGTCGCTGCCGCTGGGGGAAGCGGGCCATGTGGATGTTGTGCTGCCCAGGGCCTTGCCCGCAACGCTCTACAGTCGGACCGGTGATTGGCCTGTTCTTGCCCTGTCCCTGCTCTTGGCGGGTTTCGGATTTCTCAGAGGTACAAATTCGTCACTACGTTCATAGCTGCTCAACCCATTTCTGCAAAAAGATTGACGACAGGCACGAGCCTGCTTACTGAGCAGTGATTCCTCCCACAACGGCTTCCTGGCGTGGTGAGGTAAAACACAAATGGAGCACTTTTCATGACCCGCGCTAACTACATCTTCACTTCGGAATCCGTTTCCGAAGGCCACCCGGACAAGGTTTGTGACCGGATATCTGATGCCGTACTGGATGCCTTCCTCGCGGAAGAGCCCGAGGCACGCGTTGCCGCCGAGACCTTTGCCACAACAAACCGTGTGGTGATCGGGGGCGAGGTGGGGCTGTCCGACCAGGACAAACTGCACGACTACATGGGCAAGATCGATGAGATCGCCCGTGCCTGCATCAAGGACATCGGCTACGAGCAGGAAAAATTCCACCACGAGACTGTGGAAATCACCAACCTGCTGCACGAACAATCCGCCCATATCGCACAGGGTGTGGATTCGAGCGAAGACAAGGACGAAGGCGCCGGCGATCAGGGCATCATGTTCGGCTTTGCCACCAATGAGACCGAGGCGTTGATGCCTGCGCCTCTGCAATACAGCCACGCGATCCTGCGCCGTCTGGCCGAGGTGCGCAAGAACGGCACCGAACCCGCGCTTGGGCCGGATGCGAAGTCCCAGCTTTCGGTGATCTATGAAAATGGCAAGCCGGTGGGCATCAGCTCGCTCGTCTTGTCGACGCAGCACCTGGATGAAAGCCTGACCTCTGCCGACATCCGCGCCATCGTCGATCCTTATATCCGCGAGGTTCTGCCCGAGGGTTGGTTGACCGATCAGACCGTCTGGCACGTCAACCCGACCGGCAAGTTCGTGATCGGTGGCCCCGATGGCGATGCGGGCCTCACCGGTCGCAAGATCATCGTGGACACCTATGGCGGTGCCGCTCCGCATGGTGGTGGCGCCTTCTCTGGCAAGGATCCGACCAAGGTGGACCGCTCGGCAGCCTACGCGGCGCGTTACCTGGCGAAAAACGTCGTTGCGGCGGGCATGGCGGATAAATGCACCATCCAGCTGTCCTATGCGATCGGTGTCTCCCAGCCGCTGTCGATCTATGCCGACACCCATGGCACGGGCGAGGTCGCGCCGGCGGATATCGAAAAGGCCATTGATCAGGTGATGGATCTCAGCCCGCGGGGCATCCGTTCCCATCTGGGTCTGAACAAGCCGATCTATCAGCGCACCGCAGCCTATGGTCATTTTGGCCGTGAACCGGATGCCGATGGCGGCTTCAGCTGGGAGCGCACCGATCTGGTAGAGGCCCTGAAAAAGGCTGTCTGATCCGGTATCGGTTTCAGTAGACAAATGCTGTGGGGCGGGCCTTGGGTCCGCCCCATTTCGTTGATCATGCGATCTGGGATGCAATCGTACCTGCGTGGCCAATAGATGCAGGGTTGAGCCGAACGCGAAGGCCCGACTAGTCTGGCGGCAGCACCGCCTCTCGCATGAAGGATTGCCCGACACCATGAAGCGCCTGTTCCTGCTCCCGTTTTTGGCCGTGATGCCTTTTGTTGCAATGGCCAAGGCCCCCCTGCCGCAGAAGTTCCGAATCCATGGAGAAGTTCTGATCTTTGACACGGAGACCGATATCTCCGGAGCGTTGGCCGAGATCACCCCTGAGGACATAGACATCTTCCGCAACGTTCTGGCGGACAATCCCCAGGTTACCGAGGTGCAGCTCAACAGCAGTGGTGGCAGTGTCTACGCGGGGGCCGAGATTGCGTGGATCATTATGGATCACGGGTTGAATACAACGGTAGAGGGTGAATGCGTCAGTGCCTGCGTCGACATCTTCCTTGCCGGGGAACGGCGTCGCATGCGTCTTGGCTCCAAGATCGGGTTTCACCAGCGCAGCTGGGCGCCCGATGCGGTTCAAAGCTACTATCGCGAGTGGCGCGATTCCGAGGACTGGGCGACCCCTTTCGAGTTCGGGTCGTGGATTTATCAGGACACCCAGGAAGAGATCTACGAACAGCTGACCTACCTGGTGTCGCGCGGCGTGGAGCCTGCCTTTGCGATCGAAACCCTGCGGGTGCGCCCCGATGATGAATGGTATCCCTCTCGCCTTCGTCTGGTGGCGGCTGGCGTACTCCGGGAGAAGGTGCCTTAGGAGTCAGTCGCCTTGACCTGCGCGGCAGCTTGCGGCAGATGGGCGCGCAGCATTCCAACTGGTCCCGATCCACGGGGCGCGTAGTCCCAGGCAATGAAAAGGCCCGCCCGATGTCCGATGACAAGAAATCACCCTCTGCCGTGCACCCGGCGCGGACCGATGCGGCCGAGAAACACGCCAGCGGTGCGCCCTGGCGGAACTTCTATGGCCGATTCAGCGGCAAGACCCTGAAGGACAGCCAGCGCCGCTATCTGGAGGAAGATCTGGGCGCGCTCAGCCCAGGTGCCGTAGGCTGGGACGAGAATCCGGACCGTGCGCCACTGGACCTCGATGCGCTCTTTGGTGGGCGTGATGTCTGGCTTGAGGTCGGTTTTGGTGGCGGTGAACATCTGGTGCATCAGGCCGCCAGCAACCCGGATGTGGGGATCATTGGCGCCGAGCCCTTCATCAATGGCGTTGCCATGCTGCTGGGCAAGATCCGCAAGGCGGGCGCAGATAATATCGCCGTGCATCCGGGCGATGCGCGCGACCTGATGGATGTGCTGCCCGAGGCGTCGATCGCGCGCGCCTTCCTGTTGTACCCCGATCCCTGGCCCAAGAAACGCCATCACCGCCGCCGGTTCGTGACGCAGGAGCATCTGGAGCCTCTGGCCCGTTGCCTGAAACCTGGCGCGATCTTCCGCGTTGCCACGGACATCCCCGACTATGTGCGCCAGACGCTGGAAGAGGTGCCAAAGGCCGGGTTCGAATGGCTGGCCGAACGTCCCGCCGACTGGCGCGAGCCTTGGGAGGACTGGATCTCCACCCGCTATGAACAAAAGGCCCTGCGCGAAGGGCGCACGCCCCATTATCTGACCTTCCGCCGCAAGGGGTGATATCGGGCTGATCTACGCTGGACCGCTCGGCGCCAATTCGTTACCGATAGCGGAAACATGTCTGCGCAGGACGCGGACAGCGATACTCTGACGAAGGAAAGCCACATGTCCGGACACGGCACGCCCATCCCGATGACCTCTCACCGTGCGGACGCGCTGACGGGCGTGGCCGAGGTGCCGGGTGACAAGTCCATCTCGCATCGCTCTCTTATCCTTGGCGCCATGGCCGTGGGCGAGACGAAAATCTCGGGGCTCTTGGAAGGTGAGGATGTTCTGGACACCGCCAAGGCGATGCAGGCCTTTGGCGCCGAGGTGGTGAACCATGGCGGTGGCAACTGGTCGGTATTCGGCGTCGGTGTCGGCGGTTTTGCCGAGCCGGACAACGTGATCGACTGCGGCAACTCCGGGACCGGTGTGCGGCTGATCATGGGCACGATGGCGACGTCCCCGATCACCGTGACCTTCACTGGCGATGCCAGCCTGAACAAGCGCCCGATGGCGCGGGTGACGGACCCCTTGGCCCTTTTTGGCGCGCAGGCGGTGGGGCGTTCGGGGGGACGGCTGCCGATGACCATTGTCGGGGCTGCTGATCCCGTGCCGGTGCGCTACGTGGTGCCGGTGTCTTCGGCGCAGGTCAAATCGGCCGTGCTGCTGGCGGGCCTCAATGCGCCGGGCAAAACCGTGGTGATCGAACAGGAGGCCACCCGCGATCACACCGAGCGCATGCTCGAAGGTTTTGGCGCCGAGATCTCCACCGAAGAAACGGACGAGGGTCGCGTCATTACCCTCACCGGACGGCCCGAATTGAAACCGCAGGTGATTGCGGTGCCGCGCGATCCCTCTTCGGCGGCCTTCCCGGTCTGTGCGGCTTTGATCACGCCTGGATCGGACGTGCTGGTGCCGGGCATTGGCCTCAACCCGACCCGCGCGGGTCTGTTCACAACACTGCGCGAGATGGGCGCGGATCTGACCTATGAGAACGAGCGAATCGAGGGCGGCGAACCCGTGGCCGACCTGCGCGCGAAATACTCGCCCGACATGAAGGGCATCGAGGTACCACCCGAGCGCGCTGCCTCGATGATCGACGAATATCCCGTGCTGTCGGTGGTTGCCGCATTCGCCTCGGGCGAAACCATGATGGCGGGCGTCAAGGAACTGCGGGTGAAGGAAAGCGACCGGATCGACGCCATGGCGCGTGGTCTGCGCGCCAATGGCGTTGCTGTGCGCGAGGGCGAAGACTGGTGGGCAGTGACGGGTCTTGGCCCCGAAGGTGTGCCCGGCGGCGGCACCTGCGAAAGCTTCCTTGATCACCGTATTGCCATGTCGTTCATGGTCATGGGCATGGCGGCGCAGAACGCCGTCTCCGTGGACGATGGCGGCCCCATTGCCACGTCCTTCCCGATCTTTGAGCCTTTGATGACCGCGCTGGGCGCCAAGTTCACCCATGAATGATCTTTTGGAGAAGCTCTTCGGATGACCACGCGTTTCACCATTGCAATCGACGGACCCGCCGCGGCCGGGAAGGGGACGATTTCCAAGGCCGTCGCGGCGCATTTTGGCTTTGCTCACCTTGATACCGGGCTTCTGTACCGCGCTGTCGGGGCCAAGGTGCTGGCCGGTGAAAAACCCATCGATGCCGCTCAGGCCCTGGTGGCAGAGGACCTGCAGGTCGAGGGGCTGCGCACGGCCGAGGTTGCTCAGGCAGCATCAAAGGTGGCCGTGATCGGCGAGGTCCGTGAGGCCTTGGTCGATTTCCAGCGCAGTTTTGCCCGTAGGGCAGGGGGCGCGGTGCTGGATGGGCGTGATATTGGCACGGTGATCTGCCCGGACGCCGAGGTGAAGCTTTTCGTGACCGCCAGTGCCGAGGTACGTGCCAAGCGGCGTCATCTGGAGTTGCGCGAGGGCGGCTCGGACAGCGATTTCGAGACCGTTCTGGCCGAAGTCAAAGCGCGGGATGAGCGCGACATGAATCGCGCCGAGGCTCCATTGAAGCCGGCAGAAGATGCGGTTCTGATCGACACCAGCGATCTGAGCATCGAAGCTGCCATCGCAGCGGCCATCGGCGCAATCAAGGAAAAACAAGACTGAGTCTGTTGTCTGCCGAGGGGACGGCAGAAGCCTGCGCGCCTGCACGTTGGCTGTGCCCCTTTTCGCTATGGGGCGGGCTTGGCCCCGTCTGTTCGCTGTGGGAAGGCTTTGTACGCTGCGTAAATCATCTCCACCGTTCTGATCTGGACTTGAACTAAACCGTTCAGTTTGATTTAGGCGATGGCAAAGAACTCTCCTCTTGCTGGAAGGATTGCTGCAATGCTGGATAAACTGAACTGGCGTTATGCCACCAAGAAAATGGACCCCGCAAAATCGGTGCCTGAAGACAAGGTTGCCCAGATCATCGAAGCTGTGCGCCTTGCCCCCACCTCAAGCGGTGTGCAGCCGTTTGAGCTGTTTGTGATTCGCAACAAGGAGCTGCGCGCCAGATTGCAGCCTCATGCGTGGAACCAGGCGCAGTTGACCGACGGCTCGCACCTGCTGGTCTTTGCCGCATGGGACAACTATACGGCCGAGCGGATCGATGCCGTTGTCGAGCAGATGGCCAACGAGCGCGGGGGCACCTCCGAGCTGCTGACCACCTACTACGAGAACCTGAAGGCGGCCTATCTGCCGCGCGACAGCCAGGTGAACTTTGAGCACGCTGCCCGCCAGGCCTATATCGCGCTTGGCTTTGCAATGATTGCGGCCGCCGAGCTGGAGGTGGATTGCACCCCGATGGAAGGGTTTGACCCGGCCAAGTTCGACGAGATACTGGGCCTGACCGACAAGGGCCTCAAGTCCGTGGTGATCCTGCCGCTGGGCTACCGCGCGGAAGAGGGGGACTGGCTGCTGCCACTCAAGAAAGTGCGCAAGTCCAAAGAGGCGCTGGTCACTGAAATCGACTGAAGTCACTTCTCGTTGATCAAACGATGCGGGCGGCAGGGGATCCAGCTGCCCGTTTTTCTGTTTGTATGATAGGAGAGGGCGAGTCCTTGCCGCCCCGCGGAAAGAGTCCCTTTCCCCTTGCCAGCAAGGCTCAAACCGCCTATACGGCGCCTGTCGACAGAGATGCGAAAACGCACGAAAGACACTCTGAGCAGGGTCGGGGCAACCTCCGGCCCTTTGTGTTTGTTTGCTCCAGAGCGTCCAATTGCGTGATCTCGGCCCGACCAACCCATTCAGACCGGCGGAGACAACCGCATGGCCAGTAAAATACGATATGAAAAGGAAATCCGAGACCACATGGCTCAGAACACATCGATGGAGGAATTCGAAGCCCTCCTGAACGAAAGCTTCGAAATGGATACCCCGGACGAGGGTTCCGTTGTCAAAGGCAAGGTCATCGCAATTGAAGCAGGCCAGGCCATCATCGACGTCGGCTACAAAATGGAAGGCCGCGTTGATCTGAAAGAATTCGCAAATCCCGGCGAAGCCCCTGAAATCGCTGTTGGCGACGACGTGGAAGTCTTCCTGCGCGCCGCCGAAAACGCCCGTGGCGAAGCCGTCATCTCCCGCGAGATGGCCCGCCGCGAAGAAGCATGGGACCGCCTGGAAAAAGCATACGCAGACGATGCCCGCGTCGAAGGCGCGATCTTTGGCCGCGTCAAAGGTGGCTTCACCGTCGATCTCGGCGGCGCCGTGGCCTTCCTGCCCGGCTCCCAGGTTGACGTGCGCCCCGTGCGTGACGCAGGCCCGCTGATGGGTCTGAAACAGCCCTTCCAGATCCTGAAAATGGACCGTCGCCGTGGCAACATCGTTGTGTCGCGTCGCGCCATCCTGGAAGAATCGCGTGCCGAACAGCGTGCAGAAGTCATCGGCAAACTGTCCGAAGGCGATGCGGTTGACGGCGTGGTCAAGAACATCACCGAATACGGTGCGTTTGTTGACCTCGGCGGCGTTGACGGCCTGCTGCACGTCACCGACATGGCATGGCGCCGTGTGAACCACCCCTCCGAGATCCTGTCGATCGGCGAAACCGTCAAGGTTCAGGTCATCAAGATCAACAAGGACACCCACCGTATCTCCCTCGGCATGAAGCAGCTGCAGGAAGATCCGTGGGATCTGGTCGGTGCCAAGTTCCCGCTGGGTTCGGTGCACAAGGGCCGCGTCACCAACATCACCGATTACGGTGCATTTGTTGAGCTGGAGCCCGGTGTCGAAGGTCTGGTCCACGTCTCCGAGATGTCCTGGACCAAGAAGAACGTTCACCCCGGCAAGATCGTCTCCACTTCTCAGGAAGTCGACGTCATGGTTCTGGAAATCGACGGCGCCAAGCGTCGCGTGTCCCTGGGCCTCAAGCAGACCATGCGCAACCCCTGGGAGCTCTTTGCCGAGACTCACCCCGAGGGCACCGAGGTCGAAGGCGAAGTCAAGAACATCACCGAATTCGGTCTGTTCATCGGCCTCGAAGGCGACATCGACGGCATGGTTCACCTCTCGGACCTCAGCTGGGACGAGCGTGGCGAAGATGCGATCCAGAACTACCGCAAAGGCGACATGGTTTCGGCCGTTGTCTCCGAAGTGGACGTCGAGAAAGAGCGTATCTCCCTCTCGATCAAAGCCCTGGGTGGCGACAAGTTCGCCGAAGCCGTGGGCGGCGTGAAGCGTGGCTCGATCGTGACCGTCGAAGTGACCGCCATCGAAGACGGTGGCATCGAAGTGGAATACGAAGGCATGAAGTCCTTCATCCGCCGCTCCGACCTGTCGCGTGACCGTGCCGATCAGCGCCCCGAGCGTTTCTCGGTCGGTGACAAGATCGATGTGCGCGTCACCAACGTCGACAGCAAGACCCGCCGTCTGGGCCTGTCGATCAAGGCACGCGAGATCGCCGAAGAAAAAGAAGCCGTGGAACAGTATGGCTCCTCGGACTCCGGTGCATCGCTGGGCGACATCCTCGGCGCCGCTCTGAAGACTGGCGACTGATCGCTTCGTCTTTGGAACTGACATTCCAGGAACGGCCCTGCCTTTGGCGGGGCCGTTTTTCGTTTCACATCGGTGCCCGTGCCTGACAGGTGCTGGTGTTGCTGAGGCCTGCAGGGCGCTGCGAATCAAATGATGGCGGGCTTAGGGGAATGTGAAAAATACCACTCATCGCTATGGGCATCGCCGCATGAGGCAGCAAATCTCTGGTTTTACATGGCATTTTCAGGCAAACTTCGAATATAAGGAGATTGGCCGTGCCTCTTCCGGTTCCCGGAGCGCCGATTTCCTTGTTATAGTCGGGGGCACTTTGGCAGAGGATTGCGTTGGCTTGGGAGGGCAGGAAGGATGATCCGCTCTGAACTGATTCAGAAGATTGCAGACGAAAACCCGCACCTGTATCAGCGGGACGTCGAAAGGATCGTGAACACGGTATTCGAGGAAGTGACCAACGCGATGGCCCGGGGCGACCGGGTTGAATTGCGCGGCTTTGGCGCCTTTTCGGTGAAAAAGCGGGATGCGCGGGTTGGTCGCAATCCCCGTACCGGCGAAACGGTCCATGTTGAGGAAAAACATGTACCGTTCTTCAAGACCGGAAAGCTCTTGAGGGACCGTCTGAACGGAAAGGCCTAAATGCGCTATATTCGTTATGCCATCCTGGGCACGCTGGGGATCATTCTGGTCTCGGTCTGCCTTGCGAACCGCTCTGCAGTGGAGCTGAAGCTGATGCCGACGGCCTTGGCGGAGCTGGTGGGATGGAACCCGTCCATCACCCTGCCTCTGTTCGTGGTCGTTCTCGGCGGAATCGCCGTCGGTCTGGTGGTTGGTTTCATCTGGGAATGGCTGCGTGAGCACAAGCACCGCCGCGAGGCGGGCCAGCATAGCCGTGAGGTCAAGAAACTGTCCCGCGAAGTGCAGAAGCTGAAAAAGCAAAAGCACGAAGGCAAGGACGAGGTTTTGGCTCTGCTGGACGATACGGTCTGATCCGATGTCCTCTGATATCCGGGTAAAGGTCTGCGGCCTCACGACGCCGCAGGACGTGGACTGCGTGGCGCAAGCTGGCGCAGCCTACGCGGGATTTGTGTTTTTTCCCAAATCGCCGCGCAATGTTTCGCTTGAAACCGCCGCAAGCCTTGCTGGCCATGCGCCCGTGGGCCTGTGCAAGGTGGCGCTGACCGTGAATGCCGATAATGCAGAACTTGATGCGCTGATTGACGCTGTGCCGCTCGACATGCTGCAGCTTCATGGCAGTGAAAGCCCGGCGCGGGTGGCTGAGGTGAAATCCCGTTATGGCCTGCCGGTGATGAAGGCCATCGGCGTGGCAGAGGCTGCGGATCTGGCTCAGATCGATATCTACTCCGAAGTGGCGGACCAGCTTTTGATCGACGCCAAACCTCCCAAAGGGGCCGACCTGCCCGGCGGCAACGGGCTTGCCTTTGACTGGCGCCTTCTGGCCTCGCGCAAGTACTGGCGCAAACCCTGGATGCTGGCTGGTGGCCTGACCCCTGAAAACGTGGGCGAGGCGATCCGAATGACCGGCGCACGTCAGGTCGATGTCTCTTCGGGCGTCGAAAGCGCGCCGGGGCAAAAGGATGCAGGCAAGATCGCCGCTTTTGTCTCGGCCGCCCATACCGCCCGCGGCTGAACCTTTCCGAACAACGCGGGCCGCAGGTTTTCCGCGTTGTTCTCTTTACCCGTCGCCAGCCGCGCTATAGTCAGGAGCAGTGCCGCGCAGAGAGGAACAATCATGGCCGAAGATCTTATCAACAGCTTTATGAACGGACCCGATGAAAAGGGCCGCTTTGGCATCTTCGGTGGCCGTTTCGTCAGTGAAACGCTGATGCCGCTGATCCTGAGCCTGGAAGAGGAATACGACCGCGCCAAGGACGACCCGACCTTCTGGGCCGAGATGGACGATCTTTGGAAGCATTACGTGGGTCGCCCGAGCCCGCTGTATTTTGCCGAGCGCCTGACGGAGCATCTGGGCGGTGCCAAGGTCTATATGAAGCGGGACGAGCTGAACCACACTGGCGCCCACAAGGTTAACAATGTGCTGGGTCAAATCCTGCTCGCGCGCCGCATGGGAAAGACACGGATCATCGCAGAAACCGGCGCTGGTCAGCACGGCGTAGCGACTGCCACCGTCTGCGCCAAGTTTGGCCTGAAATGCGTGGTCTACATGGGCGCCCATGACGTCAAACGCCAGGCGCCGAACGTCTTCCGCATGCGTCTTCTGGGGGCTGAGGTGATCCCGGTGACCTCGGGTCGTGGCACGCTGAAGGATGCGATGAACGACGCGCTGCGTGACTGGGTAACCAATGTGCGCGACACCTTTTACTGCATCGGCACCGTGGCCGGCCCGCACCCCTATCCGGCGATGGTGCGTGACTTCCAGTCGGTGATCGGCAAGGAGGTCCGCTGGCAGCTGGCGGAGCAGGAAGGCGAAGGTCGCCTGCCTGACACGGTGATTGCGGCCATCGGCGGTGGCTCCAACGCCATGGGGCTGTTCCACCCGTTCCTCGACGACAAGAGCGTGAACATCATCGGGGTCGAGGCCGGCGGCAAGGGCGTGGATGAGACGATGCAGCACTGCGCCTCTTTGACCGGCGGGCGCCCGGGTGTTTTGCATGGCAACCGGACCTATCTGTTGCAGGACGACGATGGGCAGATTCTCGAAGGTTTTTCGATCTCTGCTGGGCTCGACTATCCGGGTATCGGCCCCGAACACGCCTGGCTGCATGAAACCGGGCGCGCCCAGTATGTCTCGATCACCGACAAGGAGGCGCTTGAGGCCTTCCAGCTGTCCTGCGCGCTTGAGGGAATCATCCCCGCGCTGGAGCCGAGCCATGCGCTGGCCCATGTGATGAAGATCGCACCGACCCTGCCGAAAGAGCATATCATCGTGATGAACATGTGTGGCCGCGGCGACAAGGATATTTTCACCGTGGCGCGCCACCTTGGATTTGACATGTCCGACACCGAGGAAGGGCGTGATCTGGAAGAGTGATCGGTCGCTTTTTTCGACTTAAATTCAAAGGGAAAGGGCCGCTCTTCTGCGGCTCTTTTTCGTTTTTGTGCGGCATAAACCGAAGTTTATGCGAGCTAAACCAAATGCAGTACCCCCGGAAACTAAACCCGGGTCGAATGGTTTTTGCCGACCCGGTCTGCCCAGTCTTGGTCAAGGCGGATGAGCAGCATCTGCTGACATGATCAAGAAAAGGATGATCCAGATGAACCGCGTACTTCTGACAACCACCGCAATCCTCCTCGGCCTTGGGGCGACCTCCTATGCGTCCACCGAAACGGCTTCCGGCGCGCAGAACCGGAACTCTCATGAGCACGCCTACCAGAACCAGAATCAGAACGAGCATCAGCACGCCTCTGCCTATGGCAAGACTGATGACGGAGATGACGATGGTCATGGCGACGATGGTGATGATCATGGCGAAGGTCACGGCGGAGAAGGTCACGGCGGAGAAGGTCACGGCGGAGAAGGTCACGGCGGAGAAGGTCACGGTGGCGAGGGCCATGGCGGTGAAGGTCACGGCGGTGACGGCCACGGCGGCGAAGGCGGTGACGGCCACGGTGGTGAAGGTCACGACTAAACCCTAACGCGCCTCCCAAGCGCGTCCGAGGCGCCGTTGGAGCATCTGTCCCACTGCTCCATTTCCCGAGCGCGCCTCTTGAGGTTCAACCGCGGTATGCTCTGCCTGATACCGCGGTTGAGCTTTTCTGCCGTTCAGTGGCATTGTGTGTCAGGCATCCGGTCTATCATTCCCCATCCCCAGGAGGACAATGCACGTGCGCCGCAGAATGGCTGATTTCCTCTTTGCGTCTGTGCTGCTGCTGATGCTTCCGGGCATGGCTGCCGCGGACCGATTGACCGATCGCATCACGGACCAGTTGCGCCGTCAGGGCTATGGCGAGATTGTTGTCACGCGCACGCTGCTGGGGCGCCACAGGATCGTTGCTTCCACCTCCAAGGTTGAGCGAGAGATCATCGTCAATCCCGGAACCGGGGAAATCCTTCGCGATTATATTGAAGACAAGGGCTCAGACCGCAGCCGCAGCGGGCTGTTCAGCCTCTTTGGTGGCGCAGGCTCAGGCGGAGGTGCCAGTGCTGGGTCCGATGATGACGCAAGTGACGATGGGGACGACGGCGACAGCGGTGGGAACCAAGGTGGAGGCGGTTCCGGTGGCGGGAATGGTCCCGGACATGGCGGAGCGGGCGAGGGGCACGGAGACTCTGGCGATAATGGAGATGGCGACAGCGGCGACGGAGATGACTGAATGGCATTCGGTTCTGCGCGCAGACATGGGCACCTCCATCGCATGAAGGCAGGCTACTTCCTTCCCGTCCTGGTGATCGTTCAGGGTCTGTGCGCCCTGTTCTTTGTCTCCGACATCGCGATGACCGTCCTCGGGGTGCGCTCGCGACCGATCAGCTGGCAGCTGCGTGAGCTGATTGAAATCGGGGCGGCGGTCGGTCTTGTGTTGGGTGTTGTGCTGGGGTGGATCGCCTACCGGCGCAGCCAGCAGCGTGTGCGCCTTGCCGAAGAGAGCCTGAGGCTGCTGCAATCCACCTTCAAGGATCACCTTGAAGACCGGTTTTCCGCCTGGCAACTGACGCCGGCCGAGCGGGACGTTGCGCTTTTTACGCTGAAAGGCCTGAGCCTGTCGGAAATCGCCGCTTTGCGTCAGACCTCGGATGGCACCGTCAAGGCGCAAAGTAACGCGATCTATCGCAAGGCGGGCGTCAGCGGCCGCACGCAGCTATTGAGCCTGTTCATTGAAGACCTGATGGAAAACGATCTGGGGCAGGACCGTGCCGCATAAAGACCGGGCCGCATAAAGAAAGAGGCGCTGGGATGCGCCTCTGTCCGATGCCGCGATGGGCATTGTTGTGCTTTCAGCTTTCCTGCAGAACTGTCTCGAACCCTTCGAACTGCGGATGTCCGACAAAGGGGCTTTCGCCCTCGGTGCCACGCGCATTGCGATGAGAAGCGCGGAATTGTTCTGATTTCGTCCAGGCTTCGAAATCGTCCTGGCAGTCCCAGATCACATGGCTGGAATAAAGGCTGTAGTCTTCGCTTTTCGGCCCTTTGAGCAGGCGAAACTCGCGAAATCCTTTCATCTCGTTCAGTCGGCTTTCGCGGTTCTTCCATATGGATTCGAAATCCGCCTCACGGCCGGGTCTGATCTTGAAACGGTTCATGGCGATATAGGTCATGGTGCCCTCGGCTTGTCTCTGCTGTTGTTGCATGAGGCTGGCGAAGGCAGGCATGTGGCGCGCACCGGGGCTGGCGATAACGTCCAGTACCGGAGAATTCACAGTGCGGTCAACGAAAACCGGGTGAGGTACGCGCGCGCAGGCGGTCTATTGGGCCGCATGTGCCCGCAGGATCGAAAGCGGCACCAGATCGAGCGCACGAACATGGGTGCCTTCGAGGTTGACCTTCGGTGCGCAGCCTTCGTCGGCCGCCTGCAGGAACCGGGCCGCGCAAAGGCACCAGCTGTCTCCCGGTTTGAGGCCCGGAAAACGAAACTCGGGCCGGGGCGTGCTGAGATCGTTGCCCACATATTTCGAATAGGCGAGGAATTCTGCAGTCATCACGGCGCAGACCGTATGGCTGCCCTGATCCGCCGCGCAGGTGTTGCAGGCGCCATCGCGAAAAAAGCCGGTCAAAGGATCGGTGGAGCAGGGCTGAAGAGCGCCTCCCAATACGTTGATGCTTTCTTCTTTTTCCATGGCGTTGGACCTGTAGTGCTATAGCGTGCGGGCGATTTTCCTGAACATTTCGATATTAGTGCGGTTGACGCCGTTGTCGCGGAATTTCCGGTCTGCGGCGGTGCTGACGATGACCACATTGCGGGTCTGGTCGATGTAGATGTACTGGCCATAGACGCCGCGCGCCATGAATTCGCCCGCCTGTGCACCGACCGGGATCCACCATTGGTAGCCATAGCCGATCTTGCCCTCCTCTGTGGGGGCCGAGGGGCGGGTCGAGGCTGTGATCCAACCGGCTGGCACGATCTGCTCGCTGCCGTATGCTCCGTCCTGTTCGATCATCACGCCAAAGCGGGCATAGTCCCGCGTGGTGATGTTGAGGCCGCCCAGAACAAAGGCCACTTCCTCTCCGTCCGTCACGTAATAGGGGGACTGCTCCAGCCCCAAAGGCGCGATGATCTTTTCCGACAGAAGCTCGGGAACACTGCGGCCCGTGGCCCCCCGAATGACCATGCCAATCACGTGGGTGTCGATCGAGACATATTGCCAGGTGGTGCCGGGGGCTGCGAATGTCTCTTTCAGATCGGCTGCGAACTGATCGAGCGTGCCGCCAAGGGCCACCTCGCGGCCCATGCGGTTGATGTCGGAATCATAGTCCAGATAGTCCTCGTCGAAAGTGACACCGCTGGCCATGTTCAACACGTTGCGAATGCTGGCCCCGTCATAGGCGCTGCCTTTCAGACGTGGCGCATATTTGGTGACCGGATCGTCGATGGAGGCGATTGCGCCTTCCTCCAGAAGGATCCCGAAGAGGGCAGACAGGTAGCTCTTTGCCACCGACCATGAGATGCGCCGGTCGTCTTCATCGGTTCCAAGGTAATAGCTTTCGTGGCGGATCTGCCCATCCTTCAGCACCAAAAGCGAGGTCACGGCACGCGCATCGATCCAGCCTTTCGTTTCGGTCGGCAGGGTCATCTCTGTTCCCTCGGGCAGGGCAGAGACCGGCCCGTCGCCGCGCGGCACGGGGCGGGTCAGGAAAGCGGAATTCATGTTGGAAAAGTTGTGCACGATCTTTTCCGCAGAAAATAGAGAGTTTACCGCCAAAAGACGCATGATCTCTTCACGCTTCCACAGTCCGCCTGCAACGACGACAACAGCGATAACGGCCAGGATACGCCCGGCAATCCGCATGAACTTGCGCATGTCTTTCCTCCCCTTTGGACGGCAGCCTAGCCTTGAGGAGGGTATCGCGCAAAGCAGACGCAACGGAAAGCGGCCTAGCGGAACTTGTCCACCAGGCGTTCAAACGGGGAGCGCGTGTCCTCGGCTTTTGCCGTGTCCTTTTCCGGCTTTTCTTCTTTCACAGGTTTGTCTTTGGCCGAGGTCGAGCTGCGCGGGGGAGCGGTGCGCAGGGCGACCGCGTTCATGAACTTGCCGCCATCGCCTTTGGCCAGTGCGGCCGCGCCATCGGAAATGCCGCGCATCAGATCATCGAGCCAGACCTCATCGGCCTTGGGGAAATCGCGCAGCACATAGCCCACGACGGCATCCTTGTGGCCTGGATGGCCAATGCCAAGGCGTACACGGGCATAGTCGGCGCCAATATGCGCATGGATCGACCGCAGCCCGTTGTGCCCTGCATGGCCGCCGCCTTGCTTGACGCGCGCCTTTCCGGGGGCAAGGTCCAGTTCGTCATGCAGTACGGTCACATCCGCAGGGGTCAGCTTGTAAAACCGCATCGCCTCTCCTACCGATTGGCCGGAGTTGTTCATGAAGGTCTGAGGTTTCAGCAGCAGTACCTTTATGGCGCCGATGGTGCCCTCACTGACCTGCCCCTGAAACTTGGACTTCCAGGGCGAGAACCCGTGATCCTCGGCGATCCGGTCCAGCGCCATGAAGCCGATATTGTGCCGGTTATGCGCATATTTCGCACCGGGGTTTCCAAGGCCGACAAAGAGTTTCATGGGATCTCTCGCTATTTGCAGATCACGGTTTTCTATGACGAGGGATACATGCCCCCTCTGCCAGTGAAAATCCAGAGGCGTGGTGGCCGTGGGTGCCAAAAGAAAACGGAGCCCAAAGGGGCTCCGTTCAAAATTCTGCGCCTGACGCGGATCTTATTCTTCCGCGGCTTCCGCTTCGTCTTCGTCCTCATCGCTCGAGGAGGCCAGACCGGCGGGGGCTGCGATATTCGCAATCACGAAGTCGCGTTCGATGGTCGGCTTGGCGCCACCGGGCAGCTCAACGGAAGAGATGGTGATGGTGTCACCAATCTGCAGGTCGGAGATGTCCACGGTGATCTTTTCCGGGATGTCGCCGGCGGTCACAACCAGTTCCACCTCGGGGCGGACAACGGACAGCATGCCGCCTTTTTTGATTCCGGGGGCCACGTCTTCACCAGTGAACTCAACCGGGATGAACAGGTTGATCTTGGTGGTGCGGCGCAGGCGCATCAGGTCGAAGTGGGTCGGCAGGTCCTTGACCACGTCACGCTGAACGTCGCGGCAGATGACGCGCACGTCGTCCTGGCCTTCGACTTTCAGGTTCCACAGGGTCGACTTAAATCGACCGGCCTTCAGCTTTTTGAACAGCTCGTTGAAGGGGATCTGAATCGCCATCGGCTCAGCGTCACCACCAAAAACAACACCAGGTACCATACCAGCGCGACGCGCTGCGCGAGCGGCGCCCTTGCCCGTCCCCGCACGTGCCTGGCAAACGAGATCAGGAATCTCTCCAGCCATTTGAATTCTCCAATTTGTTAGGGCGGGATGCCTCCAAGGCTGTCACCCCGCATGAAGCCGCGCGTATAGCCGATAATCCCCGGGATGCAAAGCGCTAAAATACAGCTCTGCCTCAGTCCTGCCAGGTGCCTTCGAACCCCTTGGGGATCAGCAGGTTGTGGCGTCCCAGCTCGTTCACATTCCGCTCGCCGCATAGGGCCATGGTGGTGTCGAGTTCCTTCTGGATCACCTCCAGCGCGGTGGTGACGCCCTTTTGCCCCATGGCGCCAAGCCCATAGACAAAGGCGCGGCCGATCATGGTTCCCTTGGCTCCCAGAGCCAGCGCCTTCAACACGTCCTGGCCCGAACGGATGCCGCTGTCCAGATGCACTTCGACCTGATCCCCGACCGCGTCCATGATTTGCGGCAGCATGCGGATCGAGCTGAGCGCACCATCAAGCTGGCGTCCACCGTGGTTGGAGACGGTGATGGCATCGGCGCCCACCTTGGCGGCCATCTTGGCGTCTTCGGCGTCGAGGATCCCTTTCAGGATCACCTTGCCACCCCACATCTCTTTCAGCTTTTCGATCTTGCCCCAGTCCAGCGAGGGGTCGAACTGCTCGGCCGTCCAGGCGCCCAGCGAAGAGGCGTCTGATATCCCCTCCACATGACCGACAATGTTGCCAAAGTGGCGGCGCCTCGCCCCCAGCATTTCAATGCCCCAAGCCCATTTGGTCATCAGGTTTGCAATGGTCTTGGGGGTTAGTTTCGGCGGGGCGGAGAGGCCGTTCTTCAGATCCTTGTGGCGTTGGCCCAGGATCTGCAGATCGAGCGTGATCACCAGGGCAGAACATTTTGCAGCCTTGGCGCGCTCAATCAGGCGGCGCACGTAATCCTCGTCCTTCATGGTGTAAAGCTGGAACCAGAAGGGTTTGGTGGTTGCCTCGGCCACATCCTCGATCGAGTTGATCGACATGGTCGACAGGGTAAAGGGCACGCCAAAGGCCTCCGCGGCACGGGCGGCTTTAATTTCGCCATCTGCATGCTGCATTCCTGTCAGCCCGACAGGGGCGAGGGCAACGGGCATGGCGACATCCTGACCAATCATCTGGCTTGCGGTGGACCGGCCAGACATGTCGACGGCCACGCGCTGCCGCAGGCGGATCTTTTCGAAATCGGAACTGTTCTCGCGGAAGGTTTGCTCCGTCCAGCTACCGCTTTCGGCATAGTCAAAAAACATCCGGGGAACGCGGCGTTCATAGATGCGCTTCAAGTCATTGATATTGGTGATTACCGGCACGGGTTCATCCTCGCCCTAACTGTGGTCAATAATCTTTACCAATTGTGCGGGGGTGGCGCAATGATCGCGATACAAAATGTCCTGAAATGACATTTTACGTTAGATTTATTAAGAAAGATCTGTAGGATTCCCAGCAGGGGCGGAGTTTGGCGGTACCATGACGCGTCGGCCGCAGCGGGTGCGGTCCTGTCCCGCATGAGCAGGGGGCCAGTCAGGCAAGACAAATTGACCGTGAAACGCAATCCCAAGTCGTCTTTCCCAAAGCGGGGCACAGTGGCCGAAATGAAGGCCGCCTTTGAGCGTGAACGGTCGGCTCGTGAAGAGGCCGAAGCGGCCAACAATGCAAAATCCGCCTTCCTTGCCGTCATGAGTCACGAGATCCGCACTCCTCTGAATGGGGTTCTGGGCATGGCCGAGGCTTTGGCCGAAAGCGGTTTGCGAGACGATCAAGTGCAGATCCTCGACAGGATCACCCGTAGTGGCAATCTGCTGTTGACCATCGTCAATGACATTCTCGACCTGTCCAAGATCGAGGCGTGCAAGCTTGAACTGGAGTGGCTGCCGACCAATGTGAATGAAACCTTCATGTCCCTGTGCGAAGAGTTCCGCCCGCGCATCGAGGCAAAGGGCCTGTCCTTCACGACGGTACTGAGCGATCTCATGGTGAAGGGAGAGGTCTGGGCCCATCTGGACCCGTCTCGCCTGCGGCAGGTGCTTGGCAACCTGTTGTCCAATGCTCTGAAGTTCACCACCGAGGGCGCCGTGACGTTCAGCGTGTCTGCCGCCCCGCTGGATGAAGAGACCATTGCGCTCGATTTCAGGGTGCGGGACACCGGTACGGGTATCCATGAGACGCAGCATGGCAAGCTGTTCAACCCCTTCACCCAGGCTGAGGCAAGCGTGAACAGGCGACATGGCGGCACAGGGCTTGGGCTGGTCGTGGCGCAGCAGATCTGCAAGGAAATGGGTGGCGGTATCGAATTTACCAGTGCCGAGGGGGACGGTAGCGAATTCCATGTGTCTCTTATTCTGGAGTTGGCGCAGCCTCCCACCGCGACACCCATGGAAGACAGCGACTGGAGCAGTGATGTTCTGCACAGCCGCCGCTGGCGGATCCTGGTGGCCGAGGACAACCTCACCAACCAGATGGTTCTGCGCCACCAACTGAAGGAATTCGATCTAGATCTGGTGATCCTGCCGGATGGCGCTGAACTTTACGAAATTTGGCTGGTCGGCGGTGCGGATCTAATCCTGATGGATATCAACATGCCGGTGATGGACGGGGTTGCAGCAACGGGCAAAATCCGGGCAACCGAGAAAAAGGCCGGTTTGGCGTCCACTCCGATCATTGCGATCTCGGCCAACGCCATGCTGCATCAGGTTCAGGGCTACATCGCGCGTGGCATGTCGGATCACGTGGCCAAGCCAACCCGCAAACGTGATCTGATTGCCATCATGGCGCGCGCATTGAATGCGGCCTCACGGCGTGAAGACCACCCTGAAGCGATACTGTAATCGGTGACGCAGGGGCTTATGCGGAGTGGGCCCCGTCAGACAGGGATTTTACGAAGGCGAGAACCTCATCCACGCTCTTGCCTGATCCGATCTGACTGACGATGGCGCTGCCCACGACGGCGCCATCAGACACGGATGCGATGTTGCGCGCCTTTTCGGGAGTGTTGATCCCAAATCCGACAATAACAGGAAGATCGGTTGCAGACTTGATCCGGGCGACTTCCGGTCCAACGTCGCCGGCTTCAGCCTCGGCGGCTCCGGTAATGCCGGTGATCGAGACATAATAGACAAAACCCGAGGTATTTTGCAGGACGCGCGGAAGGCGTTTGTCATCTGTGGTCGGCGTTGCGAGGCGGATGAAGTTCAATCCTGCCGCCTGCGCTGGAATACACAGCTCTTCATCCTCTTCGGGCGGCAGGTCCACGACGATCAGCCCGTCGATTCCGGCGGCCTTGGCATCGGCCAGGAAGGTGTCGACACCACGATTGTAGATCGGGTTGTAATAGCCCATCAGGACGATCGGCGTGGTATCGTCTTCCTTGCGGAACTCGGTCGCCAGCTGCAGCGTGCGTTCCAGCGTCATGCCGCCTTCCAGCGCACGTTGGCCGGCCAGCTGAATGGTCGGACCATCCGCCATCGGGTCGGTAAAGGGCAGGCCCAGCTCGATGATGTCCACGCCCGCTGCTGGCAGCCCTTTGACGACCTTGAGCGATGTTTCGTAATCCGGGTCTCCGGCCATGACATAGGAGACGAAAGCTTTCTTCCCTGTTGCCTTGAGTTCAGCGAATTTTGCGTCGATGCGGGTCATGGTCAGGCCTTGTTTTAACTGTCCGCCATGGTGTGCCGAATGTTGGAGCGGAAATCAATCCCAAGCCCGGTCTGCTTGTGCAGATCGCCGGACCTGGGAGGCGCAACAGCAGATCGGCCAAGGTTCAAAGCGGAATATGCCAGCGCAATTGAAGCGAGTTGACGCCGGGGTTTATGTCCGCCGTTGAGGCATTGGACTTGTGTGACAAGGACAGGGAAAGTGCCGTGCCGTTGGCAAAGCCGCGACCCACGGCAATCTGGCTGCGGATCTCGAACGTCGAGCCCAGATCGTTCAGGTGAAAGTTCTCGGTATAGACCCCCGGCAATATGCTGGCGTCAATGAACCAGGACTTCCCGAGATCCCATTTGCCAGACACCCCAGCTCCAAGAAAGACATCTCCGGTTTCCTGCACATCAAGAGCCGCGCCAAACCGGGCTGCGAAGATCCCTTTTTCAAAGAAAGGCGTATGGCGATAATCGAGCGAGACAAGGGCACCATTTTCGGCTCCGGGACGAGAAAACTCCGAGTATCCCAAACCGATGGACAACTCCCGATCCTGGGCGACGGCGGGGCTGGCCGCCATGGCAAGCGCGGCAAGGAGGGCAATGTATTTCATGATTGATCTCTGCAATTTGGCTTTTGTGTTCCCGCAACATGTTCATTGAAGACCATGAACAACATGGGAATCAAGTGATTGGCATGAGGCGTGAAGGGCCGTGAACCTGTTCGAAACCATGCGGCACCCGGTTGCGTTTCACGTCAAGGACGCTTGCACCACGTCTCATTGCTGCCTAGAAGCGGCTCCCAAGTGGCATCAGGAGGCCGGTATGGGCTTTAAAATGGGAATCGTCGGTCTGCCCAACGTTGGCAAATCGACGCTGTTCAACGCGTTGACGAAAACGGCTTCGGCGCAGGCCGCCAATTTTCCGTTCTGCACCATCGAACCCAACGTGGGCGAGGTCGGTGTTCCCGATGCGCGCCTGGACAAACTGGCAGCCATTGCCGGGTCCAAACAGATCATTCCGACGCGGATGACCTTTGTCGATATTGCAGGGCTGGTCAAAGGCGCCTCCAAGGGGGAAGGGCTGGGCAACCAGTTCCTTGCCAACATTCGGGAGGTCGATGCGATCGCCCATGTGTTGCGCTGCTTTGAGGATGGCGATGTGACCCACGTCGAAGGGCGCGTTGACCCGGTGGCGGACGCCGAAACCATCGAGACCGAACTGATGCTGGCGGATCTGGAGAGCATCGAAAAACGCCGTGCCGGCCTCGTGCGCAAGCTGAAGGGCAACGAAAAGGAAGCGCAGCAGCAGGATCGCCTGCTGGCCGAAGCCCAGGCGATGCTGGAAGACGGCAAGCCCGCGCGCCTTGTCGAGGTGGACGCCGAAGACGCCAAAGCCTGGCGCATGCTGCAGCTTCTGACCACCAAGCCTGTGCTTTACGTCTGCAACGTCGGCGAATCCGAATCCGTTGAGGGCAACGAACACTCCGCCAAAGTGGCCGAAATGGCTGCGGCTCAGGGTAACTCTCATGTGATCATCTCCGCTCAGATCGAGGAAGAGATCAGCCAGCTGGAGCCGGAAGAGGCCCAGATGTTCCTGGAGGAAATGGGTCTCACCGAGGCAGGGCTCGACCGGCTGATCCGCGCAGGCTACGAGCTGCTGCGCCTGGAAACCTATTTTACCGTCGGTCCCAAAGAGGCGCGCGCCTGGACCATCCGTAAGGGCACCTCTGCGCCGCAGGCGGCCGGCGTGATCCACGGCGATTTCGAAAAGGGCTTCATACGCGCAGAAACGATCGCCTATGAGGATTTCATCGCCAACAACGGCGAGCAGGGTGCCAAGGAAGCCGGCAAGATGCGCGCTGAGGGCAAGTCCTACATCGTGCAGGATGGCGATGTGATGCACTTCCTGTTCAACACCTGATCCGCCTTCCTTCCGACAATGACCAACACCCGCGATGCCGTATCGCGGGTGTTGGCGTTTTCAAGGTGCGGCGACAGGAGGCCGGGGGTAAGGCGGCGGGGGCCTGTGTCTTGCAAATATGCACAGCAGCTCCTGATCGCCTGCTATTGAGTGCGGCGAGAGGCTTCTGTAAGCGTTTTGCACGGTTCAATCGCGCCCGGCCTGTCTGGCGCGCCAGAAGCGGCCCATGCCACACTGATGCAGGAAGGCCAGTAGCCCGATGACACAGCAAAGCCGCGCAATCCTGCTGATGATCGGAGCGATCTTCTGCTTTTCCGTCATGGATGCGACGGTGAAGGCCGTAACCCCCGGTGTCGGCGTGTTGCCCGCCCTTTGGGCCCGCTATGCCGGGCAGATGCTGCTGGTTCTGGTGCTTGTGATGCCGCGGCTGAAACAAGTGGTGCGCACCCGGTATCCGGTTCTGCAGCTGCTGCGCTCGATTCTGTTGATGAGCGCGACGGCATTCTTCTTTACGGGGCTGAGCCTCATTCCGCTCACCGATGCTGCGGCGCTGATGTCCACCAATCCGGTTCTGATCACGCTGGGTGCGGCGCTCTTCCTGGGAGAGAGACTTGGCATTCGCAGAGTGGGGGGCATTGCCGTCGCGCTTGTCGGAGCAATGATCGTGATGCGGCCCGGCAGTGGCGTGTTCACTCCGGCTGCGCTGCTGCCGCTGGCCGCTGCTGCTTGCTATTCGGGCTACGCTTTGTTGACGCGCCGTGTCGGCTCCGATGAGGATGTCTGGACATCCCTTTTCTACACTGGACTGGTTGGCACCATTCTCTTGAGCCTCGCGGTCCCTTTCCAATGGCAATCTCCGGATCTTGGCGACGCGTCTTTGATGGCTGTCATTGCCCTGGTCGGAACGGTCGGGCAATTGGCCTTGATCCGGGCTTTCTCGCAGGGAGAGGCGGCCATGCTGGCGCCATTTTCCTATACGGGGCTTGCCTTTGCAGCCTTTTGGGGGCTGGTGTTTTTTGCGGAGGTGCCGGACGTCTGGACAATCGTGGGTAGCCTCTTGATCGCTGGAGCGGGTCTTTATGTGTGGCACCGGGAAACCTACCAGCGCCGGTAGGCAGGCTGCATTGAAGCCTTGTGCGACCCGGCACAGGGAATTTGGCGACATGCCAGAGATTTCCTGCAGAAACCGCTTGTACGCCTTTGTCTTTTTAAATAGGACGGTCAGCGGAGACGTGGCCGAGTGGTCGAAGGCGCTCCCCTGCTAAGGGAGTAGGCGGGAAACCGTCTCGAGGGTTCGAATCCCTTCGTCTCCGCCACTTGCACATCGCAAACCCGAGTTGAGGTCCCTGACGGGACCTTTTTTCTTTTGGTTTCAAAGGGGTTTAGCGGAGGCATCCGACTTTCGGAGACTGGTATTTCCGCCGAAATCGGTCTCTGAACGCCCCGCGTCTCTTTCTATCCGCCCTTCACCCAAATCGAGACGGATTCAAAAAATGTCTTACTTTCAGTGTGTTGGTGAAATCGAATTGCGCCGCAGTTGGATCGGGTTCATTTGCCCTCGGTGCAAACAGAGACACCCGAAGGCGGCGTGACCTTTCGAAATGGTGCGCACATCAGCGGTGGGTCTCGGGGGGGGGGGTCTGAGCGGATTGCGATGAAAAGTTTGGCGCCCTCATTTGTTTTTTGGGTCGTTCTATCGACCCCGTCCTCCCTCGCGCCTGACGATGCGTCCGTCCTCCAGCGTCAGGATCGTGTCGGCGCGATCCACGATGCGGTTGTCATGGGTGACCAGTAGTGTGGTGGTGCCGCGCGTGGCCCCCAAACGTTTCAGGAGGTCGACCACATCGGCCGCGCTGTCCTTGTCGAGCGCAGCGGTCGGCTCATCGGCCAGCACGAGCGCCGGGTTTCCGACCAGAGCACGGGCGACGGCCACGCGTTGCTTCTGCCCACCCGAAAGGTTGGCTGGCAGATAGTCCATCCGGTCCGAAAGGCCAACAAGGTCGAGCGCACGGGCCGCGGCAGCGTCGGCCAGCGCATCGGGCACGCCGGGGCGCACCTGCACACCCATGATGACGTTTTGTGCCGCAGTCAGGCTTTCATGCAGGTTATGCGCCTGAAAGATGAAGCCCAGCCTTTGGCGCACGCTCGTCAGCTCCGCCGCTCCGGCGCCGTGCAATTCGTGCCCCAGCAGCCTGACAGACCCCTCCTGCACCGCACGCAGGCAGCCGAGAAGCGTCAGAAGCGTCGTCTTGCCCGACCCGGATGGCCCCATCAGCACGGTGAAGCTGCCCCGCTCCAGGGTCAGGTCGATGTCGAACATCGCCTGTTTTCTGGCGTCGCCCATGCCGAACCAATGGTTTAGGCCGCGCACCCCGACGATGCTGTCCTCCGTCATCCCCGCCCCCTCAGAACAGATCGGCGGGATCGGCCGCCGCCAGACGCCGCGTGGCGATAACCCCGGACAGCGCCGAAAAGACCACTGTCCCGAAGAACACTGTCACGGCCATGTCGGGCGTCATGCCCAGTGGCAGCGTCGTGACAGCCCCCATCAACGCGAGGATGCCTGTGCCAATCAGCACCCCCGGCACGAAGCCGAAAAGCCCCAGCACCAGCGCCTCCTCGATGACGATGCCGAGGAAGAAGCGCGGCCCGTAGCCCATCGCCTTGAAGGTCGCATATTCGCGCAGGTGATCGGCCACATCCGCCGACAGGACCTGATAGACGATCACCAGACCCACCAGCACCCCGATCAGGACGCCAAAGCCGAAGATCACGCCGGTCGGGCGCTGCGTCTGTTGATAAGTCAGGTCTTCCTGAGCGGCGTCCTCGTAACTGCGGATGCGAAGGGATTGGTCCGAGATCAGCGCCCGCAATCGCGTGACCGTCGCCGCCACATCGGCTCCGGGACGCAGGCGCAACAGGATGTGATCCGGCGCGGCGGAACTGCGCGAGGGAAAGAGCGACAGAAACGTCTGGTCCGAGGTCAGCATGAAACCGTCGCCCCCGAAACCGCCCCCACCCGCAAAGGTGCCCATGGCCGAAAGCGTGCGATCCTGCGCTTCGAAGCGTAGCGGCGTCTGGGGGCGGATGCCCGCTGCCTCCTCCGCTGGCAAGCCACGCGCCAGCCGGTCAAGGATCACGGCGTCCTGCACCTCCAGAAGATGCAAGCCGTCGCTGGCGCCTTGTGCAATGAAGCTGGGTTGGCTCGGGTCGATGCCGAAGGTGGTGAACGAGATGGTGTTGCCGCCCCGATCCCAAGGCACATTGCCCACGAAAAGCCCCATCCCCTCAACCACATCCGGGTCGGCCAAAGCCTGCAACAGCCATTGCCGCGCGACATTGCCCCCCTCGGCCAGCGCGTTGGCGTCCGATGCCGAGATCATGATATCTGCCTGAAAGAACTCATAGGGTTTCAGCGTCGCCGCCGCCATCGAGTTCATCAGCCCGAGCTGCACAAAGACCAGAACATTCGCGAAGGCCACACCGGCAAGCGCGGCGGCGAAGCGGCCCCGCTTGTGGGTCAGTTGCAGCCAGCCGATGGGCAGCCGTCCCATCAGGCGTTGCAAGAGCCGCGTCATTGCCCGGCCCTTGCGGCGGCGCCCGTGTCGATCCGCGCCACAGCTTCCAGATTAGTGTAGCGCGCGGCAAGTTCCGAGGATGGGGCATCGAGCGCGACCAGCACCCGGATCACGCGGGCATCCGAATTCGCCGCCGCATCGTCGGAAATCAGCCCCTGCCGACCGACCGTCAGACCGATGCTTTCGACCGTCCCGGACAGCGACCGCCCCAGCGCATCGGCCACGATCTCGACCGGCTGGCCGGGCGCGACCTGGGCGATGCGGTCCTGCCAGATCTCAACCTCGGCCATCATCTGGCCGGTCGCGCCCATTTCCATGATCCCCTCGTTCGGGGGGCGCTGGCCGGGGGTAGCGTGAATATCGAGGATCGTGCCGTCAATCGGCGCGCGCACTTCGGCCCGGCCCAGATCCATACGGGCACGGTTCAGTTCCGCCTCGGCTGCGGTGACGTTGCGGGCTGCGACCACGACATCGGGCTGATCGTCGATGGCCAGTGCCGTGAAGCGGGCGAGCGTCGCCTCGGCACGGACAACGGCCTGCGCCGCCTCAGCTGCGCGGGATTGCGCGGTCTCGAGCGTCGCGGTCGTGGCGATGCCCCGCTCCGTCAGCACCTCGGTCCGCTCGAGGCTGGCGGCGGCCTCTGCGGCGCTGGCGCGTGCCTGATCGAGGCTTGCCTGCGCTTCGGCCCGGCTTGCTTCGATGGTAGCGCGGGTCTGCGTCAGGATCGCTTGCCGCACCGCCAGATTGGCTTCGGCCTGCAGCACAGCGCCTTCCAGCGCCTGTACATTGTCGAGCCGCGCCAGCACAGCACCGCGCGCCACGCTGTCTCCGATAGCCACAAGGATTTCGGCTACCCGCGCATCGCCCGCGCCATAAGGGGCCGCGACGATCGCCACATCGCCTTGCGGCATGATCCGCGCCAACCCCAGAACATCTGAAGGCAGAAGCGTTTCCACGATTTCTTCGGGCACGTTGATCTCGGGCGGCAGCGCGATGGGGTTCGCGGCCCCGCCCCCCGGCTGCAGCCCGGTCATGGCGTAGAAATTCTGCAGTCCGGGCGGCTGGTAATACATGCCGATCACTGCCCCCAAGAACATGAACAGGGGCACCAGCAGGACCAAGAGGTAGCGCTTGCGAAAAAGCTTGCGTCGGGGCTTGGGTGCCTCTGGGCGTCGCAGGTCGAGGGGTAGGTCGGGGTCGTCGGTCTGGGTCATGCCCGTCTTCCTGTTAGTGGGTGTGTGGGGCGGGTCCGTGCCGCCCCTTTCTGGCCGTCTCAGTGCGCGGGCCGGATCATCCGCTGCATCACGTTGTTTTTCAAAACGATGCGATGGAATGGCACGGCCAGGACATGGAGCGCCACGAGCGCGAGAAGCACCACCTTGAGAACGTTGTGCGCCTGCGCAGCCGGGGTCACGTCGCCGAACCAGGCGATAAGACCGGTGACCGACATCGCCGCAAGCACGGCGTAGAAGGCCCAATGAGCGACATGGCTGAGGGCCTTGAGCGGCGCGGGTTCGTTTTCGGGCGGGAGCGGAGCGCCGCGGCGCAGCCGCAGGACAAGGCGCCACGCGACGAAGGCGAGGATCAGACCGCCGCCGACGACATGGGCAAGGATCAGCGGATCGAAGGCGTAGTCTTCGCCGGCGCGAATAGCCTCCCAGGCGCCCGAAATGGCATCTTTGAAAATGTATTGCGCGGCAACCAGCACGGCAACGGCCCAATGAAGTGCAATCTGCGTGACTGAATACCCCTCGGGGGTGTTTGTATTTTTCGTCATTGTTCTAATCTCTTCTAAAGTGCCAAGGCTGACTCTTTTCAGAGCCAGCCCCGTTTCTTGTCCTTACTGATCGGCTTGGTTCGGCGCGTCATTGATATGCATCAAACTCATGCGCGCCATCATCTGCGCCGGAAAGGCCATCTCGTCGGCGCTGATCTGGCCGTCCTCATCGGCGTCCAGCATTTCGAAAGGCCGCTCAGCGAAGCCTCGGGTCGCTTCGGCGAAGAGCGCCGCGAACTCGTCCTCGGACAGCGCGCCGTTGCCATCAGCGTCATGCTCGGCATGGAGCGCGGCCACGCCCGCCTGAATCTCGGCCGGGGTCACCGTGCCGTCCGCGTCGGCATCGAAGGACTGGTAGACCGGATTGTCGGTCATCCCGCCCATGCCCATCGGCCCGTGCCCGTCGCGAATCATCATGCCCGGGCCCCGGTGGTCCTGCGTGAAGCCCGCTTGCGAGCCATGCATCATCTGCATCATCCGCTGCGGCCCCCAGCCCTCGTTCGGCCCCCAGCCGCCTGCGATGGCGGGGATGGCGATGGCGCCGATCACGGCGGCGGTGGCGGCGGCGCTGAGCGTCAGGATCGTCTTGCGTTTCATGGTCTCACCTCTTCGGGTTGGTGTTTCGATGAGGCGAATTTGGGGGGGCCGTGTCGCAGAAGATTGCCGATCCGACCCCAGATTTGTATCGGTCTGTCGCAAACCCTGCCGTCCGCGACCGATCGCGACGCATTTTTTCCCCTGAACCGACGCTCCTTGCGCTATCAAGGGCTTATGACAGAACAGACCCGCGCACCTCATATCCTTGTCGTCGACGATCATCGCGAAATCCGCGATGCGGTGACGCGTTATCTCGAAAAGAACGGCATGCGTGCGAGTGCGGCCCGGGACGTGGCCGAGATGGATGCCCACCTGAAGGCGGGCCGCTTCGATCTCGTGGTGCTCGACGTGATGATGCCCGGCGAAGACGGGTTGTCGGCTGCGCGGCGGCTGGCGTCCTCCGGCGGGCCGCCCGTCCTGATGCTCAGCGCGCTTGGCGAGGACACAGACCGGATCGTGGGGCTCGAGGTGGGCGCTGACGATTACCTCGTGAAACCTTTCAATCCGCGCGAGCTTCTGGCCCGGGTCAAGGCGATCCTGCGCCGGTCGGAACGCCCCGAACCGCTCGCCGGCCAGCTGGGTGGCAGGAAGCTCGGCTTTGCCGGCTGGACGCTGGACACCGACACGCGCGCGCTGACCCATGAGGACGGGCGCGCGGTCTCGCTGACCACGGCCGAGTTCAAGCTGCTGACGGCGTTCCTGGAACGCCCGCGCTTCGTGCTCTCGCGCGATCAGCTTCTGGACATCACCAGCGGGCGCACGGCGGACGTGTTCGACCGGACCATCGACAACCAGGTGAGCCGCCTGCGCCGCAAGATCGAGGACGACCCTGGCAATCCTCAGATCATCGCGACGATCCGCTCGGGCGGCTACAGCCTTGCCGCCGATGTGCGCGAGGTGACGTGATGCGCCTTCTCCCTCGCAGCCTGCTGGGGCAGCTGGCGCTCCTGATCGTCGTGGCCTTCCTTGCCGCGCAAGCCATCAGCGTGTGGATCTTTGCTGACGAACGGGGCGCTGCCATCCGTGCGGCACAGCGGTACGAGACCGTCGAGCGCGCCGCCGCGGTGGCCCAGGCGCTCGATCAGGCCCCCCGTGAGAGCCGCGAGAGCATCCTTGCGGCGGTGAATTCGCGGCTGGTTCGTTTCAGTGTCGGCGATGCGCCCTTGGTGACGTCGGGACAACCGGATCTCGTGCCGATTGAGGAACCCGGCGATATCCGGGCAACGGAAGTCACCGTCTCTCCCCACGACGGACGACCCGCGGAGCCGCCAGCCGCCTTCGCCTGGCTGCACGACCGGATGCGCGCCGCGGGCGTCGCGCCGGTCGAATTCCGGATCTCGGTCCCGCTCGGCGATGGCGACTGGCTCAACGTGTCTGCCCAGTTCCAGAGGCCCGATCTGCAGGCGCCGCCCGCACTCTTGGGCGCAACCCTTCTGTCGCTCGTGCTGGTCATCGCGGCGCTCTGGTATGGGCTTGGGCGGATCACGCGACCGCTCCGGCAATTGGCCTCTGCGGCGGACGGGTTCGGTCTCGACGCCCCGGCACCCGAGATGCCGCGACGTGGTCCCCGCGAAGTTCAGGCCCTCTCGGACGCGCTGGACCGGATGCACGGACGCCTCACCGCGATGGTGACGGACCGCACCCGGATGCTCGCGGCCCTAGGGCACGATCTGCGGTCACCGATTACGGCTTTGCGTGTGCGCGCCGAGATGGTCGATGACGACGAGACGCGCGAGCGGATGGCTGCCACGCTCGAGGAAATGCAGGAGATGGTGGATTCAACCCTCGCCTATGCAAGGGGCGTGTCCACCGACCAGCCGATGGAGGAGACCGATCTCGCGGACCTGATGCGTGACCTCGCGGTGGAACTTTCGGAAACCGGCCCGGAGATTTCGGTCGAGGCGCCGGTGCCGGTTCACGCCGATATCCGCCGCACCGCAATGCGCCGTGCCCTGCGAAACCTCATGGAGAACGCGCAGCGATATGGGTCCGGCGCGAGGGCGACGGTCCGCCAGACGGCGCACGCGGCTGAAATCCTTATTGAAGACGAGGGGCCAGGCATTCCCGAAGACGATCTCGAGAAGGTCTTCGACCCGTTCACCCGACTGGAGACGTCGCGGTCCCGTGAAACTGGCGGGATCGGGCTCGGCCTTCCCATCGCAAGGTCGATTCTGCGCGCCCATGGCGGAGATGTGACTCTCACCAACAGGACCAGCGGTGGCCTGCGTGCCACGATTCACCTGCCTAGGACCGAAAGCGCCGCATCATAGCTGCGACGCCCAGCGGGGGTGCTGGTCGTCCACGACGAATGGATGCGCATGTCGGCGCTCGCCCTTGAGATGGGGGTGGTCGAGCGGCAGGTTTTCGTGGGTGTGCTCGAGGATTTCGGGATCCTCCTTGGGCCATAGCCGCAGTGCAACCAGCGCACCGGCCGCCGCCAATAGGGCAAGGCAGCCGAGCGCCACGACCGGCCCGAACTGCGTCATCAGCCAGCCTGAAAGCGGATAGGTCACGAGCCAGCAGGCGTGGCTCAGCGCGAACTGGGCAGCGAAGAGCGCGGGACGGTCCTCCGAATGGGCCGAGCGGCGCAGGAGGCGTCCCGAGGGGGTGAGCACGGCGGAGTAACCGAGCCCGACCAGCAGCCAGGCACCGAGCAGGAAAGGCCAGTCTAGACCGAGGGCGGCGACTTCTGCCACCAAGACCAAGAGAGACAGGACCATCAGCGCGGCGCCCGCGACCATCACCGGCCTGTCTGGCACGCGGTCGAGCAGACGCGGCAGCGCGAGCGCCGCCAGCATCGAGCCTGCACCGAAGGCGAACATCGTCCAGGCGAGCGCGCTCTCGGACAGGCCGAGCGCGCCGCGAACCAGCACCACCGAGTTGACCAGCACCATGGCACCCGCCGCAGCCGCGGCCAGGTTCAGCGCCAGCAGTCCCCTTAGACGCGGCGTGGCAAGGTATATGCGGATGCCGCGTGTCGTGCGGTCGTAGATACCGCGCGGCTCGGACGCCTTCGGGCTCGGCAGTAGGACCGAGACGACCAGCAGCGCCGAGGCCGCGAAGCCCGCCACCGTGCCGAGGAACAGGGAGTTGTAGCTCATCAGGGCGAGCAAAAGCGCCGCTAGCGTCGGGCTGACGATGTTCTCCAGATCGTAGGCCAGCCGCGAGAGCGACAGCGCGCGGGTGTAGCGCGCCTCCTCGGGCAGCACGTCCGGGATCGTCGCCTGGAAGGTCGGCGTGAAAGCCGCCGAAGCCGATTGCAGCAGGAAGATCAGGACATAGACCTGCCAGACCTCGGTCACGAAGGGCAGGCAGAGCGCCGCGCCCGCGCGCACCACATCGAGCCCGACCAGCAGCCCGCGGCGGTTGACGCGGTCCGCGAAGGCGCCCGCTATGGGCGCGATGCCGACATAGGCCACCATCTTGATGGTGAAGACCGTGCCCAGCACCATCGCCGCCCCGTCGCCTGCGAGGTCATAGGCCAAAAGGCCAAGGGCCACCGTCGCCATGCCAGTACCCAACAGGGATACGACCTGCGCAAGGAAAAGGTGGCGGTAGGTCCGGTCAGAGAGGATTTCCAGCATCGGTGGTCTCAAAGGTAACGGGCGATGACCTTCAACTCATCGCGATCCGCGGGGGAATGGTCTTCGTCGAGGCAATGGTCCATGTGATCGTGGATCAGGACCCGCTTGGCGTTGGCGACAGCCTTCTCGACCGCCTGCAGCTGCTGGGCGATCTCGAGGCAGGGCTTGCCGTCCTCAATCATACCGATCACGGCCCGCAGATGACCGTCGGCGCGTTTCAAACGGGCGATCAAGGAAGGATGGGTTGCGTGGGCATGGGGCTTTGTCATAGAAATACGCTATCCTCCCCCGGGGGATAAAACAAGATAGCCTCAAAAGAGGCTGCGCATATGGGCAGACAGGCAAGATCGATGAGACCTCTGGCGACAATCGGAAGACGGGTATTAGCGGCGCTCCTCTGCCTATCGTTGGTAGTCTGGTCCGTTATGCCGAGCGCGACCCATGCGCCGGCCGTATTCGAGACGATCCAGGATCACCTTGAAATGATAGCCGATCACGGGCATTCGCACGGGTTCGAGGAAGATCTCTACTGGGCGATGCACGGTCACAGCCATGACGTGGCCGACCACGATCACAGCCAGGCGCTGCTGGCGCTCGGGGATCGAAGCCATCCGATCTCCGCCTACAGGGACGCATGGCGGCTTAAGGCCTCGCCGGGCGGCGGGCACCACACGTTCCGGATCGAACGACCTCCGCGTGCCTGATTGGCGCCGCGCCCGCGCGCGGCTTCACCGATCATTCAATCGCACGAACGGAGACCTATTCATGAGTTCCAACTCAACGGGCCTGCACGCGCTCGCGTCGCGACGCGTCACGGCCATCCTTCTAACAGCCCTTGCGCTCTACGCCTCCAGCGTGGCGCAGGTGCTCGCCCATGACGTCACCCCCGGTGACGCGGGCTACATCCAGGAAATCTGGGGGGTGCACATCATCTCCTTCATCTATCTCGGCGCCAAGCACATGGTGACGGGATACGACCACATCCTTTTCCTTCTGGGCGTCGTCTTCTTCCTCTACCGGATGAAGGACGTGGCCATCTATGTCAGCATCTTCGCCGTGGGCCACTCGGTGACCATGCTCGCAGGCGTCTGGTGGGGATGGGGCATCAATTCCTACATCATCGACGCCATCATCGGCCTCAGCGTCGTCTACAAGGCGCTCGACAACCTTGGCGCATACCGGAAATGGTTCGGGTTCCAGCCCAACACAAAGGCCGCGACGCTTATCTTCGGCCTCTTCCACGGCACCGGCCTCGCCTCGAAGATCATCGAATACGACATCTCCGAGGATGGCCTTTTGTGGAACCTTCTGGCGTTCAACGTGGGTGTCGAGGTCGGCCAAGTCCTCGCGCTCTTCGCGATCCTCGTCATGATGGGCTACTGGCGCCGGTCCGAACGCTTCATGAGCCAGGCAGTCGTCGCCAACATCATCATGGTGGGCCTCGGGCTCTGGCTCACAATCTACCAAATCAACGGCTTCCTCACGGCCGCATAAGGAGAATTGGATATGCAACTTATCGATAGAATGCGTGACACGATGCAATTAACCGCGGAGAAGCCCGATCCGGCGCTCCTGCCCACACCGAAGCAACTGCGGCGCTCGACCATCGCCGCTGTGATCGGCGCGGCCTTCATTGGTGTCGGCGTCTACCTGCCGGCCGAATACGGGATCGACCCGACCGGCGTGGGCAATTTCATCGGCCTCACCGAGATGGGCGAGATCAAACAGCAGCTCGCTCGCGAGGCGGCGGAGGATGAGGCGGTCCACGGCGACGGGGATCAGTCCTCAAGCCTGATGAACGACATCTTCGGCCTCTTCGTCGGCGCTGCATATGCGCAGGAAGCGTGGACCGACACGGTGACCTTCACGCTAGCACCGGACGCTTTCACCGAGGTCAAGATGGTAATGGCCGCAGGCGATATCGTCGAATACTCGTGGGTCGCGGAAGGCGGACGGATCAACTTCGACCTGCACGCTCATGGCGATGGCCAGTCGGTGGACTACGACCGCGGCCGAGGCGCGACCGACGGCGCAGGCAGCATCGAGGCGCCGTTTCCCGGCGAACACGGCTGGTTCTGGCGCAACCGTGACGATTCCGACGTGACCGTCACGCTGCAGCTGCGCGGTGCATACACCGAGATCGTTCGCAGCGAATAAGACAGTGCGCCTGCGGGAAACCGCAGGCGCATTCGCTTCTAGGTAGATCACAGCGGTCGGCTGCTCATGCTCCGACGGCCCGCACCACCTGCTCCTTCCAAGCCTCCCCTGCTAGAAAACACAAATCGTACAGGCTGACCGATGAAGCCTCGCGCCCACAGGTCAGCCGCTTCAGCACCTCGGGGGCCAGATAGGCCAGCCTTAGTTGGCGGCTGACATGGCGTTCCGCCAGTCCAACCGCCTCGGCCAGTTCCTGGATGGTGGCGAACTCACCGGCCTCCATGCGCCGCCGCCATCCCCATGCGCGACCGATGGCGCGCAGGATATGCGGGTCTTGGGTCTGGTCCTCGCTGGGGCGGTAGTCAGCTGGCGGCAGAATCTTTGGTCGCCCATTCTTCTTGCGAACTGTCAGGGGAATGAGAACGCGGATCGTATCGTTAGGCTTGCTCATTCTGCAGCCTCCAGCCTGCGGGGCACCACCATCTCGCGGATCACTCCGGCGATGCCCTCGCGGCGAATGTCGACCTCGAGCCCGGCAGCGGTGACCGTGACGCGCCGCACCAGCAACTGGATGATCCGAGCCTGCTCGACCGGGAAGAGTTGCGACCAGAGGGCCGTGAACTCGTGCAGAGCTGCGATGGCATCCGCCTCCGAAGCCGCACCGCCGTCGCGTTTCAGGACGGCCAGCACGTGCGTGACCACCTCTGGCGTTTGCAGGATGCGGCGAACCTCGGTCACGACTGCGTCCTCGACCATTCCGGCCGCAAGCCGCATCGGCACGGTCTCCTCGCCGGTTTCGCGGTTCCGTATCACGTCCATGGACACATAGTAGCGGTAGAGCTTGGCCCCCTTTTTCGTGCTGGTCGGCGTCATGGCGGCGCCATTTTCGCCGAAGATCAGTCCTTTCAGTAGCGCGGGCGTCTGCGTGCGGCTGTTGTTGGCCCGCTTGCGGGGGCTTTCCTGCAGGATGGTATGGACCCGATCCCAAAGGTCAGCGTCGATGATTGCGTCATGCTCGCCCGGATAGGCCTTGCCCTTGTGCAGAGCTTCGCCCCGATACACGCGGTTGTTCAGCAGCCGATAGAGATAGCCTTTGTCGATCAGCGTGCCCTGCTTGTTGCGGAAGCCCTCACCACGCAGTTCCCGCGCCAGCACAGTGGCGGACCCCAGCTCGATAAACCGCTGGAAAATCCCGCGCACGGAGGCGGCCTCGGCCTCGTTCACCACCAGCTTGCGATCCTGTACATCGTAGCCAAAGGGCACATAGCCGCCCATCCAGATGCCGCGCTTGCGGGATGCGGCCACCTTGTCTCGGATGCGTTCGCCGATGACCTCGCGTTCGAACTGGGCGAAGGACAACAGGATATTCAGTGTCAGCCGCCCCATCGATGTGGTCGTGTTGAAGGACTGTGTCACCGAGACGAAGGTCACGCCGTTGCGGTCGAACACCTCGACCAGCTTGGAGAAATCCATCAGCGAGCGCGACAGGCGGTCGATCTTGTAAACGACCACCACGTCGATCAGCCCATCGTCGATGTCTGTCAGCAGCTGCTTCAGGCCGGGGCGGTCCAGATTGCCCCCCGAGAATCCGCCATCGTCATAGCGTTCGCGCGTGGCGACCCAGCCCTCGGATTTTTGGCTGGCGATATACGCCTCGCAGGCTTCCCGCTGCGCGTCGAGGCTGTTGAATTCCATGTCGAGCCCTTCCTCGCTCGACTTGCGGGTGTAGATGGCGCAGCGCAGGCGGCGGTTGGGGCGGGTGTTGAAGTCCATCACACGTCCTCCCGCTGGCGTTCCCGCAGGCCAAAGAAGCGATACCCGTTCCAGCGGGTGCCGGTGATTTCGCGGGCGACGGCGGAGAGGGATTTGAATTTCCGACCCCGCCAATCGAAGCCGTCCTTCAGGACAGTGACCGTGTGCTCCTTGCCGTCCCATTCGCGCAGCAGCTTCGTGCCCGCCACCGGATTGCGGGGATCGGCGATCTGATGTTTGCGCCTTGCATGACCTTCGACCTCGTCGGCCAGCAGATCCAGCATGCGGCGGGTCTCGCGGTCAGGTTCGCCGTAGGTCAGCTCCTGAAGCCGATAGGCGATCCGAAGTTCGAGAAATGCGCGGCTGTTGTTCGGCGCCGAGGTGCCGATGAGCTTTTCCCATTCGGCTTTCAACTCCTTGACTGACATCGCCTTCAGGGCGGCCAGGCGCGAGAGCACCGTCTGATCAAGGCTTGGATCATGACCCGGTTGCGCAGGGGCTATCTTATTGTGGTGCTTCATGAATTCCTCCGATGCGGATACGTTTTGCACGACGACCACCGCTCCTTCTGGGCGAGAAGTCCACGAAACTGTCTCCGTTTTCGGCAGATAAACCGCTGGACTGTGCAGCATTCAGCCGAACGACGCCTGCGGCAAGGATGCGCCCAATCTCGACGAGGCGTGCATCGACCGACATGCGGTCAGGGCATAGGGGATTGGGCCCCGAAATCGGGGTTTCTGGTAGGTTTGGCATGGCGACTTTTCGCGATTGGGATGATGACCAAAAGGTATCGCGAAATCAGGAAAACACAAGCTTTTCAATATTTTGTGGACAGAATCGCGCCATGCGTAACGCCGCGAATATCTGCGCAGTCCTTATCGACCATATCAAGCTCATCATCGCTCCGTTCAACGGGGCATCGACGAATCACTAGGTGGTGACGCCTAGCGCTATGGCCTACGCTTGAGGATTGTCTGGCCCTGCTCGAAGAGTTCAAATGCCTTCAGCTTTGCCGCGTCTTCTGTCGGTAGCCCAGATGCGGAAAGTTTAACGTGATCGTTCTGAACAATTGTCGACCATCCGCGCCCGCTCTGGAATACGCTTGCGTTCAGGCCTTCCTTGTTTCTGTACGGGTTCCCTTTTCTCGAAGTACGCCAGCCCTTTGAAATCCAAGTCTTGCGTCGAGAGGATCTGTTACGAGCGGATTTTTCTCGCTCCTTTGCCTGAGCAACGTCCCCCTCCATGTGCCCCGCACACACGCAGCCGACCCTTAACTCATTTGGATATCGCGAATTTTGCATAACGTGGACGAAACGAACATGGCGCGCCTCGCACATCTCACACAGGTGGTCCTGCTCTTCTAATTCTTCGATGCCAACGCATGTCCACCCCTTATGGGGAACGCCCGGTTCTCGCCATTTGCCAGTTGCGGTGGTCTCTCTTGGCATTAGCGCCTCCAAGGTCAGGACATGAACTTATCGAACGTGTCGAGCGTCGGCTCTTCCTCAAGCTCGGCCATCTCCCACCGTGACGGTCCGCAGTCGGGGTAGAGCAAGAGCGAAATCGACATCTCGTTGCCGGGCGAGAACACGGTCATTTCGCGCACCGGCTCGGTACCGGCCCAGACACCTGCCGGATGGTGGTGGCCGTGGCGGCCGGTATCCTGGTCAACTTCCTGCGCGGCCAGAGAGGCTGGCGGCAATTCGGTCACTTCCTGCCGCGCACGATAGAAGACGCCGGATTTCAATAGCGGCTCACTGGACCAAGCCCAGTCGATGAAGCCTTCCTTACCAACGACGATCATGGCGCGCTTGTCGGTGATGGTCATCCACTTCAGGATGGCCGCAGTCAGCGACACGGCATAGCGGTCCGATAACTCGGTCATCACGTCGATGTCGATTGCCCGCCCCTTGATCCGGGCGCGGAAGTCATCAAGCGGCATCAGCAGGTAGGACGCAAAGGTGTTGGCCTCGCCCTCAATCTTGGTCACGCTCTCGTCCCAATCCGCCATGTTCCGATTGGTGCACTTGAGGCCAGACGGGTGCAGTTGCCGATGCAAGAGATAATGCCCCAGCTCATGCGCCAGCGTGAAGTTGCGGCGCCCTGCAGACCGGATGCTTTCGTTGTAGATGATGCCCCACTCGCCAGAGCCGTCGCCGCGCGGCATCAGCATACCCTCGACGCCCTTCGACAGGTCCAGCCCCCCGACCATCGTGATCGGTGCGTCAGGAAAGACCTGCCGTGAGAAATCCTGCGCCAGTGCCGCCACGTCGATGGGGAAGCGCGGGAGCCCGTGCACAGCCTGATGCACGGACAAGATCTTGGTCAGGCGGTTGGCCCAACTCTGCGGCGTCGTCGGCAGGCTCAATCCTTCTTCCCCCACGCATCGATCATCTGACTAATCTTTTCCTGATCCTGGGGATCGAGCTTGCTGAATTTGCGGAAGAAGGCCTCCCTCAGAACCTGGTCACTGGGCTCCTCGCTGTCGTCCAGCAGGTAATCGGTCGTGACCTCGAGCGCCTGGGCGATGCGGGTCAGCTTTTCCCCAGACGGTTTTCTGGTGTCTCGGTTCTCCAACTCCCAGATGTAGCTCTTGCTCGAGTCGGTAAGCTCAGCGAGCTTGTCGAGGGAGTATCCCTTTTCCTGGCGGTGGCGCTTGATCTTCGCGCCGAGGGACGTGGTCATCGTTTCATCCTTGTTTTCCTTGGGTTCAGGACACTTGTTCGATATGCCGAACAAAAACGTGCCGCGCAAGTGGACTCGGCGATTTGTTCGGTCTATATCGAACGTCTGCGTATCGCGATGCGCCGATTCTCCCTGCTCCCGGTCACGAAAGGTCTCCCATGACTGCTATCTCCGCCTTCTTCCGCAAGACCCCCGTCCTTCGCCTGAAGGAGTATTTCACCTCCGGCGGGTTCACTTCGCTCGCTCCCGTCGATTGGACCAAGCCAGAGGCTGATGTCGTCGAATCGCTGATCAAGGCGGTCGATGGTATGACGGATGACGAAAGGCAGCGTGTCGTCCTTGACGCAGGTCGTGTCGCGGCTCTCGCCGACGAAGCTGGCCAGAATGCGTTGCAGAACGTTGTCCTGAACCGCACGATCTTCGATACGCTGGAGGGGGCCAACAATCGCTCGCTCTGGGTCTTTTTGAACGAGAACGACCGCTTCCGCCTTGCGGAAGAGGTGCGTTACAACGATGAACGCCGTCGCGGGCGCTCTTGGAGCGGCTTCGAGGTCGAAAAAGACTGCACGGTTCGCCGTGATCTGGTGTCTGTTGCGGCCTTCACCAAGGCAATCCGCGACCGTTTCGACACCCCGCATGTGCACGTCGACATTTTCGACCGGCACCGCGTCATCCTCGATGACCAGGAATGCGATCTCGTGCAGGTCGCTGTCTATCGCGAGGGCCGACCGGAGGACATGCTTGGATTTGACGCGAACAGCACCTTGTCGCGGCGTATCGTGAAGCCTGTGTTCGAGGCTGCGCTGACTTATGAGGCGGACACCGGCGTCATCGAGGTGGTGGCCAACACGCTGGAAGACCGGCGGGATCTGACGGCTTACATGGCGCGGGATCTGCTCGGCATCGACTTCGAGGAAAAGCATATCCCCTTCCGCGAATACGACCTCAGCATGTTGCTTAAGCCTTTCGACTTCCCGACGGACGTCGAAGACGGAATCATTGGCGTTACCGTGAAAGAACTGCGCTTGATGGAGGTCGGTCAGCCCAACGAACGGATCATTCTCGAATCCATGTCAGGTGCCGACCGCACTGTCTGGGAAATGGCCGAAGAGCGCATCGGGCTCGACATCGGCGGCACCGGGCATGTCCTGTCGATCGCGTCGGAGATGCCGGAATGGATTGTTACCCGCGCCCGGTTCACGATCAAGTTCCAACCCGGCCCCGGTGGTGGGCGTGGCAAATCCCTGACGCTGACCGTGACCATGCCACATGGCTGCAACCTCAAGGACATGACCCCGCATGAGCGGTTGATCGGTGAGAAGTATCTGCGCCGCTGGGGCATCCTGACCGACACCGCTGATCTCGGTGATCTCATTGAGTAAGCGGGCCGTCGATATGCTGCTTCAGGTGATGGAAACCCGCGCAGCCAAGGTGCAGGCAACGACCTTGCGGCAAGTGTCACTTCGGGCAACGGATCAGTTGGTTGAGGCCGAACTTCTGGTGGCGTCCGGGCATATCCCGGTCGTCACGGCGATGGACAACTTCGAAGATGAGCCCATCCCGGCGGAATGGTGCGCCGAGCGCAGGCAGTACGGCTACACCAACAGCGTGGGCCGGTGGGTCGCGGTCGATGCCGCTGAGATCGCTGCCCTGGCAGTCGATTATCAGAGGGTGTTCGCCAAGATGCTGGTCGGCTTCGAACGCGTTGCCCCTGCGCGCCCTGTGCCTCTGATCGATGGCATTGCATGGGACATCGGCACCATTCGGCTCGCTGGGGCCAAATCGCCGGTGCCTGTCTGGTTTGCCCGACGGCTTTCAGATCCTGTGATCTGGGACAAGTTCTGTGCGCTCGCTGACAATCGATCGCCAGACGCGGTGCGTGTCATCCTGACATCGACGTCTGGAGGGCGCATCCCAAAAATTGCGAACAAACGAAACATCGTCATCAGCGCGACTGATGTCGCAAGTGCTCCAGGCAAATTGGCAATCTCGCCGTCAGCCGTTGCTATGCGGGTGTTCCCTGGACAAGCGCAGCGTCGGTTTCCAATCGACCACTCGGACGATTACGGTGTCGTTTATGTTTATGAACAAGAGATCAAGTTTCGAGGCCTGCTTCATCGTGACTTTCTGGCATTATTGTTCAATGCCTATTGGTCTGGGCGCCCGGTTTGTAGAACCATACCCACGTTGATTGAGGCCGGTTTCTCGGAAAAGACCAACAGCCTTTCAAAGGCGTTTAGCGGTCGAACAGAATGGCAAACCTTCATTAAATATGATGAGGGCAACTGCTGGATCGAAGCGCCGCCCAGATAAGGCATTGAAAAGAATGGGAACGGCCGCTCGATTGAGCGGCCGTTTTGCGTTTCTTCGCCTCCTACCAATTCCCCTACCGTTCCCCTTCCGAAGCCCTACCACGCCCTCCGCCATGGTGATCCCGCAAGTGTTCGCGCAAATCCCAAGGAGGTTCACATGGCGATCAGGCACCTTTCCCAGATCGAGCTGGCGGCTCGCTGGAATATCTCGCACCGCACGCTGGAACGTTGGCGGTGGACGGGCGAAGGCCCGAAATTCATCAAACTCGGCGGCCGGGTGATCTACCGGCTCGAGGATGTCGAGGCCTTCGAGGCCGAACAGATCCGCGGCGCGGATCATGAACCCCATCGCCCGATGTCGGCGTGAGGGGGATGACATGACAATTTCAAACCACATCACCCTAGCCGACATTCCCCACATGCCGGTGGGCCAGATCGCGGCGCTGCCCGCCGATCAGTTGGCGATGCTGAAAGACGCAGCCGATCAGCAACTGGCACAAGCCAAGTCTCTCGCGGACTGGCTCGATGGCGCCATTTCCCTGAAATACGCGGACCGCGCTCAGACAACGCGCCATGGCGCAGGCAAGGACACGGGCACCATCCGGTTCGAGGATGACGGCGTCACCGTGATCGCCGAACTGCCCAAACGTATCGATTGGGATCAGGCCAAACTCGCCCAAATCGCTGAAAACATCGCCTCGGCCGGGGAAGACCCTGCAGAGTTCATCGATACCAAGCTGTCGGTCTCCGAGCGCAAATTCTGCGCTTTGCCCGAAAGCTGGCGCAAGGGTTTTGAACCCGCGCGCACGGTCCGCATCGGCAAGCCGAAGTTCCGTTTCGTTTTGAACGGAGGTGCGTCGTGACGGCACTTCTTCCCATCCCCCAGGGCGATCCGAGCCTTCCCGGCTTGATTGATCGTGCCGCGACCATGCTTTCGAATGCGAAGACCTCGGCGGAAGTTCTCGAAGCCCGTGAGGCCGCAGGGCTTGCCTACGATGTCGCAAAGCGTGCCGCGCGCCTCAGCCGTGCCAAGTCCGCACATGATGATCTGATTGCGGCGGCCCATCGTGCCCAGGCTGATGCTTTGGAAATCGAAGCCGCTGCCAAACGCCGCCTCGCCGATGAATATGACATGGCACAAGCCCAAGGTGAGGTCGGCAAGAGCGGGGTACGGACGGACCTCGTTTCGCAGGGGAACGAGGTTATTCCTTCCGCCGCAGACATCGGTCTTTCACGCAAAGCCATTCACGATGCGCGCCTGATCCGCGACGCGGAAGAGGTTGACCCGGGCATCGTGCGCCGCACCCTCGACGAGAAACTCGAGCGTGGTGAGGAACCGAACCGGGCGGCACTGCGCAAGATGGTGGTCGATGCCGCCATGCGGGGAATGCGCCCTGAGCGCAAACCCAGTCGCCGGAACCCGCTCTATGTCCCGCCGACACCCCAACAGGCCGCCTGGCAGCATGTCACCGGCACGTTCCGCGCCTTCGCCGAATGGGCTTCGGATGACACGCTCGCCTTGGCCCGCGAGGGCATGACCGAGGCTCAGGGCAGCCAGTTTCACCATCTCGACGTCGCCGCCATCGCGGCCGGATCGGAAGCTTTCACCAAAATCAAGGAGTGGTTCGATGCTTGACAGCCAGTCAGCAGCCTTTGCCGAACGCGTCTGGGAGGTGGCCTCCCAGCTTGGCAACAATGCCCCGAAAATAGCCGATGACATCATGGGCGAGGCCTTTCCTTTGACCTGTTCGCAGGCAAGGGCGGAAGGCGCGATGCGCATGCTGCGCATTGGGATCATTTCCGAGGTGAAACGGATCCTGCGCAACCGTCATGACGTGCTGACCCAGACGGATTTCGCCGACCGGTGCGATGCGTTTGCGCCGCTCGTCAGTGATCTGCGCTCGAAGTCCTACTTCGTCGAAAGCGCCGAGGAATACGTCGTGGTCCCGGACCTGATCGCTGAACCTGATCTCCTCGACGATGCGCGGCGTTTCATGCGGCGCAAGGGACTTGAATGCCTCGCGGAAGCCGACCGGCTCGATGCGCTCTACGCGGCTGTCACCGGCGAAGTGGCAACCATCCCGGCGACGATTTCCAACCCCAAACCTGACATGGGAGAGTTCTGATGGCGATTTCCCTCGCATCTCTTCGCACCACATCGGCGCTGACGCCACCGCGCATTCTGATCCATGGCGTGGCTGGGGTCGGCAAATCCACCTTCGCGGCCGCTGCGGATCGGCCAGTGTTCATCATGACCGAGGATGGCCTAGGCAAGCTGCAGGTGCCGCATTTTCCGCTGGCGACGAGCTACGCAGAAGTGGCTGAAGCCCTTGATGCGCTCCTGCACGAGGACCACGATTTTGGCACGGTGGTCATCGACAGCATTGATTGGCTCGAGCCGCTCATTTGGGCCGAGACCTGCAAACGCAATGGCTGGGCGTCCATTGAGGCGCCGGGCTTTGGCAAGGGCTTTGCTGAAGCGTTGAATGTCTGGCGCGAATATCTCGACAAGCTGAACGCGCTTCGGGACCAGAAGGGCATGGTGGTCATCCAGATCGCCCACACCGACATCAAGCGGTTTGATAGCCCCGAGCACGAGCCCTACGACCGCTATGTGATCAAGCTGCAGACCCGCGCCTCGGCGCTGCTGCAGGAGCATTCAGACGTCGTGCTCTTCGCCAACTACCAGATCTCGGTCGCCAAATCCGATGTCGGCTTCAACAAAAAGGTGACCCGGGCGCTCGGGTCCGGTGCGCGCGTCATGCACACCGAAGAGCGCCCCGCTTTCCTCGCCAAGAACCGTTACGGCCTGCCGGACACCCTGCCACTCGAGTGGTCGGAGTTCCTCGCAGCCATGCCTCAACCTGAATGATTGCCTTGAAAGGATAAGACCATGGCACGTTTTGACACCTCCTTTGACGCCACCAGCGTCGAACCCACCACCGCCTATGAGCTGCTGCCCGCAGGCAAATACCGCGCCCAGATCGTCGAGAGCGAGATGCGCGTCACCAAGAACGGCATGGGCCAGTTCCTCTGGCTGATGATCGATATTCTTGAGGGTGAGCAGAAAGGCCGGAAGATCTTCGATCAGCTGAACTTGGTGAACCCAAACCCGACGACGGTGGAAATCGCGCAGCGCACGCTTTCGGCCATCTGCCACGCCACGGGCCGGATGCATGTCAGCGACAGCGAGGAGCTGCACCTGATCCCGATGACGATCCAGGTGAAAATCAAGCCGCCGAAGAACGGTTACGGCGAGAGCAATGCGATTGCCTACCTGCCGCCCGAAAAGGGCGCGGCGGCTGCTGCCAGCCCGACGCGGCCTGCTTCTGACCCCACTGGCTCTTCGGTGCCGCCGAAAATGGCCTCCGCGCCCTGGAACAAGAAGGGCTGAAACAGCGCGCTGCTCCGCACCCTGACTGACGGGGCAGCGCTTTCCAACCCCATCTGAGGACACTTCCATGACTGACATGACCAACGCAGCCCCTGTGGCTGCGACCAGCCCCGGCTTGCCCGATGATCAGCGCCGGTTGATCGAACTCGATGACGCTATTGCCAAGATCCGCACGCAGATCGCGACGGCCGATCTGGCCCGGCAGCGGGGTCATAAGCCTATCGATCCTGACTGGTTTCACCGGGCGCGCACGGCGCTGCGGCATCTGAGCCGTGAACGGGCAGAACTTCTGGCCCAAGGCACTGGCCGTCGCCGCCGCGAGAAGCTCAAGGACGCGCTAATTGGCGTTTTGCGCGAGCGCCATGACCCTGAGGCCTGGGCCGACATTCTGGCTGAGGCACAGGCCCGCAGTGAACGGGAGGGTTTGTGATGGCCGAGCTAACTCAAGCCCCCACGCCGACGCTGACAGCGATTTATGCCGATTATGAGGCTCGCCAGGGTGATGGGTTCCGCGACCACCTCGGCGCCTCGATCATCGGCAAGTCCTGTGCCCGTGCCCTCTGGTACGATTTCCGCTGGGTCACGCCTTCGCGCCATTCCGGCCGCCTGCTGCGCCTCTTCGAGACCGGCCAGCTTGAGGAGGATCGCCTCGTGCGCAACTTGCGCGCCACTGGCGCAACGGTGCTCGAGGTTGATCCGGAAACCGGCCGTCAGTTCCGCGTCGAGGCCCATGGCGGGCATTTTGGCGGGTCGCTTGATGGCGTCGCCATCGGCATCCTCGAGGCTCCGAAAACCTGGCATGTGCTGGAGTTCAAGACCCATGGGGTCAAGAGCTTCACCGAGTTGACCGCCAAAGGCGTCGTGCTGGCCAAGCCCCAGCACGCCGCGCAGATGCAGATCTACATGCATCTGACGGGGATCACGCGTGCCCTGTATATGGCGGTCTGCAAGGACACCGACGCGCTGCATATCGAACGCATCGAGGCGGATCGCGCCATGGCCGAGCGTCTTCTGGACAAAGCCGGGCGCGTCATCTTCGCCCAGCATCCGCCCGCGCGGATCAGCGAGGACCCCGCCTGGTTCGAATGCCGGTTCTGCGATCACCATGCTGCTTGCCACGAAGGCGGCGGTGCTGCCGTGACCTGCCGGTCCTGCCTGCACGCGACGCCGATCGAAGGCGGATGGCACTGCGCCCGACACGACCGGATGCTGACGCCTTCCGAGCAGCGCGCCGCCTGCATCCGCCATCTCTTCATCCCCGATCTCGTTCCGGGCGAGGTCATCGATGCGGGCGACGATGTCGTCACCTACCGCATGGCCGATGGCTCGACCTGGGCAAACGACGCCCGCACAACGGAGGCCGCGCCATGCTGACCCTGCGCCCCTATCAACAGGCCGCGATCGCAGCGATCTACGGCTATTTCCAATCCCACAAGGGCAACCCGCTGGTGGTGATCCCGACCGCCGGAGGCAAGAGCTTGGTAATGGCCGCCTTCATTGAGGGCGTGCTGAAGGCATGGCCCGACCAGCGCATCTTGATCGTGACCCATGTGCGCGAGCTGATCGCCCAGAACCATGCCGAGATGATCGGCCTCTGGCCCGATGCGCCAGCGGGCATTTATTCGGCGGGCCTCGGCAAGCGCGAGGCACGGGCGCAGATCCTCTTTGCAGGCATCCAGTCGATCCACCGCCGCGCGCAAGAAATCGGCCACACGGATCTCGTGCTGATCGACGAGGCCCATCTCATCCCTGGCAATTCGAGCACGATGTATCGGCGTTTCCTTGATGGCCTCACCCGCATCAATCCGGCACTCAAGGTGATTGGGTTAACGGCTACGCCGTTCCGGGTCGACAGCGGCATGTTGCACGAGGGCAAGAACGCGCTCTTCACCGACATCGCCTATGAGGCCCCGGTCCGCGATCTGATCGACGCTGGCTATCTGAGCCCGCTCGTGTCGAAACAGCCTGCCACGCGGCTCGATGTCTCGAAGGTCGGCACCCGCGCGGGCGATTTCATTCAGCGTGATCTGGCGGCTGCGGTAGACAAGGAGGCCATCACGCGGGCCGCAGTCACCGAGATCATCGAACATGGCCGCGACCGCAAGTCCTGGCTGGCCTTCTGTTCGGGCGTCGAACACGCCCGCCATGTCGCCGAAGAGTTCGCCCGCCAGGGCATCACCTGCCGCACGATCTTCGGGGACACGCCAAAGGACGAGCGGGATGCCATCATCGCCGCCTTCAAGCGCGGCGAGATCCGCGCGCTGGCCTCAATGGGCGTTCTGACCACCGGCTTCAATGCGCCGGGCGTCGATCTGATCGCACTCCTGCGCCCCACCAAGTCTGCCGGGCTCTATGTGCAGATGGTGGGCCGTGGGACGCGTCTCGCACCGGACAAAGAAAACTGCCTCGTACTCGATTTTGCCGGCAATGTCCGCCGCCACGGGCCGATCGATCTGGTGCGGCCCCGGCGACCCGGTGAGCCCGGTAGCGGCGAGGCCCCGACCAAGCTCTGCCCGGAATGCGACAGCATCATTGCACTGTCGGCTACGGAATGCCCGGATTGCGGCTACGTATTCCCACCCCGTGAGGTCAAAATCGCCCCCACGGCGGCCACACTTCCCGTCCTGTCGCCGAAGGTCCAATGGCTGCCGGTGCACGGCGTCTCCTACAGCCGCCACGACAAGCTGGGCGGGCTGCCCTCACTGAAGGTGACCTATAGCTGCGGGATCAAATCCTACAGCGAATGGGTCTGTATCGAGCATCAGGGCTATGCACGCCAAAAGGCGTCGGAATGGTGGCGCAAGCGCGCGCCCGGCTGTCCGGTGCCGCTCAGCGTGGATGAAGCCATTTTGCAGGCCCAAGAACTGATGCGCCCCAGTGCGATCTCGGTCCGCCCCGCGGGCCGCTATGTCGAAGTCTCCGGCTACAGGTTTGACCCATGCGCCAAAATCACCCCGGCGTCTGCGCCGTCTGCCACCGGCAACCTCGTGGGTTTGGCTGGTTCGACCGGAATTTCCGGGTTTCGGACCCGCGCCGCGATGCCAGCCGCAAGCACCTCTGCAGCCGGACCTGCCAAGACATCTGCCACAGGAGGAAGGGCATGATCGATCCCACCCCAAATGAGATGCAGGCGATGACGGTCGGCGGCCAGATGGGCGGCGCGTATCTCGAAAGCATCGGCAAATCGGATCTCGCCACTCTGACCGAGACCGAGTGGGACCGCTTCATCGACGCGGTTGTCACCGGATATTGCGACCACTTGCGCGAGCTGGCGGGCCAGGACCGCACGCGTCTCGACGCCATGACCCCTGAGGTGCCTTTCTGATGACCAACACATCCTTCATGGCGCGCTTCGGCGCGCGGCTTGTGACCAATGGCTATGCCATCCTGCCGATCGGCCCGGGCACGAAGAAGCCTGGCCGTTTCCAGCGTGGGGCATGGGCGGATTATCCCGAATGGAACCGCCATGCGGAACGCGGCACCACCGAGGTCGAGGTGGCCACATGGTCGTCCTGGCCGGATTGCGGCATCGGGATTGTCGGCGGCGCTGTCGCTGCGGTCGATATCGACATCAAAGACGACGCAGAGTTGGCGCTGAAAATTGAGCGCTTGGCACGTGAGCGCCTCGGTGACACACCCGCCCTGCGCATTGGCCGGGCGCCGAAGCGGATGCTGGTTTATCGCACCACTGAGCCATTCAGGGGCATCAAGCGCCATCCGCTGGAAGTGCTCTGCCTCGGGCAGCAGTTCGTCGCCTACGCCAATCATCCAGATACCGGTGCGCCCTATGCCTGGCCTGAGGAGGGGTTGGCGGACCTCGACATCACCAACCTTCCGGAAATCTCGGCCGATGTAGCGCTGGCGTTTCTCGACGAGGCCTATGCGTTGCTGCCAGAACACCTGCGGCAGCGCGGGCTGACGACCCAGACGGTCGACGCTGAGCACATGCGCAGCCACAGCCAGATCGGCACATTGCCTGCCATTGAGGCGGCGCTCGCCTGGTTGCCCAATGCCGAGTTGGATTATGACAGCTGGATGCGCGTCGGCATGGCCCTGAAAGGGGCACTCGGCGAGGCCGGGGCCGATCTCTTTGCGGATTGGTCAGCGCAGGCGGCAAAGGATGTGCCGGCCACCACGCTGAAGGCTTGGGCCAGCTTCAAGCCCGACCGGATCGGCGCTGGCACGATCTACCATCTGGCAATGGAACGCGGCTGGCAGCCTGAAGTGGAACTGCGGCTTGATGGAAGCGCGCCCGAGGCTGAGAACCATCCAGCGGCGGGTCTGCTTGCACGGTTGGAGGCGACAACATCCGTGGCATCTCCATCTCCATCTCCATCTCCATCTCCGGCCGCGCCTGCGTATGCGCTTGCCATCCCTGACGGGCTGGTAGGCGATCTGACGGATTACATGCTCACCACTGCCCGGCGCCCGCAGCCGCTGCTGTCATTGGGGGCCAGCCTCTGCGCCATCGGTGCTCTGATGGGTCGGAACTACCGCACCGAAAGCAATCTGCGCTCGAACCTTTACGTCGTGGGCATTGCCGATAGCGGGTCTGGCAAGAACCACGCCCGAGAAATCATCAACGAGACCTTCTTCGAGGCAGGCCTCGCCCATCACCTCGGGGGCAACAAGATCGCCTCCGGCGCGGGGCTATTGACCGCACTGCACCGCCAGCCCGCGATCCTGTTCCAGATTGATGAGTTCGGCATGTTCCTGTCAGCTGCCGCAGACCGCAAGCGCAGCCCGCGCCACATCACCGAAATCCTCGACAACATGACCGAGCTCTACACCTCAGCCGGCGGGATCTTCCTTGGGGCGGAATATGCCAACAGAGACGGTACCAACGAGCGACGCGACATCAACCAGCCCTGCCTATGCGTCTATGGCACGACGACGCCCTTACACTTCTGGGGTGCGCTCCAAGGGGCAAACGTGGTCGATGGCTCACTGGCGCGTTTCCTGATCCTGCCCAGCGACGAGGACTATCCTGACGAGAATATCGCGGTCGGCATCCGGCAATCGCCACCGGCGCTGATCAACGGGCTTCAGCTCATTGCATCGGGTGGGGGCACACAAAAGGGCAATCTTGCTGGCAAGACGGCGGATCAGAATACCGCCGTGAACCCGATGATCGTGCCCATGACCGAGGAGGCGCGCGCCCGGTTTCGCCAACTGAGCATCGAGTTGACGGAGGAATTGCGGGCCGCGGCTGGCACGGCCTTCACGGCCATCCTCGCCCGCATCGGGGAAAACGCCCTGAAGCTTGCGCTCATCGTGGCGGTGGGGCGCGATCCAGTACGCCCCGAGATCGAGATCACGGCGGCGGATTGGGCTATCAGTTTCGTGCGGCACTACGCACAGCGCACGATGGAGGCGGTCGAGCGCCATGTCGCGGATACCGAGACCGAGGCGCACCTGAAGCGGCTGAAGGAGATCATCCGAGGCTCGGGTGCCAAGGGCATCACCAAATCCGAGATCACTCGGGCCTCGCAGTGGCTGAAGTCCCGCGATCGCGATGAAATCCTGCTCACCCTGATCGAAAGCGGGGACATCACCACTGGCATGCGCGGCTCATCGACCAAGCAGGCCATGGTCTACAGGATGGCGAGGTGGGATGGGTGACAGAAGATCCTTCAAACCCGCTGAAGCAGTCCTTGAAGCATTGAAGGGGGTTAAGTCACTGCAATGAATAGGAAAAATAAGATCCTTCAAATCTTTCAATCTTTCAAGAGGACCCCTTATCCCTATACGCGTACGCGCGCGGTTAAATATTAGGAGAGAGGTACCTACTGAAATATTGAATAATTGAAAGATTATATATTATATATACAAGACAACCACTTAGGGGCGGAAATCTTTCAAGAGACCCCTTTGAAGGTTTTGAAGGATCTGCCGGGCGGCCCGCTCGCCCCGCGCCTGACATGACCAGACCACCCTTCGGGGCCTGGCGAGACCGCAGCCTTCACCGGCCAGCCCTCTCGCCACGCTCGCCAAAGCGAAGAGGAGGTCTTGATGACCCAATCCGAAAACACCCCGCGCTGCATTCTAGCGCTTGATCTCGGTACCACCACCGGCTGGGCCATCCGAGGCTATGACGGTTTGATCACGACCGGCACCGCCAGTTTCCGACCCGGACGCTATGACGGCGGCGGTATGCGCTACCTGCGCTTCACCAACTGGCTGACGGAACTCGACCGGTTGTCGGGTCCAATTTCGGCCGTCTGGTTCGAAGAAGTCAGGCGGCACGTGGGCACTGACGCCGCCCACGTTTATGGGGGCCTTATGGCCTCACTGACCTCGTGGGGGGAATTGCGCGGCATTCCATACGAGGGCGTGCCGGTGGGCACCATCAAGCGTCATGCCACGGGCCACGGCAATGCGCCCAAGCAAGCTATGATCGCAGCGGCCAGAGCCCGCGGCTACAGCCCGGCGGACGACAACGAAGCTGATGCCATTGCGATCCTTCACTGGGCTCTCGAGACCCAAGGCGGTGTGGCATGAGGCTCTACCCCAAGGGCTATGGCGGCCAACGCCGCGATCCCGAGCAGGTCAAGCGCGAGGGTTGGCATGAACAGCATGTACTGGCCGTATCGCTCGATGACCCGCGTCTGACTTGGCCAGAACGCGAACTCGTCCGTCAGCTTGGCGAAAAACTCTATGGCAAACATCCGGCCACGAGGGAGGTGCGCCATGGCTGAACATGTCTGGACCGCCGAGGACGTCGCCGATCATTTCGAGGAAGCGTTCCGCACTCTGCGCAAGCTGCCGCCGGTAAAGGTGCAAGGGTATTTCAACGCCTGGCCGCAGATCGTGCGTACCGATCGTGAAATCCTCGCGATGGAGCCCGAGCCGATGCGGGTCTGGCCATCGGCCAGCGCCATCACCCGGTTAGAGCAAACCTTCGATTGGGTGCTATGGCTTGGCGAGAACGAACGTCGCTTGATCTGGTGGCGGGCCGCCCGGCGACCCTGGAAGGAGATCACTTACGAACTGGGTGTCGACCGCAGCACGGCTTGGCGACAGCACAAGCTTGCGCTGACCAAGATCGCGACCCGGCTTAATGCTGCAGTTGCATAAAGTGTTGCAACACTTTTGTTTTCGACAGCTGCAACAAATTCATGCTATGTGAAGCATATGATGGGGAGAGTACGTCGCGGAGACGTCTCTCCCCGTTTTCGTTGGTGGATGCCCCGGTGGCCTCCGGGATCCAGCCAGAATCCAATCGCGTAACCTATTGAAATTGAACGGGTCCCTCCTGTTCGTGACCGTATTCGGGGGGGCGAGGCGCGGCATATCGCTAGCGTCAGGGTCGATTTTTTGGGAAGCCACCTCGGCAGGCATCCACCTGCGGCCCTCTAAAAACCACAAGAAAACAAACCCTTGAAGCCGGATACCCCGGTGGCCTCTGGATCCCTCGCGGAATCCAGGTGGCCGCTGGTGTCCGGTGTCCAGGGTATCCACCCCATGCGAGGCAGCCTGCGCCCATGACGTTGAGCTTTTCACCGGATCGGATCGAAACCTGGCCGATTGCCCGCCTGCAGCCTTACGCGAAGAACGCAAAGGTGCATGGCGCAGACCAGGTCGCAAAGATCGCCGCCAGCATGGCCGAGTTCGGCTGGACCGTGCCCTGCCTTGTCGGCGAGGACGGTGAGTTGATCGCAGGCCACGGCCGCGTTCTGGCTGCCACGCAGATTGGACTGACCGACGCGCCGGTAATCGTGCTCGGTCACCTGACCGAGGCGCAGCGCCGGGCATATCGTTTGGCGGATAACAAACTCACAGAGCTTGGAAGCTGGGATGAGGCGCTGCTCTCGGCCGAATTGCAGGAGTTGTTGGCCGAAGATTACGACGTGTCGCTGATCGGGTTTGACGACAGCGAACTCGATGCCTTGCTTGCGGGCGAAGGCGGGGAGACTGATGACACCCGTGAGGCCGAGGACGTGGTTCCCGAGCCGCAGGAAGAGCCGATCAGCCGTCCCGGCGATCTCTGGCTCCTTGGCAACCACCGCCTTCTGTGCGGCGATGCGACCGTTTCCACCGATGTGGATCGGCTTTTGGACGGGATGCAGGCGGATCTGTGTTTTTGCGATCCGCCCTATAACGTCGATTATGCCGGCGGCGCTGGCGCGGAAAAAGCTGGCAAGGGGCGGCGGATCAAGAACGATGCTCTCGGTGATGCGTTCGGTCAGTTTCTCCAAGACGCCTGTGTGCTGATCAATTTGCACACGCAAGGCGCGGTCTATATCTGCATGTCGTCGAGCGAGTTGCATACCTTGCAGGCGGCGTTCAAGGCGGCGGGCGGGCACTGGTCGACCTTCGTGATCTGGGCCAAGGACCGGTTCACACTCGGGCGGGCTGATTACCAGCGGCAATACGAGCCGATCCTCTATGGCTGGCCAGAGAGCGCGAAGCGCCATTGGTGCGGTGACCGTGATCAAGGCGATGTCTGGCAGATCCCGCGGCCCCATAAGAACGACCTGCACCCGACCATGAAACCCGTGGCGCTGGTGGAGCGGGCCATCCGCAATTCGAGCCGGCGGGGTGATCTGGTGTTTGATCCCTTCGGCGGCAGCGGCACGACCCTGATCGCGGCCGAGACTACAGGGCGTCGGGCGGCGCTCTTGGAACTCGATCCCCGATATGTCGATGTGATTGTCCGGCGCTGGCAGCAGTTCACGGGCAAAGAGGCGGTTCACGCTGACACCCGCAAAACCTTCAACGCGACTCAATCTGAATCCGAGTGAGGCATGGATGACCTGGCTTTACCTTCCGCAGGCCTGCCTGACGGAACAGGCGACGTATGCCTCTTCGGCCTCTCGCTCTGCTCCGGCGCCGGTGGCATCGACCTCGGCCTCACCATCGCTTTGCCCGGATATCGAGCTGTGGGCCATGTCGAACGGGAGACCTACGCCGCAGCCACTCTCGTGGCGCGGATGGAAGACGCGGCCCTGGATCAAGCTGTTGTATGGGACGACGTTGCCACCTTCGACGGCCACCCGTGGCGCGGCGCGGTGGACATCATCACTGCGGGCTATCCGTGCCAGCCGTTCTCCGTCGCGGGCAAGCGCAAGGGCGCGGACGATCCACGCCACCTCTGGCCGCACGTCGCCCGCATCATCGGCGAGGTCGAACCGCCCTTCGTCTTTCTCGAAAATGTCGCCCATCATCTCCGCCTCGGCTTCCCCGAAGTCGCCGCAGGACTGGTCAGCATGGGCTACAAGCTTGCGGCAGGCCTCTTTACGGCGGCGGAAGTCGGCGCACCTCACAAGCGCGAGCGTCTGTTCATCCTCGCCATCCGTGAGGGGGACGAACTGGCCGACCCCGCTCGCCTGCTCTGGGACCCGGTCGAGTGGCGGGAACCGGACGGAACTTCTGCGGCTCTGGCCGACGCCGAGGGCCAGCGCCAACGAGAACCGGCAGACGAAGCCGACGCCCTCGCAGACAGCGGGTCAGCACGGGATGAATCTCGCAACGACGGCCGCGATGTGGCCGACGCCGCAGACGGACAGCTTTCGCAGCAGGGGTGGCGACAGGCGCGACGAAAAAGGCTTGGACCGGATGGCGCGGGACTGGCCGACGCCGATGGCGACCGACGGCAACAAGCCGAGCGCGGGCAACCGCAAGACAGCCGATCTGACCCATGCCAGTCAGATGTGGATGACGCCAACGGCGCGGGATCACAAGGATGGCGCGACGACGCTGGCGAATACGCCGGTGAACGGCCTCCTTGGCCGCCAAGTCCTTGTGACACCGATGGCTGGGAGCAATACCTCCGATGTGCGCCGGACATTGAACCCGCTGTTCGTCGAGGCGCTGATGGGTTGGCCCACCGGGTGGACCGGCTTCGCCTCTGTGGCAACGGCGTGGTTCCCTTGGTTGCGGCGCATGCGCTCAGAACTCTCGCAGCTCAATTGCTGGCCGATGGATGAGGCAGCGGCATGAAGCAGTCCCGCCTCATGTCTCTGGCCGAGGCCGTTGCCAACGTGATCGTCGGTTACGGCGTCGCGGTGGTGACGCAGATCTTGATCTTCCCGATCTTCGGCCTGCACACGACGCTCGCGCAAAATCTTCAAATGGGCTTGCTGTTCACCGGCGTCAGCATAATCCGCTCGTTCGTGCTTCGGCGGCTCTTCGAGGCCATTCGGGTGGCAAAACCCGAGGGCTAGATCAGGCCGAGGTCTTTCAGGCAGCTTGCCGTGTCCATCAGCTGATGGGTCGGAACCTCGACCGTGATCGTGAAGCTGTCGGCGAAGGTTTTGCCGTAAACGCCGCCATCGTCCATCAATGCCATCTCGATCTCTTCAAGGACGACGGTGATGCGGCTGCGATCAAAGTGCTCGGGCAGGTTCCGGATGGGGAGCCGAATGCTTGTGGTTTCCATGGGGTCTACTCCGCGTGCTCGCCTTCCTTGAAGGCGCTGTCCGTGATGCGCTTCAGGAGCTCGGCGTAATAGTCGAGGTTGCCGACATGGCCCCAATGGACCTCGTCGGGGTGAGTGTTGAAATGGTCTGCGCTCAGCGCCTGTAGGCGCGCGAGCATGGTGTCGATCTCTGCCTTTTTCCCGATGAACGCGGCCAAGGCTGCGGTCTGGTTCCGGCGCGGTTCTCGGGTTCGGTTCAGGCGGGTCATGGCGGTGGCTCCTCAGGCCAATCCTTCATCCGTTTCTGAACCCAGGTTCGCTCTGATGCGGAGGCTTATCAACGATATAAGAGCATGATTTCGAATGATAATCGGAGCGCGACATGGAGGGCATGAGCGAGCGCCAATACGCGGCCCGTGTCGGCCTTTCGCGCGGTGCGGTCCAGAAAGCCAAGGCATCCGGGCGGCTGGTCCTGCATGAGGATGGCAGCATCGATGCAGTTGCTAGCGACGCGCTACGCACTCAGGCGACGGACCCGTCAAAAACGCGCAGGTCCTCGCAACCGAACCTGAAGCCCGTTTCCGAGGCGGCGGTCTCCGCCGTCGGCGAAACGCTCCGCGAACAGGGGCTGAGCGCACCGCAGGTGGGCGGTGGGACGACATTTCTGCAGGCGAAAACCGCGAACGAGGTGCTGAAGGCACAAGAACGGCGGCTCCGGCTGCAAAAGCTCAAGGGCGAGCTGATCGACCGGGCGCGCGCATTGTCGCTGGTGTTTCGGCTCGCCCGACAGGAACGCGATGTCTGGGTCAACTGGCCGGCTCGTGCGGCAGCCCTCATGGCCGCCGACCTCGGTGTAGAGCCAGCGGCCATGCAGAAGGTTTTGGAAAAACATGTCCGTGCCCAGCTCGACGATCTCGCCGAGGTCAAACCCGACCTTCGGTGATGCGCACGCCTCAAGTAGCGAAGCGGTAGGCGAACAACTCGACGATTTCGACGGTGCGGCCGAGATCTTGCGCGCCTGGGGCGCTGGCCTTACGCCAGATTCCGATCTGACCGTCTCTGAATGGGCAGACCGGCACCGGATGCTGTCGGGTCGGTCGGCGGCCGAACCCGGGCGATATCGCACCATGCGTACACCCTATATGCGCGAGATCATGGACCGGCTCAGCCCTGGCGATCCGACGCAACGCGTCGTGTTCATGAAGGCCGCACAGGTCGGGGCGACCGAAGCAGGCAATAACTGGATCGGCTTTGCGATCCATCAGGCGCCGGGTCCAATGCTGGCGGTCCAGCCGACGGTGGAACTCGCCAAGCGAAACTCGCGCCAGCGGGTTGATCCGCTGATTGAGGAAAGCCCCGAGCTCCGGGAGAAGGTCAAACCGGCCCGATCCCGCGACGCGGGCAATACCATGCTGTCCAAGGAATTCGCGGGCGGCATTCTGATCATGACGGGTGCGAACTCGGCAGTCGGGCTGCGCTCGACCCCGGCGCGCTACATCTTCCTTGATGAGGTCGACGCCTATCCGGCCTCGGCCGACGAGGAAGGCGATCCGGTCTCGCTGGCCGAGGCCCGCTCGCTGACCTTCGCGCACCGGCGCAAAATCCTGCTGGTGTCGACCCCGACAATCCGGGGGCTGAGCCGGATCGAGCGTGAGTTCGAAGCCTCTGATCAGCGGCGCTTTTTCGTGCCATGCCCGCATTGCGACGCCATGCAGTGGCTGAAGTTCGAGCGGCTCCGGTGGCAAAAGGGCCAGCCCGAGACGGCCGAATATCACTGCGAGGCCTGCGATAAGACCATTGCTGAGCACCATAAGACGGCGATGCTGGAAGCCGGTGAATGGCGTGCGACCAGCGCATCCGCCGACCCGAAAACCGTGGGGTATCATCTCTCCGCCCTCTATTCCCCTATCGGCTGGATGAGCTGGATGCAGATCGCCCGCGCCTGGGAGGCTGCACAGGGCTCAGACGAGGCAATCAAGGCGTTCCGCAACACGACGCTTGGCGAGACCTGGATCGAAACGGGTGAAGCGCCCGACTGGCAGCGTCTCTATGACCGCCGCGAAACTTGGAAACCCGGAACGGTACCGGCGGGTGGGCTCTTCCTGACGGCCGGGGCCGATGTGCAGAAAGACCGGATCGAGGTCGATATCTGGGCCTGGGGGCGCGGTCTCGAGAGCTGGCTTGTCGATCACGTTGTTATCGAGGGTGGCCCGGATCGACCCGATGCGTGGTCAGACCTGACCGCGCTTTTGGATCGCAGTTGGCCCCACGAATGCGGGGCGTATTGCAAGATCGCCCGGCTAGCCATCGACACGGGCTATGAGGCCCCGGCAGTCTATGCCTGGTCACGAAAAGTCGGCTTTGCGCAGGTGGCCCCTATAAAGGGTGTCGAAGGGTTCAACCGCTCGAGTCCCGTTTCGGGGCCGACATTTGTCGATGCGACCGAGGGCGGCAAACGACTCCGGCGTGGCGCTCGGCTCTGGACGGTGGCAGTCTCGACCTTCAAGGCCGAAACCTACCGCTTCCTGCGGCTGGATCGGCCGACGGACGAGGAGCGTGCCGAGGGGGCGGTGTTTCCACCGGGAACGATCCACCTGCCGAAATGGGTGGAAAGCGAATGGCTGAAACAGGTCGTGGCGGAACAGCTGGTGACTGTCCGCACGAAACGCGGCTTCGCGAAGCTCGAATGGCAAAAGCTGCGCGAACGCAACGAGGCGCTTGATTGCAGAGTTTACGCACGCGCTGCCGCTTGGATCCTTGGTGCCGACCGCTGGTCAAATGCACGATGGGAGGAATTGGCCGCGCAATTCTCGGTCGCTGATGCTGGTGGCGCCGCGACCGGATCAGCGTTGCAATCGACCCGCAAAGCACAAGTCCGCCGCGTCGCACGGTCAACGTATATGGGATGAGGTCGTGACATCAGTGCAGCCGCTTTGTACGGCTGCGCTCGAACGCCTCAAGCGCGGCTTTGCGCTTTTGGGCCATGGAACGGATGCTTTCGGCAATGCGGTCCGCGTCGAAATCCACGGGGTTGAAGGGGCCGCCATACCAGCGCACCAGATCTTTGCGCTGCGGATGGCGAGGTTTGGCCATGGCCTCAACGAAGTCCATGAACCCGGGAGGGCCGCCCACATCCTCAGGTGGGGCTGTGCGCTCACCATCGATAAAGATTGGATAGTCGGTGCCGGGTTTTGCGTCGAGGACCTCCTCCACAATGACGCGGTGCTGCCAGTCATCGCCAAAATCGTAGGTGTAATGCAATTCTGTAATGCCCCGGTCCACAAGGGTGCCAAGCCGCATTCCTTTGGCTTGGTAAATCTTGCGGCCCCAGACAGCGTCTTCAGGATCTGGTTCGCCATAGACGCGTTCGCCTACGGCAAACTGATAGAGGTGGTAGTTTTCCCAAGGCATGACCGCCTGAATGATCTCGTGCAGGGCGCGAAGGTTGGTCGTCAGGCTGACGTCAACGCGCCGCCAGATGCGCGGAGCGATATGTTCGAGTTCAATCCTGATACGGGCGATCTTGGTGGACATGGCGTGGCCTGAAGGTGGTTTTGCTCCGAACTTAAAAGGTGATGGCGATGGCCACAATCACAGACCTGCGCGCCCGCCGGGAAGCGCTCGCGGCACAACGGGCCTCCGGTGTGGCCCGTGTCAGCTACGACGGCAAGTCGGTGGATTATCGCTCCGTCGCGGAAATCGACCGGGCAATCGAAGCACTGGACCGCGAGATTGCGGCTGCCGAGGGGCGTCGCATGGTCCGGCAGGTCCGCATAACGACGGCTAAAGGTCTCTGATCAGATGGCATTCTTCGACATGTTCCGCCGCCCCAAGCCGAGCGGCCCTGAAGCCATGCGAGCGCGTCTCGAAGGGGCTATGGCCAAGCGCCGCTTGCGGGGCTGGAACCCGCCCTTGGAAAACATCAACGCGCTGGTTGCCTATGGCGGCCCGCGACTGCTGGCGCGTTCACGCGAGTTGGTCGTCACCAACGGCTATGCGGCGAATGCCTGCGAAGCCTTCGCCGCCAATCTCGTCGGTGACGGCATTAAACCGTCTTCGCTCATTACGGATGCGGCGCTGCGTGACCAGGTGCAAAGCCTCTGGCTTGCTTGGACAGATGAAGCGGACGCCGATGGTCTGACCGATTTCTACGGCCTGCAGGCCATGGTCGCACGCGAGATGTTTGTCGCGGGCGAATGCTTTGTGCGCCTGCGCCCACGTCGCGCTGAGGACGGGCTGCTTGTGCCGCTGCAGTTGCAGCTTCTGCAGTCAGAGATGTTGCCTTTTGAGAAAACCGAAATCGACCCGAACGGCAATCGCATCCGCTGCGGGATCGAGTTCGACCTAATCGGACGGCGGGTGGCCTATCATTTCCGTCGCCGCCATCCCGGCGACAGCACGGATCAGCGCGTTGCGGTGCCGGACACGGTGCGCGTGCCGGCCGAGGAGGTGCTGCACATCTACCGGCCGATCGATGCAGGCCAAATCCGGGGCCTGCCGCATGTTGCCCCGGCCATGGTGCGGCTGTTTCTACTCGACCAATACGACGATGCAGAACTCGACCGGAAGAAAACAGCCGCGATGTTCGCGGGCTTCATCACCAAAACGGCCCCGGAAGACCCGTTGATGGGCGAAAGCGAGGCAGATCTTGATGGGGCCGCGATCGCAAGTCTCGAGCCGGGTACCATGCAGGTGCTGCTGCCGGGTGAGGATGTAAAGTTCTCGAGCCCCGCCGATGTCGGCGGTGGCTATGAGGCGTTCCAATACCGCACGCTCTTAGCGGTCTCGGCCTCGCTGGGGCTGCCGTATCACCTCGTCACCGGCGATGTCCGGCAGGCGAACTATTCGAGCCTTCGGGCAGAGCTCGTCGAGTTCCGGCGCCGCATTGGCCAGCTGCAGCACGGGGTCATCGCCCACCAGCTATGCCGCCCGATCTGGCGGCGCTGGTTGGAAACGGCTGTGCTCTCGGGCGCACTTGACGCAGACCCTGTGACGGCTCGGCCGGTGCAATGGATCCCGCCACGGTGGGATTGGGTCGACCCGTTGAAGGATATCCAAGCGCAGGTGCTGGCAATGGAGGCGGGGCTCACCTCGCGGCGCAAGGTGGTCGAGGCGACGGGCTACGACATCGAAGAGGTCGATCGCGAGAATGCCTCTGACGCGAAACGCGCAGCAGACTTGGGCCTGACCTATCGCGCTAGCCCCGGTGAAACGCAGGGGGCAAGGGCAACGCCCGTCCAAGAGCCCAACCCGAATTCTAGTGACGGACCGTCCGACAGTAACCCGGGCGCCGACCTACAACAGGAGTAATCCCATGAAATCCTGGTACACGATCCGTGCCCGCACCTCGGGCACGGAAGTGCTGATCTATGACGAAATCGGCGCCTATGGCGTCACAGCAAAGGGGTTCCTCGCGGAACTCGGTGCGCTGCCCGACGATGCGGCGATTGATCTGCGTCTCAACAGCCCCGGCGGCTCGGTCTTTGACGCGGTCGCCATTTACAACGCGTTGAAGCGGCACCCGGGCGAGATCACCGTCTGGATCGATGGCATCGCGGCCTCGGCGGCGAGCTATATCGCCATGGCAGGCGACAGCATCGTCATGCCCGAAAACGCTTTCCTGATGATCCACGACCCCTCGGGGTTGGTCATGGGCACGGCCGAGGATATGCGGTCCACGGCCGAGGCACTCGACAAGGTCAAAAGCAGCCTCATTCAGGGCTATGCCACGAAATCGGGCAAGCCGGATGAGGAAATCGCCACCCTGATGGCGGCTGAGACCTGGCTTGATGCCAAGGACGCGCTGGAGCTCGGCTTCATCGACCGTATCGCCGAGCCTGTGAAACTTGTTGCGTCCTTCGATGTGGCGCGCTTCCGCAACGCGCCGCCGGAAGTGGTCGAGGCAGCAAGTGAGGGAGGCGAGCCTGCAGCCCCTGAGCCCCAGTTCGAGGGTATTGCAGAGGCCAACTCCCTACCTGACCCCGAACATCCAGCTGCGGAAGCGCCAACCATGGCCGCGAGTGAGCTCACAATGGCTGACACCGCATCCGTTCGCGCCGAGGCCATCGCACATGCGCGGGCCGTGATCGATCTCTGCAGGCTCGCGGGCCAGCCGCAGATGGCAGGCCGGTTCCTCGAAGAAGACGTGGGTCTCGACGAGGTCAGAATTCGCCTTCTCGCGGCCAAGGCCGAAGCCACCCCCGACATCACCGCCGTCCATGCCCAACCCGGGCGTGCGGCCACCACCCAATCCTGGGGCGATGTGATCGCCCGCACCTTCAAGACGAAAGGATAAGCGTCCATGACCACGCTCACAGAAGGCAAACACGCGGGCGGCTTCCTCGTCTGGGAAGTGCTCCGCGACTACACCCGAGAAACCGTCACCATCGCTTCCGGGGCTGGAAAGCTCGAACCCGGCACCGTGCTGGGCAAGATCACCACCGGCGGTAAATACACTGGCCTTGCACCGGCGGCTACGAACGGCAGCCAGAACGTCGCCGGCATTCTCTGGGCCGGTGTCGATGCCACGGCGGCCGATGCACCGGGCGTTGTCGTCCTGCGCGGCCCCGCGCTTGTGAACCAGCATGAGATCGTTTGGCCCGACGGCGCAACCGAGGCGCAGATCACCGCCGCCACAACGGCTTTGGCCGCGCTCGGCATCATCCTGCGCTGAGCTCCGGCGCGCATCCGTTTCATCGAAATTCAGGAGGTTGGCGCAATGGCCACCATGGACATCTTCGAGGGCGACGCCTTCAGCATCATCGAGCTCACCCGGGCTCTGGAAAACATCCCCTTCAAACCGGCGATCCTGTCGGGCTCTGGCCTTTTTGGGTCGCGCGGCGTGCGCCAGCGCACCGTGATGATCGAAAGCCGCGATGGCACACTGTCGCTGATCCCGTTCTCGGAACGTGGCTCGGCCTATGAACAACAGGTGCCCGAACGGCGCGACATGCGCGCCTTCGTATGCCGACAGTTCAAGAAGCAGGATGTTCTCTGGGCCTCGGAAATCCAGGGTGTCCGGGACTTCGGCTCGGAGACAGCAGTCCAGCAGCTACAGTCCGAAGTGGCCGTCAAGATGAGGCGGCTGCGCAACGACGCGGAAGCGACCTTCGAGTTCCACCTCTTCAACGGCATTCAGGGCGTGGTGAAGGACCCCAAGGACGGCGCCACGGTGATCAATTACTATACAGAGTTCGGCATCACCCCGGCGGCCGAGGTCGACTTCGATCTCGACAACCAGTCGCCTGCATCTGGCGCCCTGCGCAAACGCTGCCAAGCGTTGATCGAAAGCGTGGAAGACAGCCTCGGCGGGCTGGCTGCCGGTCAGGTCCAGCTCCGCGCAGAATGCGGCTCGGCCTTCTTTGCCGATCTTGTTGCGCACAAGGAGGTGCGCGAGACCTATCTCAACACCGCAGCCGCAGCCGATTTGCGAGGCCGCGTCGGCGAAGAGGTCAGCTTTGGCGGCATCACCTTCCGCCGCTATCGCGGGGGCCTCGGCTTCGGCGTGCCTACGGACAAGGCGTATTTTTACCCCGAGGGGGTCGAGGGGCTGTTCGAGATTTACTACGCACCAGCCGACACGTTCGAGACGGTGAACACGCTCGGCCTGCCGCTCTATGCCCGCATGATCCCCGACCGCGACCGAGACGAATGGGTGCGCCTTGAGATCGAAAGCAACCCGCTGCCGATCTGCACCCGGCCTCAGGTGCTGCGCTCAGCCAAACGGACCTGATGAGCGCCTTCGCCGATGCCCTTGGGGTGCTCTTCCTCGATGCCAATCTCTCGGTCGAGATCTGGCATAGGGACAGCGAGGGGCAGTTCACCCGTGCCCGGGGCATCTTGCGCCGTCCTGACGAGATCACCGAGTTCGGATCGGCCCGGCTGCTTTCTGACACTACCCGGATCGACGTTCGGGTGGTGGATATCCCAAATCCCCGCCCACAGGAGCAGGTCCTGATCGGGGAGGAGACCTTCCTGATCCATGGCGAACCGCGGCGTGACCGCGAGCGGCTGGTCTGGACGATAGAACTGACCCCCGCATGAAACTTGGCCTCGATATTACACCCGACCTCGTCGCCGTGATGGCGGCTGAAATCAAGGCCGGCGAAAAGGCTGTCAGCGCCGCGATGCGCGAATCTGGCACTGACCTGAAATCCGCCTGGCGCGGGCAGATCACCCAAGCGGGGCTTGGCCGTCGCCTCGCGAATTCGATCCGGAGCCAGACCTATCCAAAGGCTGGTGAAAGCCTCAAAGCGGCTGCGCTGGTTTGGTCGAAGGCCCCGGTCATCGTCGGCGCGCACGACACGGGCCCTTTGATCCGCTCGAAGGACGGGTTTTGGCTCGCGATCCCCACAGCGGCGGCAGGCAAAGGTCTGAAAGGTGGGCGCATCACGCCTGGGGAATGGGAACGGCGGCGGGGGCTACGGTTGCGGTTTGTCTATCGGCGCCGGGGACCGAGCCTCTTGGTGGCCGACGGGCGGTTGAACAGCCGCGGACTGGGCGTTGCGTCTCGCTCAAAGACCGGGCGCGGTAAGGCGACAGTACCGATCTTCCTACTGGTGCCACAGGTGAAGCTCGCGAAACGGTTGGATCTGGCACGGGATGCAGAGCGCGCGCAGGCGGCCGTGCCGGGGCTGATCGTGGCGAACTGGGTGGGGGGAGATTATGACTGAAACTTCAGATGGTTGCAAAACAGTCACTGGTCAGTGAACCAATGCTTCCGAGGCATTTCTTAGAAGGCGGCCCAAAATGATTGCCCGAGAATCCCCGTTGTTTGGACGGGCTTTAAGATAGTGACCCGCTTGTTGGATAAGATTGACGTTCCGCTTGAGTCCCGTCGGATGGAGAGCTCCAGCGTTGAAAACGACATTTAACCTGTCGAGAGAGGACTTACTCCGATGTGCGAGATTGTTTCTAGCAGCAATCGCCGCATTAATAACTGCTCGCTGTTGGGCGCTTAGGTTTGTAAATTTCTGCGCATGCGCCGAAGCGAGCCACTGGTTTGCTCGATCTTCGATTGATGCAAAGTCTGGAAACGACGTGTTGCGGCCTTCCGGATCGAGAATTTCCTTTAGATCGGATTTTGTAAGGTGGTCTCTTTGCTTGAAATCACCGAACTTATTGAATGCAGCTTCTGCTTTGGGCACCGTCTGTAAACAAGCTCGGAGGCTATTCTCAAGGTGCTGCATCACCTTCGAGCAGTCTCTATTAGCATAGGCGAAAACCAAATCGTTCACATACCCCTCGAACATCACGCCGATGGTCAGGATGTAGTTTTCGGTTGCAATCTTCCTGTCGTCGGCACCCTTGAGCGTGTTCCACGAGCTCTGATAATACGCGAATTGCTCGTCAAGCTGAGCAGCAAAATCGTTCCAAACGCCATCTGGACTGATCTTTCGCATGTGATTCCGCCTCCCGCAGCTTCAGCAATTGGCAAGTTAATCGGAACCAACCCGTTTCGCCATATACAGAAAGAGTTGGCTGAAGATGCCCACCTCACGGGAATCCATCCTCGCCGCGCTGCACGCGCGGCTCTCGGCGCTGGCCGCCACCGCCCTTCGCGGTGACGTGCTGCCCGAGCGCGTCCCGTCCACAGGCCTGCTGATCCTGCGCGACGGCGAGCCGGGGGAGCCCGAGGTGACGCTCTCGCCCCTGCGCTACCATTACCAGCATCGCGCCGAAATCGAGGCGGTCGTGCAGGGCGCCGACCGTGATGCCGCTTTCGATACGCTGTGCACCAGCATCGGCACGGCGCTCGCCGCCGACCGGACGCTGGGCGGGCTCTGTGACTGGGTCGAGGCCGAAGCCCCACAGCCTGTCGACCTGCCTGTCGAGGGCGCGGCGAGCCTGAAGGCGGCCGTGATCAGGGTGTCCCTGTTCTACGCCACAAGCGATCCGCTTGGATAAGCGCCAAGTGACCGTTCCCCGGCTAAGTGCGCTGCGCGTTGGGATTGTCCCCGAGGAGTAGAAGCAAAAGGCAGGCCAGGATTGGCGAGAATAGCAGGCTCAGAACGACCCAGCCAAAGGCACTACGGCCACGCTTCGTGGCCATTCCTGCAGGAAGCAGGATGTAGATCCAAAGAACGATATAAAGGGCCGCCAGCCCGATGATGATGGTGAAAATTGTTTCAAACATGGCAGCCCCTCAAATGCGCGCGTGATCCGCAACCCGAGGAAAACGCGGGTTCTGTGATGTCACGCGACGCCTCTAGCATTGTTTCCGGGACAGGAGAACACCATGGCACGAGCCCAAGGGGCGCGAGCGCAAATGGCGCTTGCTTTTGAGACGACCTATGGCACGCCGCCTGTGAGCGGCTTCACCAAGATGCCCTTTGCCAGCACGACGCTGGGGGCTGAGCAACCGCTGCAAACCTCGGAACTTCTGGGCTATGGCCGGGATCCGCAGGCGCCGATCAAAGATGCAGTGACGGCGGATGGCGATGTGGTCGTGCCGCTGGATGCCGAGGCGTTTGGCTTCTGGCTGACGGCCGCTTTTGGCACCCCGACAACCACCGGCGCGGGACCCTACACCCACGAATTCCGGTCCGGAAACTGGGCGCTGCCGTCGTTCTCGGTCGAGACCGGGATGCCGGAGGTGCCACGCTTCGCCATGTATTCCGGCTGCATGGTGGACAGCCTCAACTGGCAGATGGCGCGCTCCGGGTTGCTCACCGCAACTGCCAGCATCGTGGCGCAGGGTGAAGCGATCGCCACGAGCACGGCGGTAGGCACGCCCGCCAATATCGCGCTAAAACGCTTTGGCCATTTCAACGGGGCCATTACGCGAAACGGGGTCAACATAGGTAACGTTGTCTCCGCCGACCTTACCTATGCCAACAATCTCGACCGCATTGAAACGATCCGGGCCGATGGCAAGATCGACGGCGCGGACCCATCGATTGCGGCTCTGACCGGCAATGTCGTCGTCCGTTTCGCCGATCAGACGCTGGTTACCCAAGCGATCAACGGCGAGGCCTGCGAGCTCGAGTTCTCCTACACGCTGCCCACCGGCGAGACCCTGACCCTGACGGCCCATGCCGTTTATCTTCCGCGCCCCCGGATCGAGATTTCCGGCCCGCAAGGCGTGCAGGCGACCTTCGACTGGCAGGCCGCCAGCGATCCCGACGCGGGCCGGATGTGTACCGTCACGCTCATCAATGACCGGGAGGATTACTGACCATGCTGCGACTGAACCTCTCAACTGAGCCCCGCTGGCTCGATCTCTGTCACGGTGTCCGCCTGCTGGTGGAGCCGCTGACCACGGCCATTATGTTGGCCGCACGGAGCGATCCGGCAATTGTCGCCGCGGCGGTAGATGCTGAAAGCGATGCGGCCCATTCCAACGACGATCTCGCGCGCATTGTCGCCAAAGCCGTCGCCCGGATCGTCGTGAAAGATTGGGACGGCGTCGGTGATGAGGACGGAAAACCGCTGGCCCTGACGCCCCAAGGCATCGACGCTCTGCTGGAACTCTGGCCAATCTTCGAGGCCTTTCAGACTAAGTACATCGCCGGCGCGCTCATTCTGGATGCGGAAAAAAACGCCTGACCGCTCTCGCCGACTGGGAGTTTGGCGGGGGCGGTGACTATTGCGCCGCATGCCCCTCTGCGTGTGTGGAATGCCCGCGCAGTCTTCACGCGCCGCGCAGTTTTGAGGGCTGGCAGGTCTGGGATCTGGTCCAGCGCCTCGGCGGACAGGTTCGGGTGGCCGGCGGGATGAGTGGCAGCGCTGTCCTCGGCTGGGATATCGGCGTCGCCCTGCAACTCGGTGCGGCCCTCGGTCTCTCGCCCCTCATCCTCGCGGAACTCCTGCCGCCCATCGAGGCGGTGATGGTGCGCAAGATCAATGAACACCTTCAGGCCGGATCAGGCCTGACCTGACCTCGTTTCCAACTGGAACGAGGTGTCATCTAATGAGGACGTCTTTCCATGGCAGAAAAGCGCGTTTCCGTCCGGCTTTCCGCGACGGGAGGCCGACAAGTGCGTGCTGAGCTGGAAGGTGTCGGAGAGGCCGGATCTCGTGGCTTCGGGCGTCTCAGCCGTGAAATGGAACTCGCAAACGCCCGTATGGCCGCCTTCGCGCGCAGGGCCAGGATCGCCGCGACCGCTGCCGCAACTGCTTTGGCCGGTGCCGTTGTCGCGATGACCCGCTCAACCGTCGCAGCGGCTAACGAAATCGGCCAACTATCCCAGGTCGCCAATGCCAATCCAGAGCTGTTCCAGCGCTGGTCGGCGGCATCGGCCACCGTGGGGATCGAGCAAGAGAAGCTGGCCGACATCCTGAAGGACGTGAACGACCGCGTAGGTGATTTCCTGCAAACCGGCGGCGGTCCGATGGCGGATTTCTTCGAGAACATCGCGCCAAGAGTGGGGGTGACGGCGGACCAGTTCGCCCGGCTTTCAGGCCCCGAAGCGCTGCAACTCTATGTCGACAGCCTCGAGCGCGCGGGCGCCAGCCAGCAGGAGATGACCTTCTATCTCGAGGCCATGGCCTCGGATGCGACGCGGCTGATCCCGCTGCTGCAAAACGGCGGGGCAGAGATGACGCGGCTTGGCGCGCAGGCGCAGGCGCTTGGCGCGGTGCTCGACGCTGATGCCATCGCAGCCATGCGCCGGTCGGAACTCGCGCTGGTCAGCATCGGCCAGGTGTTTACTGGCGTGCGCAACCGGATCGCTGTCGCATTGGCGCCCATGTTGGAGACCGCGGCGAACGCCTTTGTTGCGTTGGCGTCTTCCACAAGCCCGATCAGCCAGGCTTTTGACGCGGTCCTGGCCAACCTTGATCGACTGGCCATCTACGCCGGGACTTTTGCAACTTTCCTCGCCGGACGTTGGGTGGCCGCCATGGCCGCCGCGGCGCTCTCTGTCCGAGGCCTCGCCACCACGCTTGTCGTGCTGAAAGGCGCGCTGATCCGGACCGGCATCGGTGCGCTGATCGTGGGCGCAGGCGAACTGGTCTACTGGTTCACCCGGCTGGCGTCTGGCGCAGGCGGCTTCGGTGAGGCCATGCGGCTTTTGAAAGATGTCGCTGTCGAGGTCTGGGAACGGATCAAAATGGGGGCCAACGCGGCCGGGTCGCGTGCCACAGCCACGTTTTATGATCTCAAAGCCGATGCGGCGACCGGCATGGCTGGAGCCATCGAGAGTGTGGTCGCCTTTGGCAACACCACCGCCAACACCTTCGAGGGCGCACTTCTCGCCGTGCGCGAGATCTGGTCGCGCCTTCCGGATGTGATCGGGGATCTGGTCTTCTCGGCGGCCAACCGCATGCTCGACGGGATCGAGGCCATGCTGAACGGGGCGATCCGCCGGATCGACGCGTTTACGGGAAACATCCGCGATGCGCTGGCGGCTGTCGGCATTGAGACCACATTCGGTCAGATCGGCGAAATCAGCCTCGGCGACATTCAGAACCCTTTCGCCGGGGCCTCCGCAGATGCCGGAACGGCTGCGGCAGAGGCATTTCGGCGCGCCTTCGAGGATAACCCACTCACTGTTCCCGACCTTGGGCTTGATAGCATTGCCGCCGAGGCATTGGCCACCGCGAACACCTATAGGCAGGCGGCGACGGATCTCGCCAACGGTGCAACCGCCTCACTCACCTCCTGGGGCGCACTTCGCGATGCCGTTGCCGGCACGGGTGAAGAAGGTGCAGCGGCGCTGGATGAGGCCACGGCCTCCGCAGATCGGCTGTCGGATGCTATGGGCCGAGCTGCTGGTACGGCCGGGACCGCTGGCGAACAGATCGCTACCGGTTGGCGCGCAGTCTCAGAATCTCTTCAGGCTTATGCCACAGAGGCTTTGAACTGGGGCAAAGGCCTCGGCGAAAGCCTGACTGGAGCCTTCAGTGGCGCAGAAAGCGCGTTTCGGAGTTTTGTCGAAACCGGCAAATTCGACTTCAAGGGCCTCGTGCGCTCGATCCTGGCGGACCTCGCGGTTCTGTCCTTCAAGCGCGCGGTGCTGGGGCCCATCGCCTCGGCGCTCTCCGGCATCTTTGGCGGCGGTTCCGTCGCGGCGGCCGTCTCGCATGCGGGCGGTATCGTTGGACTGTCCGGACATAGCCGCTCTGTACCTGCGGTGGCCTTTGCAGCGGCTCCACGGATGCATTCCGGCGGTTGGGCCGGTCTGCGCCCTGACGAAGTTCCGACAATCCTGCAGCGCGGGGAACGGGTGCTAAACCGGCGCGAAGCGGCTGACTATGGCCGGGGCGGCAGCATTGGCTCAGGCGTGACCGTCAACATCGACGCGCGTGGGGCGCAGATGGGGGTTGCCGAGCAGATCGACGCGCGCCTTCGCGCGGCCATCCCGGAAATCGCCCGCATCGCCAAAGAAAGCGTGGCCGATGGGCGGCGCCGGGGTCAGGTGATCTGAGATGGCCATCCCTGTTTTGCCGTTGACGCTCGTGTCTTCGCTCGAGCGGCGCCTCGTGACCTCGGTCGCCGAGGCGCGCTCGCCCTTCACCGGCACATCCCAGATCCAGGACTGGGGCGCGTCGTGGTGGGAATACCAGATCGAGATGGTGGTGACCCAAGGGGCTAATGCTCGGCGGCTTTCGGCCTTCTTCACGGCCCTTGGTGGATTGCGGGGCCGGTTCCTCTTCCCCGATCCCTCGATCGAGGTGCCGGCGGCGGCGGGCAATCCCTACGTCACCGAGGCACAAGGCGCAGGGATATCAACGCTTCGCACGGCCGGTTGGGGTCTTGGGATGCGCGCAGGCGACTTCTTCCAACTGGGTTCGGATACCACCACGCGGCTTTACCAGATGACGGCAGATGTGACGCCTTTGGGCAGTGAGGCCACGCTCGCCTTCGTGCCGCCGCTCAGGGCCTCGGTGCCGGTCGGCACGCTTCTCGGCCTTGATGCCCCATCGGTTCTGTTGCGCCTGACGGCCCCGGTCCCGTCGGTCATCGGCCGGGCGGATCAGCACCGCTTCACGATCTCAGCGCGGGAGGCGCTCTGATGAGCCGCGATTTGACCCACGCCTTCGCCACTTCGCTGGCGGATCAAAGCCTCAGGCCGGTCATCTTCTTCGAGGGCCAGTTCGCGACGGGTTGGGTCCGGATCTGGTCGGGTCTAGGAGGGGTCAGCTGGAACGGTCAAAGCTGGGCCGGCGCTGGATCGCTTTTGGGCCTCGGCTCCCTCGACGAAACCGGAGAGGTCGTGGCCGGCGGCACGGCCGTCTCGCTTTCCGGCGTGCCGCTGGACCTTGTGCAGATGGCCATCGATGAAGCGCGTCAGGGCCTACCGGGCCGGATCTGGCTGGGGCTTCTGGCCGAGAATGGCAACATCATTGCCGATCCGGTGCAGGCCTTTTCGGGCCGGCTCGACGTCCCAGAAATCAAGGATGACGCGGAGACCTGCACGATCACCATCAGCTATGAGAGCCGTCTGATCGACCTGACCGTAGCACGGACCTGGCGCTATACCCATGAAAGCCAGCAGGTGCTGTTCTCCGGCGATCTCGGTTTTGAGTACGTAACAGCGATCCAGGATCGCGAAATCACCTGGGGGCGCGGATAGTCATGGCCCGCGTTGACCACTGGGAACGCCTGCTTGCTGCGGCGATTGATACCGCACGGGCAAAGCCCTTTGTCTGGGGCGTCCATGACTGCCCGACCTTTGCTTTTGAAACACGCATGATCCTCACGGGCGGCGAGGATATCGCAGCCCTCTGGAGGGGTCGCTACACCACCGCGCTTGGCGGCGAACGTGTGATGCGCCGACTGGGCTGGGCCTCGCTCGAGGAGATGGGCCGCGCGCTTTTGGGAGAACCGCGCCAATCCGTGCTGCTTGCGCAACGCGGCGACATCGTTCTGGCCGATACCGGTCTTGGGTTCGGTATCTGCACTGGGGCCTCGGCGGTTGGGATGGCCCCTGAAGGCCTCGTGACCGTGCCGCTGACCTCTTGCCGACTTACCTGGCCCATCTGAACACGGATCCACTCCATGCCCTTCATCGTGACAGCCGTCACCGCGATCGCGGGGGCGATCAGCGGCGTATTGGCTGCAGGCGGAATTGGTGCGGCCCTTCTTCGGATCGGCGGCACGCTTCTGCTTTCCTATGCGGCGCAGGCCCTGATGCCAAAACCGCAGACCACGATGCAGCCGCGCACTGTGACGATCCGCGAGCCCGTCGTGCCGCGCGATCTTGTTTATGGCCGCACTCGCAAGGGCGGGGTCATCGTTTTCCTGCACTCCTCGGGGTCGGACAACAAGTTCCTCGATCTGGTGATCGTGCTGGCCACCCATCGGGTTAAATCGATCGGGGCGATCTACTTCGAAGGCGAAGTGGCGGTGAATGCCGCAGGTGTGGCTCAAGGCCGATGGGCCGGCAAGGTCCTCGTCGAAAAGAAACTGGGCGCCGCCAACCAGACCGCTTTCGCAGGCCTCAAGGCAGCTCTGCCGGACAAATGGACTGAGAACCATCGGCTGCGGGGCTGTGCCGCAATCCGGCTGCGGCTCACCTATGACCAGGACGCCTTCCCGGGCGGGATCCCGAACATCACGGTCGATCTCGAGGGTAAGGACGACGTCTGGGACCCACGGACCCAAACGGCGGGCTACTCAGAAAACCCCGCACTTTGCCTTGCTGACTACATGGCCAACCCGACCTGGGGCATCGGTGCGCGCATCGGCCAGCCCGACGGGATCGACGAGATGTCCCTCGTTGAGGCGGCGAACATCTGTGACGAGACCGTTCCTCTTGCAGGCGGTGGATCCGAGCCGCGCTATGCCTGCAACGGAGTGATCACCCTCTCAGAAGTCCCGAAGACCATCATTGAGGGGATGCTGTCGAGCTTCGCCGGCCGCTGCGCCTTCTCGGGCGGGTCCTGGCGCATCCACGCGGGTGCTTGGCGCGCGCCTGATGTGGCGCTGACCTCGGACCATGTCCGCGAAGGCGGGCTGACGATCGCAACGCGCGTGACGATGTCGTCGAACTTCAATGGGGTGCGCGGGCAGTTCGTCAGCCCCGAGAACGATTGGCAGCCAGATGACTTCCCGGCTTATGCCTCGGATGTTTACCTGGCCGAGGATGGCGGCGAGTGGAAATGGCGCGACATCTCGCTGCCCTTCACGATCTCTGCGTCGATGGCGCAGCGTCTCGCGAAAATCGAGCTAGAACGCGCACGTCGCCAGATGACGGTTCGGTTGTCGGGGAAACTGTCTGCCTGGGCGGCCACAGTCGGAGATGTGGTGACGCTCTCCTATGCCCGCTGGGGCTTTGCGGCCAAACCCTTCGAGGTCCATGGGGTCAGTCTTGATCTGACGGCCTCGGGCGATGGCGCGCTTTTGTTGCCAGAACTCGTGCTGCGCGAGACATCGCCCTTGGTCTACGACTGGTCGGCCTCTGAGCAGCAGATTTACTCAGCTGCCCCACGGACGGCTTTGCCCAATGCCTACGATATCCCGGCACCCGGTGCTCCGCAGGTCACTGAGGACCTCTACATCACGCGGGATGGGGGTGGGCTGAAGGTTCTGGCACGAATCAGTTGGGAGGCGGCACCTTCGGGATTTGTCGCGGCCTATCAGCTGCAAGGCAAACTTGCTGGCGCGGCCGACTGGATCGACTATGGCCGCACCGACGGCACCGCGCTCGAAATCCGCGACATCGCGCCGGGGGCTTGGGTTTTCCGGGTCAAGGCGATCTCGGTTCTGGGCGTCTCCTCGCCTTGGCAGGAAACCCAAGCCGAAATCCTTGGGCTGACGGCACCACCAGCGCAGCTCGAGAATGTGACCCTGCAAACGGCGGGTGGGCTTGCGATACTCAAATGGACGCGCTCTGCCGATCCTGACGTGCGGGTCGGCGGCAATATCGTAATCCGGCACTCGAAGGAAGCGACGGCCACCTGGGCCGACAGCTATTCGATGGACCGGGTCTCGGGCGGCGAGGCCATCGCCGTCGTGCCGCTGAAACCTGGCACCTATCTGGTGCGGGCTGAAGACAGCGGCGGCCGTGCTGGCCCTGAAACCCGGGTCTCGACCAAGGGCGCGCAAGTGCTGGCCTTCTCGACCTTGGACTTTCTGCAAGCCGATCCTGGTTTTGTCGGCCAAAAATCCGGGCTGCAGGTCACGGGTGCGAACCTGACGCTCGCTACCGCCCTCGACGCAAATGGCATCCCGCAGGTGGCGGCGATGGAGGGAGGCTATGGCTTTGCGACCGGTCTTGATCTCGGGGCTGTCAAACGCGTGCGGCTGCGCTCCGAGATCGGCGTGGCGGCACTGGCGCTGAATGACCGGATCGATGCGCGCACAGCCTCGATGGACACATGGGCCGATTTTGACGGATCGGCCGGCGCAGAAATCGATGTACTCTTTGAAATCCGCGAAACCGATGACGATCCGGCGGGCTCCCCAAGCTGGGGCCCGTGGGGGCGTCTCGACAATCATGAGATTGAGGCGCGGGGCATTGAGGCCCGCGCCTTTTTGACGACGAAGGATGCGTCTTACACGCCCATCGTCACACAACTGCGGCTTTATGCCGATGAGGTGGCCTGATGGCGCAGACGACAAGCTTTACCATTGCCAATGATGCGGGGGCCGCCGTGCGGGCGCGGATCAATGAGGTGATTGCCGCCCTGCAATCGACAAGCGCTGGCGCCTCGGCGCCAAGCACGACCGTCGCGGGGATGCTGTGGGTCGATACATCGGTCTCACCGCCGGTTTTGCGCCGACGGAATGCCACGAATACGGACTGGGATGTTTTGCTCGATGCGGCTGGCAATCTTTCTGGGTTGGCCAACACGGCCGTGGCGCGGACGAACCTTGGCCTTGGTTCGATGGCGACCAAGTCGGCAGCCGACTATGACGCGGCGATTGCTGCGAAGGCGGCGCTGTCCGGCGCAACCTTCACTGGCGTCGTCACGGCCCCGAACTTTGTCTCCTCGTCAGATGCTCGCCTGAAATCTGAGGTCGAGACCATTTCTGACGCGCTGGCCTTGGTCAGCGCCTTGCGCGGCGTGCGCTTCACAATGGATGGCAGCCGCCAGATCGGCGTCATCGCCCAAGAGGTCGAGACCGTCCTGCCCGAAGTCGTGCGGGACAACGAGGCGGGTCAGCTCTCCGTCGCCTACGGCAATATTACCGGCCTTCTGATCGAGGCCGTCAAGGAACTGGCCGCCCGGGTGGCGGCGCTTGAGGAGGCACGCCCATGAATGATGGTGGGTTCATCGACATGATCAACTCGTTCTTCGGTGGGGCGGTTACCACGCTGATCGGCGCCTTCACCGGACGGCTGATGTGGCATTCGGGCGAGGTAAAGCTCGGCAATCGCCGCTTTTTTGGCAAGGAACTTCTCTGGGAAATCCCCGTCGCCGTCGGCATGGCGCTGATCGGGGAGGCTGCGGCGCGTTACATCGGCCTGTCGCAGCCGGTCTCGACCGGGTTCGTGGCAACGCTCGCCTATCTCGGGCCCCGCGGGGCGGAAGCTCTGCTCGCCGCCTGGCTTTGCCGCAAGAAATAACCCGCCCACCGCTCACAGAAATCCTGCACGCCGTCCCGTTTCCGGGGCGCGTTTTCCTTTGCATGGGAGACAACCATGACACCGTTCGATATCGCCCGCAGCTACATCGGCACAACCGAGGGGCCGGGCGCCGCTGACAATCCCACCATTATGGAGATGTATGCCTCGGTTGGTCACGACTGGGTGGAACATGACTCTGTGGCCTGGTGCGCGGCCTTCGTTGGCCACTGCCTTGAGCAAGCCGGGATCAAATCCACCCGCAAGCTGACGGCGCGCTCTTACCTCGACTGGGGCATCCCAATCGAAGTGGCAGACGCCCAGCAGGGCGACATCGGGGTCATTCCGCGCGGCAATTCCAACTGGCAGGGGCACGTGTTCTTCATCGATCGGATTGAGGGCGCTTGGGTTTGGGGGCTTGGGGGCAATCAGGACGACGCCGTCAATGTGAAGCGCTTTCCGGTCTCGAAACTTCTCGGCGTGCGCCGCGCCGGGAATGTCGCGCCTGCTGTGACGCTCTCAGTGGAATCGGTGCAGCGGCGGTTGAAAGATCTGGGCTATCACGAAGTCGGTCAAATAGATGGAAAGGTTGGGCCACGCACCCGCGCTGCCATTCTGGCCTTCCGGCAGGACAACGACCTGGCTCTCGTGCCGATCATCGATGTCGCGCTGGCAGAGGCGCTGGAGAATGCCGCCCCTCGCGAAATCGCCCCCGAGCGGGCCTCTGGTGTCCCCACGGATAGCCGGATCGTGACGGCAGCCAATGCACAGATTGGTCTGGGCGTGATTGGTGCTGCAGGCTCCATCGGTAGTCAGATTGCACCGGCGTTGGTCGAAGCTGAACAGGCGCGCGATGTGGCCGAGCGCATGTTCACCTTGATCGGGCTGGAAGAGTGGCTCTCCGTCTCCCTGCCATGGATCGGCGCGGCGGTGTTCGTCGGCGTCGTTCTCTATGCGCTCCGCGCGAAGGCGGCCCGGATCGACGATTATCGCTCGGGGAAAACGCCATGATCTGGGTCTTGATTGTCGTCTCCTGCCTTGCAGGGGATGACCTGCCTGTTTGCGCCAGCAGCATCAGCCAAAGCCGCTACGCAAACTTCACCGCCTGCGAGGATGCCGCTGTCTGCACGCATGATCAGATGCGGGCCGTCGTCGATGCGCGCGGACAATCCGTGCTGCTGCTCGACACACGCTGCGTCGCCCTCTCACTGGGAGCACCCGCATGAGCGCCATCCTGACATCGCTGTTCGCGGGCCTTGGGCGCCGCGTCGCCTATTGGGGTGCGATTGTTGCGGCCATAGGCGTCGCCGTCTGGATCCTGATCCGACAGGGCCGGCTTGCCGCAGAGGCCGAGCTCGCCATCCGCCGTGCCGACGCCCAGGTTCGGGCACTGCAAACATCCAAGGACATCCGCCATGACGTTCAAAACGCTGACCGCGCTGATCTTGAGCGCCGGGCTAACCGCTGGATGCGCGATTGAGCCACGAGGCTTACGGGACGATTGCGATTGGGCTGAGCCTATTCGTCCTTCTCGTGGTGATCTGTTGAGCGACGGCACTCTGGCCCAGATCGTCGCCCATAATGAGGTCGGTGCGCGGCTCTGCGGGTGGCGGCCATGACAACAGTCCAGGAAGGTCCGGTCATCCTGATCGGCTATGAATACCGCTTGCAGCTCCAGGCCGAGGCAGATTTGTTCCCTGATGTGGCTCAATTCACCGGTCACCTGCGCCGCGCTGTGGGCGAAAGCACGGTCTTGACCACGATCACCTCGGCCAATGGTGGGGTCCTGCTTCGGGACGCTCGAACGCTCGAAATCGTTCTGCCCGCCGATGCGACGGCAACTCTGACGCCCGGAACTGTCGTGCTGGACCTCGTCCGCACGGATATCGATCCCGATCGCCATCTTGGCGTGTTGCTAGAAATCCCGGTGCTGCTGCCTGTTACACGGGGGCTCTGATCCATGGCAGCCTCGCTCGATCTGCGGCCCCTCACAGGGCCGATCCGGATGTCTGTCATCTCCAAGGCTTCGGTCATGCTCCGCCTCGCTGCGGGGCCGATCGGCATCCGCGTTCTCGGCCAACCGGGGCCACAGGGGGTGACCGGCCCACAAGGCGACAAGGGTGACCAAGGCGAGCCCGGGATCACCATTCTTCCAACCGACGCACCCATCAACGGGGGATTTTTCTGATGGCAAACACCATCCAACTCAAACGTCGCGTCTCTGGCGTGGCGGGCGCGCCCGCTGCGCTGAAGTCCGGCGAGCTCGCGCACAACGAGGTCGATGACACGCTCTATATCGGCAAGGGCGATGACGGGTCCGGCAATGCCACCTCGGTGGTGCCGATGGCAGGCTCGGGCGGGTTTCTGGCGCTTGTCGGCACGCAAACCGTCGCGGGCGCGAAAACCTTCTCGACCGTTCCAAAATCTGCCCAAGATGCCAGCGCCGCAACCGATCTCGTGCGGAAATCGCAACTCGATGCGGGTCTTGGGGCCAAGGCCGCGCTGAGCCACAGTCACGCGATTGCCGATGTCACCGGTCTGCAAGGCGCGCTTGATGCCAAACTCGGCGCGACCGCCAATGCGGTGTCAGCGATCAAACTGGCCACGGCGCGCAGCATCACCTTGGCAGGCGACCTCTCGGGCTCTGTCAGCTTCGATGGGTCTGCCAATGTCACCATCACAGCGGCCGTCGTCGATGACAGCCATGCCCATGTCATAGGCAATGTGGATGGGCTGCAGGCGGCCCTCGATGCCAAGGCGCCGCTGGCGTCGCCCGCACTCACCGGAACGCCCACAGCCCCGACGGCAACCTCTGGCACGAACACCACCCAAGTGGCGACGACCGCCTTCGTGCAGCAGGCCATTGTCGATTTTGGCCCCGGCGACATGCTGAAGTCCGCTTATGACACTGACAAAGATGGCAAGGTCGATGCGGCAGAGGTGGCGGATGCCGCGCCCTGGGCCGGGATTACCGGCAAACCCACCAGCTTTACCCCCTCGGCGCATAGTCATCCGATCTCGCAAGTCACTGGGATGCAGACCGCGCTGGACGCGAAAGCGCCGCTAGCCTCACCGGCCCTGACGGGCACGCCGACGGCTCCGACCGCCGCCGCAGGAACAAACACAACGCAGATTGCGAGCACCGCCTTCGTTGCTGCCGCCATCGGCGCGCTGATCGATGCTGCCCCAGGCGCGATGGACACGCTGAACGAGTTGGCGGCGGCCCTTGGGGACGATCCGAACTTCGCAACCACCGTCACGAACGCTCTGGCGGGCAAGCTCTCTGCTGCCTCGAACCTTTCCGATCTGCCGAACAAGGCGACAGCGCGTTCGAATCTCGGGCTTGGGTCAATGGCCACGCAAGCTTCGAGCAATGTGATGATCTCTGGTGGGACGATTAACGGCGTCGTGCTTGATGCCGGCACGTTTTGAGGACGTCCCCCCATGGCCATCAGTCTGAAAATCAAGCGCGGGACCCGCGCGCAACTGACCGCTGCGGCCGGTTCAGGAACCCTGATCGCGGGCGAGCCCTATCTCGTGACGGATGAGGGCCGTTTTGCCATCGGCATCTCGGCGTCGAGCTTCGAGGCATTTGCCAAACAGTCCGAGATCGGCGCTGGCGGCACTATCACGCTCGACTACGGGCAGATCAGCTCACAGCCCTCCAGCAGCGCCGATTACGGGAGCATCCTCTGATGACGACCCAGATCCAGCGCCGGCGCGGCACCACGGCGGAACATTCCGTATTCACTGGGGCGGCTGGTGAATTGACCGTCGACACGACCAAGAAAACCATTGTCGTTCATGACGGCATCACGGCCGGCGGTCAGGCGCTTTCAAAGGAAGGCCACACGCACACGACGGGCGATATAACCGGCTTCCAGTCGGCGCTCGATACCCGTGCGGCGCTAAGTGGGGCCACCTTCACAGGCACGGTCACCGCGCCGAACTTCGTCTCCTCCTCAGACGCACGCCTGAAATCCGACATCGCGCCCATCGCAGATGCGCTGGCCAAGGTGCAAGCGCTCAACGGTGTCACCTTCACCATGGTGGGCAGCGACACCCGCCAGATGGGTCTCATCGCGCAGGAGGTGCAAGTGGTCGCACCGGAGGCCGTGGTTGAGGCCGAGGGCGTGTTGCGCCTCGCTTACGGCAATCTCGTGGGCCTCCTCGTCGAGGCCATCAAAGACCTCGCGAGCGAGGTCGCCCAGCTGAAAAGGAAACTCCCGTGACCCAGACCGGTCTTGTCGCTATCACGAACTGTGGCGTGCCGCTGCACTATGCCGTCGACATCAAGGCCGATTACGCCGGGATTGCGGTCTTTGAGCGCGCGGCCCAAGGCACGCAATCCGGCATGGCCGGCGTCATGCCCTGGGCCGAATTGCGCAGCCACCTCGAAACTCCGCCGAGCCTTGGCAACAACGCAGGCTTCGTCGATCTGAGCTACAATGAGGTTCTGGTCCCGGATCTGCCGGGGGCTGCGCATGGCGGCATCTATAAGGGGCGCTCCTACATTTTTGCGGATGGCATGCGGGGGCGCGATGAGCTTGTCGATTATTCGCTGATCGACATTGCTGTCGGCCACAATGGCCAGCCGCTGCCCTGGCGCAACCGCTTTGCCCAATCCGCACGCGAAAAGGTCGATCTCTCATTCCGACACCGGGCCCGTGCCCAGATCGCCAATGCGCTGGTGATCTTCATGCCCCTTGAGGCCCCCTTCGATCAGCTGCGCATCGAGGTGCTCTGCGATCAGGACCCGATCTTCCTGAACGGCACGGAAATCGCCGGGCGCGTCGATGACGCTACGATCCCTAAGGACGGCCAGTGGTTCCGGCAGTTCTATTTCCATGCCGTTGCGGCCGAAGGGGCGGTTCTCACCGTGCCCGCCGGTGGGCGGGCCGAGGTGGCCGTGGCGCTGCACTGGAACGCCGACAGCGCACCCTGTGCCCATGCCCTGGCGCTGAAGCTCGAGTCTGATGCGGGCTATCTGCCGAAGCGGCGGTTGGTGACGGGGCCGGACGGCACGGGCAGCTTTGCTGTTGAGGCCTTGGGGCTCGCGCCCGGCGATCAGATCGCGGTCAAGATCAACACCGAGCATTACACGGCGATCGGCAAGATGGTGTTGGAGGTGGTGTGATGGAAATCGCAACCAAAAGTGAATTCCAGCTCATTTATCCAAGCTTCGTGCTGCATAAGCACTGGGAGATGCCAGAGGGCTTCAATGACCGGCTGCATGCGCTGGCGGCCGAGGATGCGCTTGCAAACCGAATTCAGGATGCGAGGGACCGCCGCAATGTCGGCGATGATACCAACCATCTCGGGCATTTGCGGCACAACTTCCTGATGGACCGGTGCGACCCGGCGATTGCGGTGCTCGCGCAGATGGTTGCCGCCGGGGTGCGGGAATATCTGCAACTCGCCTATGGCTACGATCATCAGGGCGATATCCGGATGATGTCAGACACCTTCTGGCAGCGCCGTACCGCGCGGGAAAACGTCGGCATCAACGCCCACACCCATATCCAGAGCGACATCGTCTGCACCTATTATCCGCGGGTGGTGCTCGACGCCGATTGCCCCGAGACTTCGCTGCATCGCGGGGCGGTGCGGTTTTACGATCCGGCCAATGTCGGCAAGCGGCTCTGGCCCTGCAACAATCCCAACGCCTATGTCGGCGGTTGGTATGCGGTCGAGCCAAAGGCGGGCTCGATGCTGGTCTTCGAGGGGCATGTGCCGCACGACAGCACCTATTTCGAGGGCGAGGAGCGGATGTGCATTCCGATTCTTTGTTCGCTCGACCTTCCCAATTCTCACTGCAAAGCCGGGCTCACAGAGATCCTGGCCCATCAGGCGCAAGGAGGCTCTCATGGCCTATAAGGTTGGTACCACCATCGTCATCGACGATAGCGGCAATGTGGATTGGTCGCGCATTGCAAACAAGCCGGTCATCGGCACAGGCGATATTACCTCCGTGACCGTGACCAACGGCGCGCCCAGTGGGGGCGTGAATATCAGTCAAAGCTATGCATACCCATACGTGGGAAACTGTTATGTCGAAAGCATCAGCGGCGGCGGCACGACGGGGGATGTTACCGTGACCTCGGTGCGGCGGCAGTTCAACTGCAACTGCAATTGCCGGTGCTGACCGTGGACATTCACAGCACCACCATTGAGCTTTGGCCGACGCGGGTCAGCTTCTTTGAAACCCCGCCTGACTGGGAGGTAAACCGGCTTCTGGCCGAGGAGGCTATTACGGCGGCGGAGATTGGGAAAACCGCGAAACCGCCCAGCGCCGCGAAACGCCGGGTGCGCGGCATTCTCGATGGCAGCGCGGCGGGGCAAGCGTTGAAGGCGCATCTCTTCGCCTGCGCGCGTGCCGTGCTCGGCCCTTGGGCTTCCTACCTCGACCCCAACCATTGCGAAAACCGCGCGCTGATCATCGAGCCTGGCGGGTTCATCTCGACGCATAAGGACAGCCGCGAGGGGGACCTGACCTGCGTCCACTTTCTGACCGGCGGTGGATCGGGCCAGCCGGTGAACAGCGTGGGCACCCCGCGCTTCGTGATCGAGGATCCGTCGCGGTACTTTGATGAGGGGCGGCTGCCTTATGAGAGCCGTCATGGCTTCTCGGTTAATCCGCGACCGGGGCTTTCGGTCTTCTTTCCCTCTCATATTCCCCACAACCAGCACCCCTACGAGGGGAGCGCGCCGCATGTTCAGGTCGTCGCGAACTTCCGCGTCAACCTGCCAACCGCTATCGAAGAAAGGCTGTTCGACTGATGTGGTTTGATCTGACTTTGGAAGCGCGTGACGGCAGTCGTCATTCCGTGCGCTACAACCCGCACACCTCCGAATGCGAGGGGCTGCCGCTGCCGGTCGAACGGGGGAGCTTTGCACCGGTTGCCCGCGTGGCCAAAGACAAGCCCATCGGAAAATCTCGCGCTCCCCGCATCCTGAAAATCCAACTCGGCCTGTCGTGCAACTATGCCTGCAGCTATTGCAGCCAGGCCTTCCAGATCGCCGATGCCACGGTCTCGAAGCTGGCCGATGTCGAGCACTTCCTGACTCAGCTCGACGGCTGGATCACCGACGCCCCGGAAAAGATCGAGCTCTGGGGTGGTGAGCCGTTTCTTTATTGGGCCAAGATCAAGCGGTTGGTGCCGGCGTTGGCGGCGCGGTTCACTACGGCTACCTTCTCGATCATCACCAACGGATCACTCCTTGACCGCGAGAAGCTCGACTTCATTTCCACGCATGACATCGCGATCACAATCTCTCATGATGGCCCGGGGCAGCATCTGCGCGGGCCGGATCCGTTCGACGATCCTGACAAGAGACACTGGATCCAAACCCTGTTGGCCGAGCGCCCCGAAAAGACCGGGTTCAATGCGGTGTTGACGCGCCAGCATCACGACCTGCGGGCCCTCAAGGCCTGGTTTGCAGAAAACGTCGGGCCGGATGTCTTCGTCGGGCTCGAAGGCGTGGTGAATGTCTATGACGCCGCGACCGCCATCGGGACAGGGCGGTTTGAGCCCGCGGAACTGAACAGCTTGACGCGGTCGATCTTCAAAGCGCTGGTCGAAGACCCGAATGCCTTCGGCCTTGGGGAACGCATCAACGAATTCTATGCCTCGATCCAGCGTCGGCGGCCAATCGAGGCCCTCGGCCAGAAATGCGGGATGGACAGCCAAGACGCGATCGCCGTCGACCTGCACGGAAACGTCATGACCTGCCAGAACACCGGTGCGAAGGGCGTGCACAAGATCGGCCATGTCGCCGAGTTTGACGGCATCGCGCTCGATACCGCGACGCATTTTGCCTTCCGGGTGGAATGCATGTCCTGCCCCGTCGTTCAGCTCTGCAAGGGATCCTGTATGTTCCTCGAGGGCGAGTTCTTCAAGCAGAGCTGCGCCAACGAGTTTGCCTTCAATATGGGGATCATGATGGCTGCCGTCTGGCATTTGACGGGGATGGTGGTGGTTGGGGTGAAAGGCGAGACCGGGCGAGAAAACGGCGCAGGTTAGGCTGGGCGGATAACTCTGGTCTGGATCAAGGCATGAAGATGCTCACGAAGACTGCTTGGCACATTTCCTCCACGGATGATCACGCCGGCTTCCATGTTTTTTTCGAGTGCGTGTCCAGTAAGGTTCGCGCTGGTCAAGAATGCCGAGTTGCCGTCAGCGACAGCCACCTTTGCGTGAACCCTTCCTTCGACAAACGGATAGGGTCGGTCAGTCCATACGTACAAGGACGCCGAAGGAACACAGCTTCGCATCGTCGAAACGGGATCAACGGAGAGGCTCCCGCCATGGCTGCTGGATGTCTCCAACAGTATTCTGGTGTCAATTCCGCGAGTAGTTGCGGCATTCAATGCATCGACTACCGAGGAGACGTCATATGCAACGAAACTGACAATAAAGAGGTCCCGCGTTGCGCCATGGATCAGATCTAAGAGCACCTGCTCTGTTCGGCGGGTAGGGACTGAGGGGGTCGTTGGGCCCGTCCAAACGAGTTCGACACTGTTATCGCGCTGCACTTGTTGTCGGGCAAAAGATCCACCGACCAAGATGCCGGCCAGCAAATCACCCGAAATCTCGGTCTGCTTCCATGCTGCGATTAAGTTATCAAGGGCTGCGCGTGCAGCCGGCGTGCTAACTATCCGGTGCAGGCTCCCATCTTGCTCGGCCGCCTGCGAGCCGCGGACACGATGAGCAAGTGCTTCGATCCTCGACGGTGACAGAAGGGCCACGAGATCCGTGGCAGCGATCAGCATCTTTTCCATCAGATGTTCTCGAAGAATGCTGCATCGGGGTGTTCGAGCGTTGGCACCACGAGGGAACGGTCGAGATGGCGATTTCCCCTCTCGCATGACGTTTCCGAGACGAACGAACAAGCGTGACACGCGGCGCCGTGAAGCGACTGATCCTTGCTAGGATCGTGTTCCGCGCACAGAGGGTCGGAGGCGCAGATGTGGGCGCGGTCAAGCGCTTGGCGTAGAAGACGACCGAGGTTCTCGGGCTTGCCGAGCTCCACCAGTCCCCCAAGCGTGCCATCGGAGTCTGCTGCAGCGGTATAGATGAGAAATCCAGCCTGATCCCTGCTGTCATCGACCTCAGCATAGATCCGCTCGCGAATGCTCGCAGCATTGTACCCGCACTCAAGCGCAAGTTCTCGGATCAGCATGTGCGCGAGGGTGTGCAACATCACGTAGCGGACGCCTGGATAACCTTCGTTCGGGTCGAGGTTTCGCTTTTGACGCCATCCTCGGTGCCCTTGTCGGAGCCGAGCATCGAGCGCTTTAACTGGTTCCTTGTCCGCCCAACTCTTCAACGCGTCGTTGTCGAAACGGATGAAAATACCTTCGCCGTGAACTTGTGTGGCCGGAACCCAGTTCGGCGCAGCGCGTCCGAGTGGAGCCCGTGGGGCTGCGTCGTCTCCCGTGCCTTCGTCTGGGGACTCAACCCTGGTAAAGCCCAGTAGTGCATTCACCTCACGAAGGCGCTCCAGCAAGAGGACGCGTGTGATCGCCGTACCGAAGCCCGGAGGAGTGCCAACCTTCTTGCTCATGAAGTGCGGATAATCTGTGGGCGGATTGTCATCTGTCAGGATATCCCATTCGGGTCCCTTCAGATCACTTTGATCGACGACCGATCCACCATTGCGATGGGTTTCGATGGCGGACCAAATCTGCTCATCGCTGTACTGTTCGATGCCGGGAAGTTGTGCGGTCTTCTTGAGTGTCTTCGCGACGAACGCGACCTCTGCGGCTGAACTTACGTCTTCGAAGAAAGTCCAGCCGTCTGCAACTAGCTGCGCGAGGGGGCTTCCTGTTTGCGGTATGGCCAAGACCGATAGCGTCACGGGAAACCAACCATTTGTCGCCCCAAGCAAGATGGCACGAGGGTCTTCTGTACAATCGTCTTCGAACTTATCGATGTGCGGGTGTCGCCCGCGGCACCCCGGAAGATTTTCTCGACCAGCCTGACCGAAAGCCTGCGCCATGTTCTTCGATGCACCGCAGCCGTCGCATTTGACCCACAGGTTCTCGGTTTGAAGTGATGCGCCGCTCTCGAAAAACCTCAGCGTCGCGCGGCAAGTGCTAGGCCCGCCATGAACGAACCAATGCCAGGCAAAGTCGTCGAGGTGGCCAGCTCGACATGCCATTAGAAAGCGAGCCGGGACGGCATCGGCATCCCTCGCCCTTTGATCGTTATTCGACCCGCGACAGCCCTCATGGACGAAACGAGTCAACTCAGGCCGATACCTGTTTTCCTTCAGCTTAAACAAGCCGGCGTCATAGGGCGATAGCAGCCCGCACTTGACGCAGCGTAGCCATCTTGGGAACGGCTTGACGGGTACGCCGATCAGCGCTGCAGCAGAAAAGGGGTCTACGACGTCCCTCTCGCCGATGGGAGGCATCCGCAATGCCTCGACCTGAGGCCCGAGCACGCTGCGGACATTGGCAAGCAAGCGTGCCTCTTGTATCGGCTGACACCTGTCTTTCTCCCAGCGGTCGATCCCCATCGTGACCACCGACATGTTAGGGAGATCGATCAATGCTCCTGGACCGTAGGTCCAGAGTAACTGGCTGGGGCGGATTTCACCTACGGGTGTTCTGCTCATTATTGGTCCTCCTCGGGCTGCGTCACCCGTGGTCGCCATGTCGGATCACTGGTTGATCGATCATCTTCCATCACGAGCCGTACACCGGGTTCGACTTCGCGCATTGACATCGGGACCGTCCAGTCGGTCCAAGGCTTGATCCCCGGCGCCGAAAGTAGCGGATAGGCAGTGGGTCCTGCGCCGTGCTTTTGGTAGACGAGCGTACGGCCGCCCACGCCCGCTTCATTGGCCCAATCGTCAGCGCGGCTCTTCATCTCGGCTTCGGTCAAGGTCTTCTTCCCCGAGTCTTCAGTGACTTCCCAGGTGCGAGTGGCGACGGCGCCGATCGTATCCAACATTTCTTTGCGGCTCGGACTGTTCATGGCGCCAGCGCCGTCATTTGCCGCGAAGGGATCGTAAGAGTGACGCATGATGGACAGAATCGCGCCGGTGAGCCCTCGGTCCAATGCCCGTGGCGAGAACGGGGTGACGGATTGCGCCTCGACGTGCTGGTAGAAGGTCGCGTGGTAGTGCTCGAAGGTCTCGTAGTGTGACAGGTCGCGGGGCCGTGCCCAAGTCAGCACTGTCGCCACGAGTCCCGGCGGCGTGCGGCCCACACGGCTGGTTGCCTGGATATATTCCGCCGTTCCCTTTGGTTGGCCGTTTACGACCATCACGCCGAGGCGATTCACGTCGACACCGACCGACAGCATGTTTGTCGCGAGAACGGCATCGATCGGCCGGGCCTCTCCTGGCTTCCTGTTGGTCACCCATTTGCCTAGTGCCGGGTCGAAGGTGCCATCGAAAGGAACCTCAAGCTGATCAAGGTATCTCGGGATGTCCTGACTGGAGACCCGCGATGTCAGTTCGCTGATTTCTTCGACCCGGCGCTGCGCGAGCCCCGGTCGGTCCACCAGGCTCATTTCGACGCGGAACGAACGCGTTTGGACGTCGTCTTCTGCCAAACGCTTCATCCCTCCGAGTTCTCGCAACGAGTTGAAGTAGCCGACGAGGGTCATATAGGGGTCGGCCACCGGGCCGAACCGATCGAATAGCGCCTGCGCGGCGGTTAGGAACGCCGTATAGGTCCTGATTAGCACAGCCGGGCGAGAGCTGCCGGGAGCGCAGATGCCCATGTACCGTCGGCCGGGTTTCTCGCGGATGGATCTCTGGACCGAGAAGAAATTGTCTTCGACGTCCAGGCCGGAGGGCGGAAACACAGAAATGCGGCGCATGAAAACATTGCGCACCTGGTCGTCGGCCCGCCGCACGGTCGCGGTGGATGCGACGACCTTGGGTCGAACCTTTTTTTCGCCCAGAACCCAACTGCTCAGCTCGTCGACGGCCGTTTCGTAAAGACCCACCATTGTGCCCAATGGGCCGCTGATGAGGTGGAACTCGTCCTGGATGATGAGATCTGGTGGTCGGATCGCGCGGACCGGCTTCACACTGGCGGCGGGATGTGCGCCCCTCGCTCGGTGCCCCGTACCGCAGTCGTGACTCGGCCAGAGCAAACCATGGCGTCCGCATTCTTGATCGACGCGGCCGAAAAGGTTCCGAACCTCGGGACGCCACGCCATCATCGCGAACTTGTCCACGGTCGCGATCATCATCGTCGGCGGGCGGTGGTAGATTTCCTCGTCGACGACCTTCACGGGAAGCCCCGGGTGAGGCTGCCCAGTGGATTTCGCCTTCGAGAAATCGCAACCGCCCAGCTTGTCGCCGCAATGGATCAGCGTTCGGCCGGCGATCCTGTCGACGTCGATGTCGCGACCACCGGAGATCTCCGAACCGCACCACGGGCAGCTGGTCAGCTGGGCAGGCGATGCAATACCCGCCTTGTTGCGATCGTTGTTTCGAATGGCCTCGACAGCCTGGTGAGACGCTTCGGTCGTACCCGGTGTCACGCGATTGCCGACCCAGAGACCGAGCGTAAACGGCTCCTTGCCCCAGGTTTTGTCGTCTGCACGACGGATGACCTCCATCGCGCAGAGCAGCGTCGTCGCCCTCTGGAACTGCTGAAGAGTCAGCAGTCGCAGTGTGTAGCGCATGATGACGGCTAGACCGCGTGATGCGTCGAGGCCTCCGAGATCATTCTTTAGTCGGCGCATGGCCATGGCGAAGGCCGCCACACCGAGATAGGCCTCGGTCTTGCCACCACCCGTCGGGAACCAGAGGAGATCGGCGAACGCCTCGACCGGCTTGGTCCGGTCCGGGTGTATCGGATCGGCGAGCGACGGAATCGACAGGAGCAGGAACGCCAGCTGGAACGGGCGCCACGATCTGTTCTTCGGCACGTCCAAAGTGGTCACGTCGACGGTTTCGTTCCGTCTGCGCTTCAGAGCGTAGATGCTTCGGACACGCTGCATCGACATGGACCGGTTGGCAAAGCGGAACGCCTCCATCGCTTTCGGGTCGGCGAAGAGAGTGTCCATGCCCTCTCGGAGGCGGCGCAGGATCTCCTCGCAGCGCTGAATGACGTCCTTGCCCGGTTCATCGAAGCCGGTGATCTCCGACCCCAGCCGGATTTTCTGTTCGCCGATCCAAACGGCGTAATCGTCGACGAGGCACGAAAGAGCGTCGCGCAGCGCGTCTGGCGCCATCTCCGCCAGCCGCGTCATGTCGAGCCAGCCCTCGTCGACCATGCGCCGCATGGCAGGGCGGTCTCTAGGATCGAGGCCCGGCGTTTCGGTGACGGCGACTTCGTAACGCGGGATGATCTCTGTTCTGACGCGATGGGCTTTCGTCGGCTCCTCGGGCGTCGTATCGGCGTGAACGGACACTCCGTGGCCGACCGCGAACTCGAGCCGGTTGCGATAGATGAGGGCGAGACGGTCACGTTCCGGGTCGTCGACAACAACTTCGTTCGTGGGGCGACGCCGAAAGACCGACCTATCACCGTGATCTTCGGGAGCCTCGACGGTGATTTCCGGTTGGAACAGCCATGCGCGATCCTTGTTGTCGTCGGGCTCCAGCTGTCCGTTTACGAGGAACAGAGTGACGAGACGTTCGCCTTTGGCGTTCGTCCTAACCGTGCCCTGAACACGTACGTCGGGTTGGTCGGGGTCGGGTGTGGACGGTTTGAGCTGCCCGTCGGCGAGCGGCAGCGGGACCACACCACCACACGGGACGCGCCGCCAGACCCTGACCTTCACCTCTTCTTCTCGGCCGGTCTGGCGGTTTCGCCGGGTCTTGGTGATGTCATGCTCATCATTCGGGACGCGTTCGTAACGGCCCCACCGGGCATCGACCAACAACGCCGGCACATCGGGCGCGACGCAGAAGGTCAGTCCCATGCTCGATGGCACAAGCGATTGGTTGTTCGTCGTGTCGATCTCGTCGAGCGCGTCGTCTTCGGGCTCTACCCGGCCGGTGGCAGTCGGAAACTCCGCTCCGGGCTCGTGCAGCGGTGCGGCCCGCTCTTCCTCGAGGTCGCCCGCCTCATCGGCACCGGAAGCCGGTTCCACCTGCGCGGCCTGATCGTCACTCGGGCGTCGAGGGGCCAGCTTGCCAACCAGATAGCGATCGCGTACGCTCATGTCCTTGATCAGCTCGTGCGGCCCTTCCGCTGGGCCGAGCAGATCGTCCCGTACCGAGACCTCGAGAAGATCGCGAACGTAGGTCACGTCCTGGATCAGCGGCACTGCGTCGGGTGAAGCAGCGCCGAGTGAGGGAAGGACACGAAGGAAATCACCCCAAGGCAGCCGTGTCGCCGGTGCGATCGGCGCGGTCAGGCCGAGCGCGGTCAGAGGAACCGCCGGATCAACGGCTTGAGCCTGGTCGAAATAGATGGTCCGACCATCGGTATCCGACCGGACGCGCAGAATGCGTCCGACGATCCTCACCGCATCGTCGGACCCTACGACGACTGCCCAGTCACCAGGCGCAGCCGCGGTTTCGTCGGTCGGGCCGAGTTCGATCCGGAGTGCACGTCCGTTGCTGGCAGGCTCGCCATGGAGGATCCACGCAGCATTCTGGGGGGCGGCTTGTTCAATCAACTCGGTCATTTTCAATCACTCTCGGAAATGCGGTAGCGGGCGCTGCGGCGTTCGCCTTGACGTTCAACGGCGCCGCGCGCCAACAGATCATTGATCGCGGAATTCCATTGGCCATCCGGGATGTCGACATAAGCGAGGATGTCCGACTTGCTCAGCCAGGAGCGACGCGCCTTGAGGTGAGACAATATCTTGTCTGCCGCGGAGCCTACGCTGTTTATTGACCCCGGCCTGTTCTGCGAAGGGGCGTCGAAGCCGAGCTCGGCTTGTGCTGACACTTTGGGGGCTCGTGCCCGAGTGGTGCCGGTTGATGTGGTGGCTGGCGCGTCTTCAACCTCTTCATCATGGCGGCGCTTGTTCAGCTCAGAGAGGCGGCGAAGAACCTCAGCACGCGCAGCCTCTGAAATTGTGAACCGGGTTCGATCATTGTCGGGCAGATACGCTACCTCGTGAAACCCATGCTCCAGCTCCAAGTCGTCCCAGCCATAGGCAATGGTGAGGCTGCGATCGATCTCGCGATGTAGCTCCCTCATCCGAGCTATGTCCGCACCAGAGATTTCGCTCGAATGCATTTCGCCGTACAACTTGGTGAGCCCAAAATTTTTGGCGGTCATGACCTCCCGACGAAGATCATCCAGCTCCACTCCTAGAGAGTGAAGCACATTCGAATTCTCAGAGTCGGGGAATGGAAATGGTTCTAAAGCATCAGTGGGTGAGTACCTAAGGTCATTTTTTAGCCGAGATGCGTGCTGCCAAGCGAATACAGCGTGAATGTTACTTTGCAGTGCCGCGAAAGCGGAGGGACGGTCCGTGGCAAAAACTACTGTTGCATCCGAGTACACCCAATCCGGTGAGATAAAACTGAATGCCAATGTTTTGCTAACTCGGGTGACAGCAAGGACCCGAGAAAGCCTGTGCTGCTCCTGGTCCCAGCCTGCTGGATGCCGTTCGAAATGATGGCCTCGGCCGACTGCATGATAGAGTGCGGGCCGTGCATTCCAATGCAGCCACCACATGCTCATAATGTTTTTGTAAGAGTTCTGTGAGCTCTTTTCGAGCCGCTCAGGGTAAACATGTTTCTTGAGCCATTGGTATGGAAGCGCGTACTCCTTCGCGCGCTCTTCAGGCCAATCCCAGAAGTTTATCACATAGCGAGATGGTTCTTGGCGCGGATCAGAGTTCAACTCCTGTCCGTTGAGATACGGGAAAATGACCTCCGAATTTGCCGGATCTGCATCAAGCATCTGACTGGCCGTGTCCTGATCCAAGACGAAACCCATTCCCAGCACAATTGAGCCTTGGTATGCGAGGTTGGAATTTTTTTGAAGGGCAACAGGGCTCCACTGAGTGCCTGAGGTCAGGAATGGAGAGATTTCATCGACGATGTCATCAAAAATTCGGCGGGTGCCGAGCCATTTACCTCTCCTTAGGTGAATCCTACTCGTGACAACGGCTGCTCTTCCCGGCCACGGCTCGCTTGGGTAGGCGGCGTAGATAGTTGCGCCATCGTGAACCATCCACTCCAAGCCACTTTGTCGGGTATCACCTTCTGCAATCGAGTTGGTTGCAAGCAGCCCTAACCCTCCGCCCTCGCGAAGCATACTCCATGCCCGACGGAAGAAATGCGCAACGAGGTCAGCATTTCGGCCGCTTCCTGGATTGGACGTGACCAGCCAGACATTATAGGCGGGGCCGGCGACGCTGCTGACTCGCTTGCCCCCGATAAACGGTGGATTCCCGATAAACGCATCGAACCCTGATCGTTGATCGCCGAAGACCTCAGGAAACTGGAGCGGCCAGTGGAAGGGGTCGCGGGAAAGGCCATCAGGTGCATCAATGCGTAGGTCCGTCATCGCATCGCGACGAAGTCGATCCACCGCAGCCTCGGTCCCGTTTGCCGCCGCGTCGGCTAGGGTTTCGAGGGCTTGAAGTCGGTCTGCCCGTTCGGTCGCGCGCGCTTCCGCCAGAATGATCCCAACGAAGGCATCGGCCACGGCCTGCGGCAAGAGAAGCGCGCGTCGTGACTCGGCATCGAGTGCGGCCATCGCATCTACATCTCCGATGTCCCGGATGGGGATGGAGCGCAGACGGGTGCGCAGTTCGATGGCATTCTCCACAGCAGCCTGAATGCTCCGCCCGAACAACCTGAGCTGCGTCGATCCTTTCGGGGCCATGCTGAGTTCGGTCAGCTGTCGGATGTCATGGATCCCGAGGAGGCTGTCACCGCTGCGCAGGTTGTGGTCGAGGAAGCCAAAGGGCCGCCCCTTCGACATGGTGGTGAGCCAGAGCGAGAGCTTGGCCAGCTCCACGGCGAGCGGGTTCTTGTCGACGCCATAGAGGCACCGTTCCGCCACGAGGCGGCGCGCCACGATCGCGCGTTCCTCGACATCCTGCGACAGCGGGTCGAACCCCTCGGTCGCATCATCGAAGATGCGTCCTTCGCTGTCGATCCGCTTGCCGTCGGCCTCGGCCGCCCCCCAGGCCTCGACCAGGCGGTCGGAGAGCCAACGGCACGCTTGCACCAGGAAGGCCCCGGACCCCATCGCAGGGTCGCAGATCTTCAGATCCAGCAGGTCTTCGGCGCTCTTGAGTTCCCATTCCTCGGGCGCCTTGCCTTCGGCCGGGCCGCGGTAGGCAACCGGAGTCAGCGTTTCTGCGACGATCTTCTCGGTCAGGCTCTTGGGCGTATAATGCGTGCCGCTCTCGCGCCGGTCGGCACCGAGGACCACGACGAACGCGCCCTTGTGGTGCACGAGCGGATAGCCCCAGGGATCGGTCCGCAGCAGGGGGGCATAAGGTAGAATGCGGTCGCGCAGACCAACGTCACCACGACAGACGCTGAGCAGACGTGCGGAAAGGCGGTCGTCGGCCGTCCGATCGAGGGCGTTGCGGATTGCGGACTCCGATCGTTCGCTCCGCTCTTTGAGCAGTTCGGCCACTTTGACAGCGCCATCGAGTCGCGCCGACTCCATTTCGCCGAGCGTCACACGCGGGCTCTTCGCCTTCGATCCGCTATCGAGTTCGAGTGTGACGTCATCGACGCGCTTCACAGTGCGCTCGAGGAGGCCCTCGTAGACATGCCCGATCTGTTCCACGTCGAGCGCGCGGTAGGACAGCGTGCGACCTTCGAAGATCTGGATCGCGTCCAACAGCAGGAGAACGGTGCGATCGTCGATCGGCAGTGGTTCGGCCGGATCGCTTCGCCAACTCGTGCCCTTCTTCCGTCCTTCGAGGAAAGGGTAACGATCCGGGTCGAACAGCGAACCTCCGAGCGCCGGTAGCTGCAGGGTCGGGTGATCGATCCCGCCATACACGCCGCGAAACAGAGCAAGCAGCCGTGACCAGGCGGACCGACGGCGCTCCAGGATTTCCTCGGAATCCGCGCGCAGCTGCATCCGGAGGCTGGAGATGGCGTAGAAGGCCTCGTAACGCGGGTCGCCGAGCAGCAGTAGGGCGCGTTCCTCGGCAGCCAGCAAAAACACAAGCCGCATCATCACGGTCAGGCCGGCCTCATAGAGCTCTCGCGGATCGACGTCACGCAAGAGTTCGCGATTTCGGTCCTGGTCGGCGCGGTCGAGAGCCTGGACGAGCACTTCGACGGCTCGGCGGACTTGTTCTCCTAGCGCTTCGGTAACGTCATCCTGATGCTTCAGGGAACGTTCATAAAGCGCCGGAAGTTTGCCGTCGTCGGGGCCGAAAAAGCGGCGGACGCCCAGCAGGCTGACGAATGCCCGCAACGTTTCCGGTTCCTGACCCCAAAGGCGCGCGTACCAGCTCGCGAAGCTTGCCACGGCGCCTACGGGCGCGTGGACGAGCATCCAGCGCTCGCCATTGGTGACGACGCCAGTTGGACATCCAGTCGCCCGGAGCAGAGCGACCATTCGATCGGCCGGGGTAATCGCCAAGCCATCGAAGCGGCGCGTCGCATCAAGATCAGTATCGGGTCCATAAACTTGGATGAGCAAAAGCGGCTCGTCGGAGTTCGTGGGGTTCACGATAGCCAGATCGGGCGCGACTTTGACCCCGTGTTCTGGCAACGAGACAGTCAGCTGCTCGGGCAGCGCCACCCCCCTGCGAAGGACCGTCTCGTCCATCTCGAGAGCATTTTTCAGCACATCATCTATCCAAGCCGCGTGCAGAGCGGAAAGGTCGAGATCGTCTGTGTCGACTGCATCACGCCATTCCTCGTAGGTGCGCCGAAGTCGCTGAGGTCGTCCCGAGGGCAGCGCCTCGAGGCCTTGAGGAAAGACGTCGCGCAGCACGGGCACCGCGAGGAAGGGCCCTGATACTTCGATCAGGTTCAGCCATTCGTGATCGTTGCTCATCTGCGCTTCTCCGTCGCGAGGGAATCCGGAACCAGCAGCACGACGGCCACGGGGAACGTATGGTCGACGGCATTGGAATGCCGTTCCTCGATCGCCTTCAGCTCCTGCTCGCGCTCGTTCGGGATTCTGGCCAAGCGTGCTTCTAGGGCTGCAAGGTCGCGCTTGAGCTGCGTCCGTTCGTCTTCTGAGAAAAGTGAGAGCTGGACGGGTATTTGCTCTGCGGCGATTTCGGTTTTCAGCGCCTTTTCGAGGTCGTCCAGAACTTGGCGGATGTCCTCGGCTTCCCTGCGCTTGCGTGTCTCGATCGTGTTCACCAGAAAACGGAGACGGTCCTTGGATCGAGCGTCGACGGCCGCCAAAATGTTATCACGCTGCTTGTCGAAACGTGTCCTCAAGGCGTCGAATGTTGCATCCGACAGTGCCGCAGGCTGAGATTGTTCGAGCCAACGCCGAACTTCCGTGACCCCCTCACGTCGGAAACCGGTATCACGCATATAGCCGCCAGCCTCCGTGAGCTCCTCGTGCAGGCGGTGATGGTTCCCGCCGGTCACGACGAGCCGGGACATCACCACCACGGCTGGTCCTTCGATTTCCCCATCCGGAAGAGAGCGTACGGTTGCCCGGTGGAGCTTCTTTACGTCGTCACGGGCCCAGATTTCCGCGCGCAAGAGCCGCAGGCTCATCTGAACAAGTCGATGGTTGAGGTGAATGAGGACGACGTCATCTCGTCCCTTGGCCACATCGTGGTCGAAGGTGATGGGGCGGACCTTCTGTGTATACGGGTGTTCCAGCCCCTCAAGGCAACGGGACCAGGAACCCGAGAGGGGCGGCATTCTGAAAACCGTGCCATCCGGAGCGCCCGTCAGGGAAACGGGTTCCAGGTCAGGTTTGTCCGCAAGACGAAGTGCGGTGCTGACGGCGCGCTGAATGTGGTCGGGCACGAGGCTTTGTTCACGTCGAGTCTCGCTCAGCCGTTCGTGGAGTTTTGCCACACGATCGCGAAGATCGCGTTCAGCCTTCACGAAACGGCGAGACTTCTCCATGCGTATTTCGGCTTCCCTCGTGTCCAGGTCACGGCGGCGTCCTTCAAGCAAATCAGGTAGTTGCGGCGCAATGACTGGATTTACGCTGCCCATGTCGGCGCGCATCGCATCCAGCTTGCGGAGCGCGCGCAGGATGTCGTCGCCTTGGCCGCCTTCGGCATCTACCGGATGCCATATGACGACTTCGCCGGCGCGTTGCCCATGGCGGTCGATGCGACCGTTCCGCTGTTCCATTACATTCGGGTTGTATGGGATTTCGAGGTGGATCATCAGATGGCAATGGTTCTGTAAGTCGATGCCTTCTGACGCCGCATCTGTCGCCAGCAAAATCCTGACTGGGGATTCCAAGGGGTTTGCTTGGAACGCGGCCTTCACGCTCTCGCGTTCTTTTGGGTCCATGCCGCCATAGATGAGAGCCAACCTATCGCCCCCGAAGCCGCTCGATGCGAGGATCTCCTGCATCCACTGCTGGGTGGCGCGATACTCCGTGAACAGGATCACCCGCTCATTCGTCCATCTGTCACCGTCCTTCAGGTGTCTGGCCAGCCAACCCAGTACTGCGGTGGCCTTGGCGTCGGCCCGACGAGCCGCCTGCTGAGCCCAGGATCGCAGCCGGTCGAGCATCCGGCGTTCTTCGTCGGTCGGTGGCCGGACGTGCTTTCCTGCTTCCTCGATTGCCTCCGCTTCGGCGGCGTCGCGCTGCGCGTCGTCCGAGTAGTCCTCTTCGGTCTTGGCTATCGCTCGCCGAAGAATGCGGTCATCGAATTTTTTCTGGCTGCGGTCGCTAACCGAGCGACCTTCGATCGTCGCTATATGGCGCTCCAGCGTGGCGGCGAACGCAGCAGGAGATGATGATAGGCGCTTGCGCAGCAACTGGTGTACGAAGTGATCGACGGCCCGTCCTCCATCAGCACCGCCTTCGCGGCTCTTGATGTATGCGTCGAGTTGGCTCCGGGCATTCCTCTCGTCGCCCTCATATTCTACCGGCAATGCCTCAAGTTTCCGCTCGGGATAGATGCGCTTGCCGTTGGCGTCGACCAGATCGCTCTTTAGTCGACGGACCATAACGCGGGTCAACTGGGGGTCACTAGGAAGGACATTTCTCGCGAACCTCTGATCGTCGAGAAGCTCGAGGAGCGCGGTGAAGGATTCAGTATAGCCGTCATGCGGCGTGGCCGTGAGAAACAGCTTGTGTTGGAAGTGTGGCGCGGCCAGACGAACAAGCCGCGTCCTGAGGCTTTCGACGGCATAGCGGCCGACGGTCGGGGCCACGTTGTGAGCCTCGTCGATGATGAGCAAGTCGAACTTCCTGGGATGGCTCACATGCGGGGGCAGTGCGTCCCGCAAAAGGCGCAATCCTTCGCCCTGTTTGGCCCAGTCCATTGAGGTGATCAGACGCGGAAAAGACGTCCACGGATTAGCGTGGAGACCGCGCTCGCGGCGCAAACGCTTGACATAGTCCGTATCGACGATCCGGAATTCAAGCCCGAACTTCTCCTCCATCTCGACGCGCCACTTTTCCTGCAAGGAGGCAGGGCAGAGCACGAGGACCGTGCGGGCGCGGTGACGCAGGAGCATCTCTTGAATGACGAGCCCGGCCTCAATGGTCTTGCCGAGGCCGACGTCGTCGGCGATTAGAAGATTGGTGCGCGCCATGTCGATTGCTCGCACGAGCGGATCCAGTTGGTAATCTTCGATGCTTACACCGCTGCGGAATGGGGCCTGCAAATAGCCGCGATCAGCGTTCGTCGCTGCACCCCATACGACCGCATCAAGGAACGCTTGCAGTGTCGAAGGGTCGTCCAAGCCGGTCAAGCGAGGCAAACCGGCCCTCTCGATGACATGAGCTCCTGGCTCGAGCTCCCAGAGGACCTCGATCTCTTCGCCGAGCGCATCCTCGTCGATGGAGGCCAACCGGACGAGATGCCGTTTGGGCAAACCGGGTGCGACCGACCCGCCGTTGACTTCCGAGACCATCCATTGGCGACGACGAGCTTCGACGAGCTGGCCCGGTTCCGGTGCGGTAAGGACGCTTGTAGCTTTTGTATCTGCCGTTACCTGCATCGTTTACCCTCATTTCTGCGTGTTTTCACGAGCTCCGCGATGCGCGCAGCGGCTTCGTCGGGATCTTCGTGTTCCCAAACTCGGATTATCTTCCAGCCAAGGCTATCAAGTCGCTGATTTGTATCGGTATCGCGTGCGCGATTTGTTTCGATTTTGGAGCGCCAAAAGTCGGAATTTGTTTTTGGCCATGAAGCGTGTTCAGGGCAACCATGCCAAAAACAACCGTCGATGAAGACCGCTATGCGTGCAGATGGAAATACTACGTCGGCAACTCGGCGAGGCTTGCTGAGTAACGGGACTTGTATTCGGTAACGCAATCCGCGTGCATGGAGAGCTTTGCGAAGCTCGATTTCACAGCGCGTGCCCTTCTGTCGCACGCGTGCCATCCGTTGGCTTGCATCATGCGACGAAGACTGCGTCTTTTCCATCTTCCGAGATCGTCTCCGTAATTTCAGTGCGAGCTTGGTACATCTCCCGCAGGTGGCTCGTTATGCTTCGGCCTATGACTTCTCCAAGTGTGACCGGAACTGCGTTACCGATCATCCGCCCAAGTGATTTGAAATGAATTGGCGCGCCTTCAGGCACGAATGAATACGTGGTGGGAAAACCCTGAAGGATCGCCCCCTCACGAAGTGAAATAGCTCGCTCTTGTTCGGGGTGCCCGAACCGTCCATTCCCGAAACCGTAGTATTGGGTTGTCAACGTTGGAGAAGGGGCGTCCCATTCCATCCGCCCGTATACACCGGGGTAAGTCCGTCCGGTTTCTTTGCGGTGACACGCCGCCACCAAATGACTGGGCCAATCTCTCCAGGTTCCGCCTGGTCTGGACGCCCTGATGCGTTCGACATTAAGTGGCGACAGCTTGGAAGCCGAATGCATCGGATCCATGGGGTCGCTCTCGCCGTGAGAGATTGACCGCAACCCGCCAATGGCTTCACGAACGGTGCGTGCCCTTTTGAGATCAGGAGCTACTATGCCGATAGGTCCGAGCTTCGATGCCATTAGCACCATGCGCCGCCTGGTTTGCGGTAAGCCGTACTTGGTGCAGTCGATCACATCGCGGTGCACAAAATAACCTTGGCTTTCGAGCGAAGCGGCAAAATCATCGAAAACGGCATGCTTGGCGACCGTCGGAACATTTTCCATGGTCACAATTTCAGGCCGAGTTTCTTTGACAAGCCTATCGAATTGATAAAGCAGCCCCCAGCGCGGGCTGCTCAACACATCATATCGCTGAGAGTAGGTGGAAAAGGGCTGGCAGGGCGCGCAACCCGCGAGGACTTTGACTGCGGCGTCTCCGAAAAATTCATTTAACTGGTTGCCAGAAATCTTGCTGACATCCTGTTTAATGAATGCCGCATCGTTGTTGTGCTCGAAGGGGTGGCGGCAGCTTTCCTCTACATCGACGCCAGCGACAACATTGACACCTTCCCGTTGCAGCCCGTGGGTCAGCCCACCAGCGCCGCAAAAAAGGTCAATGCACGCCACGTCTTTCATTCGTTGAACTGCCCCTCAAAAATTCGTGGACCTAGGCCCTATATTCATCCGCAGCTTTGCCATTCCTGACCCACTCGTCGACCTCATCGGCCTTGAATTTCCAAAGCCGACCTACCTTGTGAGCAGGCATCTCGCGTTTGGATATCCAACCATAGACGGTGTCTTTGCTTACACCGAGGTAGTCAGCGATTTCGTCAACGGAAAGCCATCGATCAGTCATGGAGCGACCTTTCGCGGTCAAGCCAACTTGCTTTGCTTGGATGTTTGCACGCTTTTACGTTGGAGTAAATCGGATTTAGGGGGATTAAGGCTGATTAGAGCAGCGTTGTGCGACCACGATATTGATCCGGTTCGGTGTTCCGCGGCAGTTCACGCCGCGTCGCGGGTGTATGATGTGACAATGCCACCGAGCTGGCGCTTGCGCCGGATCGGGCCGTCCCGCACAGGCCTGAAATCGACTTGCAGCACGTTGTTCCCGATATCCCGCCCACGATGTGGGCGTTCGACATTGTAGTGGCGCACCCAGGTCCGCAGGATGTAATCGAGCTGGGACCGGCTGAAGCAGACGAAGAAATCGAGGCATTCGCGTTTGATCGTGCCTATGAACGATTCCGCAAAGGCGTTTGCATCGGGCGCCCTGTGCGGGATCTGGATTACCCGAGCGGCCTCCGACTCCCAGACGGTATCGAAACTGGCGCTGAATTTGGTGTCGGCATCTCGGATCAGAAACTCCGGCGTGATGCCTTGTTTTTCGCACCACATCAACGTGTTGCGCGCCTGCTGGGTCACCCAACCCGAGTCCGGGGCATAGGTCGGCGCGCTACAGAAGACGCGGCGGCTGCCAAGGTGGATGAACATCAGCACATAGGCCGTCCTTGGGCCACGAAGCGTAAACACGGTCTTCGAGAAGAAATCGCAGGCGACCATGGTTTCCATGTGCGCCCTGATGAACGTGGTCCACGGCAGGGCGGGCTTCTTCTTGCGCCTCTCGGGGCTCGGGTGAATGCCCGCATCATTGAGGATGCGCTTGACGGAATTGGCACCGGCGTAGAGCCCCAGCTTTTTCAGCTCGCCAGCGATCCGCTTGTAGCCCCACAGGAGATTTTCAGAACCGACGCGTATGACAACGTCGCGCAGTTCTTGGGTCAGGCGCGGCCGCCCCACGGACTGAAAGGGCCGGCCACCGCGCATCTGGGCGAGCCAGCGCTTGTAGGTCGCGGGCTTGGCAACTTCCATCAGCCCGTCAATATCATGTCCGCATTCTTCTCCGATGCGAATGAGTTCGGCCTTCTCGGCGGGCGACAGGATGATCCGCTGCGTCGGGATGCGTGCCCGCAAGATCGCGATCTGGGCCTTCAGCAGCCTCAGTTGCGCGTTGTGCCGCGGCATGAAGAACTGGTTCAGGAAAACCAGAAGGAGGGATATGGTCGAATTCATCTTGCCGGGCTCCACCGCGGCATTTAAAAAAATGACGCTATGTCAACGTGATGGGGCTCGCTTACATTTTGGCACCCTTCTCAGGGAAGGCCAAAAGCGTCCAAGGCTGCGGATCGCCGACGTCGAACTCGAGCTTGGGACGCAACTGGGCCTTTCCTCTTCCGCTGATCCCCTCGAGAACGACCCCGCAGACTGCTGAACCGCGTCAGGAAGCGCGCCCAACCAACTGAAAAATGTCGCGCAGAGTTTCGCTCAAGCCCGCAATGGCTGCCTCTGACACGGGAGAGAGTTGGGTGCCAGGTTGGCTCCCTCCGCCTCGTGCTCGGCCAGTTCGCCGATGGTCGCGAACTCACCTGAGTCGAGCATGTGCTTCCACCGGAACGCGCGCGCCAGCGCCTTGACCAGCGTATTGTCGGTCCGCCGCGATTGCTGGACGCCCTCGGGCAGCTGCATTTCCTTTCGCCCTCCGCGCTTAACGACGCGGAACGGGACGTGGAGTGTAACCGTTTCAGGGATTGGTCCTCCGCGGGTCATGCCGCTGCCTCAACACCGCCTGCAAGCATCTCGCGCGCAAGGCCACTCAGGCCATCGACGCGCAGCCGCACGTTCAGCCCCTCCGTGCCGATGTCCACGCGCTCAATCAGCAGCGCCACGATGCGCGCCTGTTCGGCCGGGAACAGCTCGTCCCACATCGGATCGAGCTGCTGCAGAGCCGCGCGGGTATCGGCCTCGGTGATGTCATCGGCATGCTTGCGCGCGGCCTTCCATGTCCCGGCCACGATCTCTGGCTGGCGGAAGACGGCGCGAAGCTGATCGATGACGGCGGTTTCGATTTCGCCCGCTGGCACCCGGCCAATGGGACAGGTTCCCGCCCCGTGCTTCAGAACCGTCTGGCTGACATAGTACCGGTAGAGCCTACCGCCCTTGCGAGTGTGGGTCGGCGAAAACGCCGCGCCGTCCGGTCCGTATAGCAATCCTTTCAACGGAGCCAGTGTTTTGGCACGGGTGCGGGCAGCACGCTTGCGCGGGCTCTCCTGCAGGATGGCGTGAACGCGGTCCCACGTCTCACGGTCGATGATGGCGTCGTGCTCGCCGGGATAGCTGTCGCCCTTGTGGACCGCCTCGCCGATGTAGGCGCGGTTGTTCAGCATTCGGTACAGGTACTTCTTGTCGATCCGGTTGCCGCGCGGCGTGCGGATGCCGCGCTTCGCGACCTCTCGGGACAGTTCCGTTCCAGATCCGATCTCGAGGAAGCGGGAGAAGATCCAGCGAACTTGGTCCGCGCGCTCGTCGTGGATCAACAGCTTCCGGTTTTCGACGCGGTAGCCAAAAGGCGGCACGCCGCCCATCCACATGCCCTTCCGGCGCGAGGCCGCGACCTTGTCGCGGATCCGTTCGGCCGTCACCTCCCGCTCGAACTGGGCAAACGAGAGCAGGATGTTCAGCGTCAGCCGCCCCATGGAGGTGGTGGTATTGAACGACTGCGTGACCGAAACAAAGGTCACGTCATTGCGGTCGAACACCTCCACTAGCTTGGCGAAATCGGCCAGCGAGCGGCTAAGGCGGTCGATCTTGTAAACGACCACCACGTCAACGAGGCCGTCCTCGATGTCCGTCGTTAGTCGCTGCAGTCCGGGGCGGTCCAGAGTGCCGCCGGAAACACCGCCATCATCATACTGATCGCGGACAAGCACCCAGCCTTCAGAGCGCTGGCTGGCGATATAGGCCTCGCAGGCCTCGCGCTGGGCATGCAGCGAATTGAACTCCTGCTCCAGCCCTTCCTCAGAGGATTTGCGCGTGTAGATCGCGCAGCGCAGTTTCCGGACAATTGGCTTGGTCATGCGCGCCTCCGGTGGTTTTTCAGGCCGAAGAAGACCCAGCCGTTCCAGCGCGTTCCAGTGATGGCGCGGGCAATGGCGGAGAGCGATTTGTAGGGCCGCCCCTGCCAGTCGAAACCGTCGGCGGTGACGGTGACGACATGCTCGGCGCCTTGCCACTCACGGATCAGCCGTGTGCCGACGATGGGCATCATGTCAGCGCGGACGCGGCTCTTTGTGCGATCACCGCCATCAAGTTGCTCGCCAAGAGCTTCCAGCCGCTTCACCGTTTCCGGCTTCAGGCCGCCATAGGCCAGCTCCTGGATTCGGTACGCCAGTCGGCTCTCAAGGTAGCGGCGGTTGAACGGCGGCGGCTCGCTGTCGAAAAGATCGCGCCATTGCTTCTTCAAGTCTGGAGTCGATGTCGTTTTGAGCGCGGCCAGGCGGGCGGGAATGGGATCTTGTTTGGTCATGCGGTCTCCTCCTGAGATGCGGGAATGGGCGCTCAAATCGGTCCAAGAGTGTAGATCCATGCCGTTATTCATTTTCTGTGTCTCATCTATGCCGCTGCCCTATTTGGCCTGGTTGCGGTTGCGAAGTCGGATCAGGCCAAGCGCGAGAAGGACGCATAGTTCTCGCCGACGCTCTGTTGGCGTCAGCAACGCGACAGGTACGGGGTTGGATCCATAGGTCAGGTTTTCCATCGCGCACCTTCCCCAGGCGCCGCCCAGCGCCCTAATATCGGTGAGGATTCATCGCCAAGATCCCATTTGACAGGGGGCAGCCTGCCCGAACCGTGGGATAGGGTGCTTTGAATGCCGGGGCGCACCCGAGCGGCAGGCTCCCGTTTCGAAACAGGTGCGAACCTTTTGGCCCCAAGTGCGAACCTGCGAACCCCAAGTGCGAACCCAAAATTGTTTTCTCGAACTAGCGAGTTTGCGGGCTTTTGCCCCCCGCATAGGAAAACGCGCAGGAAGGACCCGAAGATGGGAGCACCAGAAGAACGCGCGGCCATGGGTTTTGAAATCTGTGGCATCAAGATCCCCCACCAGTCAAAGGCATGCGTTTTGGCGCGATGACGGATCGCAGGAAGCGGCTCATTTCCCGATTGGTCTTGAGTTCGAGATCTGATGGATCCGCATAGCCTTCCTCGCACTCTGCACTTGTCGAATGACATTCCGTTCCAGGTTTGTGACCTTGGCTGTTGCGAGCTTCCGCGAAATGCCGAATCGGGTCCTCGAAATACTTCCAGGAACGCAAGGTCGGGATTTTGCCTCCGCGTTTGCTCATTTCTCGCAGCGTCGGAAACACGTCCTTTTCGAGATCGTAACCCGCGTCGAGCAGATCTGAGAGCGTGCTTACCCTGCGGCTTAAATTTCTGCGGTTGGTTTCATTGGCCCAAGGCCCCAGCGCGTCAAGGCAGGCCACAAGCGCCTCATTTTCTATGCACTGTGTAGTAGCTTCTATTCTATTTGAATATTTTCTATGGTTCGAAGAATCTTCGCCGGCCCCCTGCAAGTCTTGCAGGTTCGAGCGGGCAAAGATCAGAGCGTCAAGCGCATCTTCTTTGATAAACTTACCGTATTTTGGATGGCCTGATGTCGGAATTCGCGCGCGATTTGGCCATGCGGAGAGCTGAGTAACGCTGGTGATCTGCCCCTGGGTAGCGGTGTACCGGCCAATGCGCCGGATCAGCCCCAGACTGACCAGCTTGGAGACATGAGTATCGATCGTCCGTCTACTACACCCGATGACTTCGGCGATTTTCCGGCGACCTATGTGGCTGCAACCGTACTCATCAGATCGACGTGCGAGCTCCAAAAAAAGTGAACGGGTGTTTTGGGCTAGTCCTTCGACGCTCAATGCCCATTGGAAGGCCTTGAAGTTCACGTATTCAGATTGCGGCTTCGTTCCTTCGTGCATTTCAGCTCCCCCGCGTCAGACGGCTCTTAAGCCAAGCTTGTACGTCGGCGCGCCTCCAACCTACGGCACGCTTGCCGATCTTGAATGGGGGGGGAAAGCTACCGTCAGAAACCGACTGATAAATCCAGCTTCGCCCCATACCGACAGCAGCCATGACCCGTGGCAGTCTCCAGATTTCTTCGTCCATCGTTGTTCCTTTCTCAACACGTACGGTGTGAGAGGAACCTTGCTGGACGAAGTGCAGAATTTCGCGGATTGATAATTCGGTCGGATTATTGACCTACTTCCGCCCACATGGTTCGCACCTGAGCGCGCTTTCGCTCGGCGTTTTCCAGGAAGTAAATGCGTTTGATTGATTGGTAGCTTTGTGGCCGCGCTCTGAGGTTGACCATAGCCTTGGCCACAACCCAACATGCACTCTTGCCTTCTTCAGCGGCTTCGTTGTGTGTCGGTTTCAGATCAAAGCGGTCAACCAAGTCAACGACCACATCGTAAATCAGACCGTTCATCAACGTGCCTTTAGTATGAGGACCGCGCTTGATCGGTCGATTTAGTTCGCCATTAAGGCAAGCGATGACGAAACGCCGTATTTCCACAGGCATTGACTCTGCGTAATTCAAGTATTGAGTGGCGTGGATAACCATCGCATCAAATGCGGCCGCCTCGTGGCATGATGTTTCGGCCAGTTCTTTGAGAAGCCTCAGGTAGGGATTGCGTTCGGTAGGAAACTTGCCTTCTGGAGCCAAGCCTTGCCTGAAAGCGTCTTCGATATCACGCAAATCCAGTGAAACCTGCTCCAAAGCGATCTGACGAGCCGATAGCGCGTTTTCTTCTCGCGCTGTCTCCAAACGCGTCAGATTGTCCAAAACCCGCTCATCTTGGTCTGTCCAGCCTATCGCACCTCGGATTTCCTCCATGACCTCAAATTGATCCCGGAGAAGGCCTTCGGCCCAGCGCACATGCTGCAGAAAAGAATCATTTTTCATGCTGCTCAATCTAATGGCACGCCAAGGAAACTGTCATACTGCTCCGAACCCTTAGGGCATTAAAAAAATGTCTCGCCTCGGTCACCCGCATGCCCTTCGCCAGCACATTGCTCGGCGCAGAGCATCCGCTGCTGTACTCGGAGCTGCTCGGCTCCCATCCAAGACTGCCTCGACGAGGCTTTGTTGCACAAATCGGTCGAGGATTTCATCTCTCGAATCCAGCATGATAGCTGGAGGGCATGAGCAGTTGGGCCCCTACAACATACAAGACTTCGAACTGGCCAGCTTACAGTGACATCTTGAAGCGACGCGGATCGCTGTCGATATGTTTTGATCCTGAGATGGTTTGGGTGCTGCCGCCGAGCGGCAAGCGCGGCCGACAACAGAGCTTCAGTGATGCTGAGATCCAGGCGTGCCTCACGCTGAAGGTGCTGTTCGGAATGGCGCTCCAGCAGAAAACCGGTTTTGTGCAAAGTTTGTTGCGGCTGATCGGCTTGGATTGGTCGGTGCCAGACTTCAGCACCCTGTGCGGTCGCCAGAAAACCCTGAACGCGAACCTGCCCTATCGTGGTGGCACCGGCCCGCTGAACCTTCTGATCCATAGCACGGGCATCAAAACCGAGGGTGAACGCGATTTTCTGAAACGCTCAGATGCTGACCAGATAACGTCTCTGCAGGTTTTCGAGATGTTCATGCAGCCATCCAGGCGTCGAGACACTCTCGCGCCAGGATTGCCAGAGCTCTGGATAGCTCATCGCCTTGAAGGTTGGTGACGCACCTGACACGCGCGCCGTGAACTCCCCTATCTCGTCGCGGTGAGCGGCGAACTCCGGACCGGCGTCCGGGTTCGCGGGCTCCCAGAACAGATAAAGCAGCGTCGCAGGACGATTGGGAAAAGTACGAGCCAGACCGAACGCATGCTTGATGAGCTGTGCCGCGTCGAGCCAGGTGTAATGGTCTGGGCTATCCCGGAGGCGCAGCATCTCTCTGAAGTATTCCTGGTCACGCCGCGTGTCCCTGATCTGCTCCTCGTAGGCAGGGGAGAATTTGGCTCGGTGGGAAGACAGGTATTCGGTCAACTTTGACTCGATCCCGACCACTCCACCAGTGGCCGAAAGCACGACGTCAAGATTTGGGGCCCTTCCGCCGCGCAGCCCCGTGGGGCATTTCCGCTCGAACTCGAGGCTATTGAATTTGGCATGTCCCGTCATCGCTAGATCGGTGATCTTGCGCCGGAACGGCGCGAAACAGTTTACCGCCAGCCCAGATGACGAATGTGCTGCCCGGAATTTGCTCTCGAGTTCGTTGCCGTCCCCCGACGACAGGTCTGCTTCGAAGTCCTCGACCGAGACCTGCGGCAGAAGGGTGTCGCGGAAATCTTCAGCGTAGCCCTTCAGGTCGAGGGCCGTACCTGAATGCTGGCGCATGAACGCCTGTGACAGCGCCTCAAGGGCTCGGATCCTCGTCGGGCGTTCTGACATTTTTTCCTGTTTCATAGGAGCATTATAGCCATGACCAGCGCGTTTGCATCTGACTTGGATGCGCTCTTTGCCGAGCCGAATATCAGTCGGGAAGCGGTATACACCTCCGACGGTGGTGCGCCAGTGCTGGTACGCGTTGGCTCGCGTCAGGTGGACTCGATGACAGACTTCGGCGATGCGCGTCTCTGGTCGGAAACCACTCAGATCGACCTGCGCGTGGCCAATGTCGCGAACCCTCGCTCCGGCGACCGGATTGAGATCGACGGGGTCGCGTTCCTTATCCAAGGGGAGCCGGTCCGCGACCGCGAGCGGCTCGTCTGGACCGTTGATCTGAGGCCCGCGCGAAGCTGAAGCTCGACATCACGCCCGATCTCGTCGCCGCCATGCGCGAGGCGGGAGTCTGGTTGTAGTCTTCTTGGCGGGCACAGATCACCGGCGCGGGGCTCGGGCGACGGCTCGCCAACTTAATCCGCAACCAGACATTACCGAGCGCCGGTTAAACCCGCGCTCTGCCTGCCGACAATCCTCGCGCGTGGAGAAACGGGCGAGGACCTGCCATTCGCCGCGGCGACCATAGCGGTTCCGAATTCTCTGCCTGCAGATTTTCGTCGTAGGCCGGGCGAATGGCGGCAGGGTCGTGCTCTTTCAGCATGTCAGTCGCTTTTCTTCAGCTTGGCTTTACCAGCACAGTCAGGGAAGCGGACACAACCGAGAAATGCTCCAAAACGGCCGCGTCGCTCGACAAGCCATCCCGCGTCACAACTGGGACAAGCCGACTGGCTTTCACCGCAATCTCCGCAAACCGAGTCTCCACCAGTCCTGGAACGGATGGGGAGGCCAACGCCGCAGGAGGGACAAGACGGCAGACGACTGCCGCACAACTTCACGTGCTCGCAGCGATACCAATCGCGACCGTCCTGGTCCGGCATGTGGAGCAGACGACCGCCGCAACCCGGACAGGTGTGGGTGTGCTTCTGGGACTCCGGGGGCACGACCACGCCGAACTCCGGTTCCTTAAGCAGCTCCTCGACGAAGACAGAGGGGCGCGCCTCGGAAGCGAGTATGGTCACTGTCCGCCGTGCCCGGGTCAAGGCGACATACATGACACGCCGCTCTTCGGCATTCGGATATGGCTCGGCCTCGGGCGATACCAGGCCGAGTAGCGGGTCGTCGACGATCATCGACGGTAAGCCCATTCTGGCGTTGTCAACGCCAAGGATGATAACGTGATCGGCCTCTAGGCCTTTCGATGCATGGATGGTTTTGAAGTCGATCGTCGCTCCTGGGTTCTGACGCTGGAGTCGCCCTATATCGGGCCTCAGGAAACGATATCGCCCGAGGATCAGGATTGATGGTTTCCCGCCCCCCTTGCCTTCAGTGGTGGCAAGAGCAGCCACAGTGTCGTTCAACGCCGTCTCCCCGGTTTCACGGCGCGTCCAGGCGATCCTGATCGAGGGTTCGTCCGTTTCACCTGCCGGTATCACCGTCTTGGTGATTTGAGCGGGGTTACGAAGAACGAAGCGACGGGCGGCCAGAGCGATCTTGTCGACGGACCGGAAGGTCCGGCCGAGGTCGACGGTCCGATGGACATCAGTAGCTCCTGCATAGGCGCCGCCGAATTCAGCGCCGAAGTTACGCATGATGTGGATGTCCGACCCGGCGAAGCGGTAGATCGACTGCCAGTCGTCGCCGACGGCAAACACCTTGGCGTCGAAATGCTGGCGCTTGAGGGCCTGGATCAACTTCGCCCGTCCGGTCGAGATGTCCTGGAATTCGTCGACGAGGATGTGCCGGAACGGGCTCTGGTAGCGTCCGCTTTCGACGAGGGCGGTGGCGCGGTTCACCATGTCCTCGAAGTCGATCCGATCACCCAGGCGGGATTGATACTCCCGGAATACGGCGCCGAAGATCTTAAGGAATGCTTCGGCGCGTTTGCCCATCTTCAGCGTTAGCGCCTTATCTGAACAGTCCTGGACCCGGTAGCCACCGTTCTTGAAGTGACGTAGGAAAGTGCCCATCAGCGAGGTAAAGCTGTCCACCACCCCGACCTCGGTCACACGGTCGTAGATCTCGATATCGTGGATCGGCCGCAGCGTGACGTGGGGTTCGAGCTTTTCGGCAAGTGCCTCGAGAAGTCGGCCCTCTTTACGCTCCCAGCTGTATGTTTCGACCAATACCGTCTCGTGCTCGGCGTGGACCCGCCGTTTCCAGTCCATGCTCTCTAGGTATTCATCGCGATCGACGTAAGGGGCCGTCGTTAGCTCCTCCTTGCCGTCCTTGCCGCGTTTCTTTCGCACGCCGAAATGCTCGATGTAGACGCCGCTTTCTGTCAGCCGGAAATCGGGCGTGTAGACGCGGCGCCCGGTCTTCCGGAGCATGTGCTCGTAGCTGGGCTCGTATTCGTAGGCGATGCCGTTCCGGAACAGCCAGTTAGCGATCAGCAGCTCTTCAAAGCTGTTCACCATCTCGCCTTGTAGCGTCCGCAGGTTGCGGCTTTCGACCTGCGCATACCATTCGTGCTTCGTCTTGAAGTCCCATTCTGTCGGGAAGTCGTCGAAGAAACCTGCGAACCAGCCGATCACGGTCTGCGCGATCTCGCTGGCGGTCGCCACGATGTGCCGCAGGATCTCCTTAATCAGCGACAAGAACGCCTTGTCGTCGGTCGCAGTCGACGCCAAAGGTGGCTTCTCGCCTTCCACTTCGCCGATGATCTCATAGGCCAACGCGTGGAAGGTGCGCGCCGCCACGGGGACCCCGCACCGGGCCTCTATCCGCTCTGACATTTCGGTTGCGGCATCCTTCGCGAAGGCCAGCAGAAGGAGCTCGCTTGGCTCCCGTATCTCCGCCTTCACGAGGTAAGCGGCCTTCGCGGTGATCACGCTGGTTTTGCCCGATCCGGCGCCAGCTAGAACGAGAGTCGCGTCCTCGTCGACCACGACTGAGAGCCGCTGTTCCGGTGTCAGCGGCATGGACTCGACAGTGTCGAAGAAATCCTTCCAACGCAGTAGTTGAGCTTCGACGAACGCCTCGATTGATGCGTCACGTACGGCATTCGGATCGGACGCGAACGCCGTGATCGGGGCAATTCGAGACATCACCTTTTTGCCAACGGCCTCCGCATTCAGCTTGGACAGCACGCGGCTGTTCAGATCGGCAGCATCGTGCGCCAACGGCGCTACATGGCATGCTGCGGGATAGGCATCCGGCACCTTGAGCGCATCAAGTGCATGTAAGATGCGCCGGACCGTGGCGTCCTCCTTTTCCAGCTCCGCCCGATTAAAATTCGTCCAGGCGGTTGTAGCCGCATCTGCGAAAGTTCTGGCAGCAAACGCATCCACCGCTGGCAAAGTCAGGTGTCGGTCGCCTCCAAGATCGAGCGAAAGCGACGACGAGAGAAAGCCCTTTTTCACCGATGGGCGCGTCACGATATCTTCGAGCCCTATCCAGGGCGAACCAGCCCCGCGTGCCGCGATACCGTTTTTCTGCAGTGTTAATGATCTTGGATGTCGGCCCAGAGGGTCAATCAGGAATCCTAAGAAGGATTTTGAGGAGAGGTTCATGTGCACCGAATTGCCTGTCTTTCCCGAGGTGTAGCAGATATTGGACATCGGGGAACCTTGTGGGGCGCATTTCAGGCGCGAAAGAGTGCCTACTTTGGTCGTTTTTGCCGAACCCAGACTCTGTTGAACAAATCGGGCAATGATCGAAGCTCCCCTTTCTCCGGACGGACTTATCCCAAAGCTTCCGTGACGGGGATGCCGAGCGCGGTGCAGTGATTGAGCAGGGCTACAAGGACCTGGATCTCCGCGACTTGGCGGTAGAAATCTCGCGCCATCATCCGCTGACCCAGCAGTTTGACACAATACATCTTCGTCTCGACGCTGCTCCGGCGGTGGTATCCGCTCCATCGTTTCCATAGCGCGCGCCCAAGGTATTTGGAGGCGCGCAAGGCCTAGTTTCGAGCGACCGCACCGGCGGTGACGTTCCTCCATGGCTGGCGTTCTTGCGGGGCGGGATGACAGCGTGGGCGACGCGATCAGCGATGGCATCGTGGCATTTGCGAGTATCATAGGCGCCATCAGCGGTCACCGAGCCGATCTCTTGATCCTTCGGGATTTTTTTTGAGCAGGTCGGGAAACACTGGTGCATCGCCGATGTGGCTCCCGGTGATTTCGACAGATCCGCCGTTTTGTCCTACAATCCTTACGTGCGTGCTATTCGCCTTCACCTTCGACCTGTGTCCCGGTGCTATCGAGAAGAAGGTTCAGCGCTCTCTTGGAGCCCCATAAGGGAATGTTGACCACCAGCGGCTTCTGACGGCGAGAGACCGGCCAGCCGCAACAGGCTTTCAACGAAGCCTGTCGTCTGCCGGAGCGCCATGCCGAACAGCTCCTTCATTGAAAGGCACGTCTGCATGACGGCATCGTTGTAGGTCTGATGGCGGCCGCGTCTGCCTTTTGGCACGGAATCCCAGCTCATCTCAGGATCGAACCAAATAGTCAGCAAACAATGACGCTTTAGCGCTTGATTATTGGCGGGCCAGTTTCTGATCCCGTGGATCGGAGGTGGGGGTCTGCTCATGCATATCAGCTACCACCCTGCATTCACGAGATGAATCCCTCACGGGATTTGTGCAACAGAAGCAATGCGACCTCAAAGGTTTCAAGGAAAACAGCACCTTGGCATCTTGCGATTTGAGGCGTTCAATTCTACGGTTGTAGATCGAAATTGATTTGATCACGGGGATTTCCGCAGGAGACACACGTGCAATTTGAACTTGGCAATGACTTCGGCCTGTTGCTGAAAGACGGCATCATCATCCTGGCAGAAGCCTTGACACTTTCCGACAGCCGCCCTGGTTATTTCGCAGGCTTTTTTCTTTTGCTTACAATTTTCGCGGGTTTTCTCTACCTGAGAAAAACACGCCTGCAATTGAATGCCGTCAAGGAGTTGGATGCCCGCGTGCGAAAGCACGAAAGCATCGATGCCTTTGCACAAGGTTACGACGGATTTCGCGCCTCTCTGCGCGAGAACTATCGGACGAACCGCACGCGCGAAGCCGTCTGGGAGGCCTTCGACGAGTTTAGCGAAACAATCGTGCCGGACGACATCGACGGCCCCTTGAGACTGCGCAACTCAATTCGCCCTGCTTCATTTTTGAACGTCGAGGACCTGGAATTTGGACCCGGAATCTATCGTATCCTTCCCAACACCTTCGTCTCCGCAGGCCTTCTGCTGACATTTCTGGGGTTAGTCGCAGCGCTGCACCAGTTTTCGCAATCAATGAACGTTGGTTCCGGCGGCATGGATCGCGCAATGCAGGAATTCATGACAATTGCTTCAGCAAAGTTCGTGATGTCGCTGGCCGGTCTGTTTTGTTCGATCCTCTTCACTGTTCTACTGCGTGCTCGGCAAAACCGGATCGAAGCGGCACTCAATCGCCTGTGCAGCGGAATCGAGCGTCGCCTCGTTTTTGTGAGTCTTGAGGACCTCGGATTCCGCCAACTTCGCGCCGCGACGGAACAGCGTGAACATCTGCGCGAAATCGGTACCGGAATGATAGCGCAGCTCCGCGAACCGCTCGAAGCACTTCCGGACGCCATCACCACCGCCATTTCGGACAAGATGGACCCAATCTTTGACCGTGTTTCGACAATGGGAACCAGCAACATGGAAGGTCTGGTCGGCGACCTGTCTCATCAACTGTCGCACTCCGTCGGAAATGCTCTCACAAGGGCGAGCGAGTCGCTTGGCGAGGCCACCGATCGCATCGGTCTCATGGTCGATCGTTTGAACAGCTCCAATACTCAGGCGGGCGATGGACTTCGCGATGCACTCGACCAGATCGCCCGCGCAATGTCGGACATGCGCACCGAAGTGGCCGCGAGTGGACGCACAGCGTCAGAGGCCATGAACAAGGGCGCCGATCGTCTGCTCTCGGTCATGAACGACACGCTCTCGAGCATCCGGGACAACACGGGCCAAGGAGCGGAAGCCATGCGAACAGCCGCCGAGGAAATGCGGCTCGCCGCGGAGGGCTTTCGAAACACCTTGGACAGCGCAAGCCGGGACAGCGCCGAGGCCGCGCGGCAACGCATGGCGGAAAGCACCGACGAAGCCGGCCAAGCGATCACTGGCGCCGGGCGCGCTCTGCTTGAAAGCTTCAACCAGACAAGCCAGGACATCGCCAAGCTCGGTTCTGAAATGGGCGATGAAATTAGCGACAAACTCCTTTCGCGTCTTGAGGAAATCAGCGCCCGCCTTTCTGATATGGCCGATGCCGTGCAACGTGGAGCCTCCGGTGCCCAAAGCGCCGCGCAGGGCATGAACAGCGGCGCGGACGCAATTCAAGGGGCTTCTGCAGGCTTCAGAACAGCCAGCGAGAGCCTTGTTGCCGCCGCCGAGCCGATCAGGGCTTCGCAAGAAAGGATCGAGACGACGATGCGCCGTGTGAGCGATCTGGTGGATACGGTTTCAGAGACCCTCATGCAAAACTCAAAGTCAGTGGCCGAGAACGCCGCGCACGTCCTTCAAAGCGCGCAAACTGCGCTTGGTACGGAACGCGAGGGCATCCAAAGGAACCTTGAAGCCACCCGCTCCGCAATCGCCCAATTGTCCAACGAGGCCGAAAAACTGGATCAAATCGACGAGATGCTGGGGCGCGCCCTAAAAGAATACAACGCGCAGCTCGACGCCGCTCTCGGCACCGCCCAGGATCATGTAGGTCAGATGCGCGACGCATTGGCGCCCGGTCTCGACACTCTCAAGAGCGTCGTTGAACAAGCTGAGGCCTTCATCCCGCAACAGCCCAGAGGACGCGCATGAGAGCGCAGGCTAAACAGGCCCGTCACGAGGAAGAGGAAGAAAGCGCCTTCGTCTCGATGACGGACATGACGGTTGGTTTCCTGTTCATCATGATGATCCTGCTGGCGTTCTTCGCCAGCCAGGTGCGTGAGACAGAGACCGTGCCAATCAGCCGTTTTGACGAGATGGTCCAACAACGCGACGAGTGGCGCGCGCTGGCAGAATCTCGTGCAGAAACCATCGTTCGTCTCGAGGACGAACTGGCTGCATTGCAACAGCTTGTCGCGGAACTCCGCGCGCAGGTGGCTGAACTGACCAGCGAACGCGATGCCCTGAAGGCACAAATTGCCCAGCTGAAAGCCGACAACGTCGAATTGCGCCAGCGAGTTGCCGAACTGGAGGAATTGGTCGCAGACCTTCGGCAACAGATCGAGGAAAAAGACGCGGAAATCGAACGGCTGCGCGAGCAGCTGGCCGAACTGGAGAAAGTTGACCCACTCGAGGCCTATCTCGCCCGGGTCTCGCAAGCGCGTCGAGAAGTCCTGACCCGCCTGCGTGATGCAATTCTTGCCGATTTCCCTGACCTGAAGGTTGAACTGAGCGAAGAAAGTGACGCGCTTCGTTTCCAGGGCGAAGGCCTTTTTGCCTCCGGCCGGTCGGATCTCACGCGCGACAAGGCGGCAATCGTCTCGAAACTTGCCGAACGCCTCGATCAGATTCTTCCTTGTTTCACGCTGGGCGAGGCGTCGCGCTTCGATGAAACCTGCAACCCGGCCTACGCTATGGTCGAGGCTGTCCAGATCGAAGGCCATACCGATGACCGAGGAACTGATCGCGTGAATCGGTCGCTCTCAGCAGCGCGCGCGAACAGCACGTTTTTTGCCATGACTGGTGCAGCGCAAGGCGTGATGCAGCACTTGAACCTGAAACGGCAGCCTGTGCTTTCGGTTGCGGCCTACGGTCCCGACCGCCCCGTCACGACGAACGACACGCCCGAGGGACGGGCCACCAACCGGCGCATCGACCTGCGCTTCATCATGGTCACACCGCAGGATACCGGAGGGATCAAAATCATTCGCGAGGCCCTGCAAGCTGTGGAGGGTGAGCCATGACCGACGCGCTGGCCAAGACCGAGAGCACGCGCGGGCTTCTTGACCGTTTGAATCCGCTGCGCAAACGCGCTTTGCCCCCATTGGACCAAGTCCGTCGCTCAGTCGAGAGCATTCTTTCCCGATGGCCAGATGCTTTGCGCACGCCCGAAGATCGTGACCGGGAAAAACTCGCGATGAACATGCTCTCCCGTGTCAGGACCTGGAATTGGGAAGACATCACCACCCAGCGGGTGCTCTCTGCCGGAGTTGCTGTCTTTGATGAAGAGAGACGCGAACGTTCGGACCTGGAACCCGTGCGCGCCTTTTATCTGTCCGAAATCACAACGCGCGAACCCGGAGCCTTCCTTGACGGAATGGTTGGCATTTATATCGACAGCTTCAGCTCTGACGCCCCACATACAAGGCTCCTCGCCCAGGCACTCGGGCAACGCAGCACTGACCTGAATGGGCGTGCGCACAAGCTGTCGGAGAGCCTGCCCTCTCTTTTCCGGCCAGATGAAGCACCGATGGACCTTGCGCAGATCATGGTCGAGTCTGAGGATTCCTATTCGACACTGAAAGCCATGGGGTTGAGCAGCCCGCACACCTCGGGACTTGCGAAAGCTGCGCACCATACCTTTGTCCAAAGCTTCGCCCCTGATCTTGCTAAACCGGAAGCCCGGGCAAAACTCTTCAATTGGCTCACGCCCGACAAAGGCCCAGTCCTGCAGACCGGCGCTGGTCACGCTGTCGAAGCCCTTCTCTCTGTTTGGCGTCACCGCGCACCGCCCGACACATTGCGCGATGAGTTGTCTGAGCAGATAATTGCCGCGTGGAACGACCCGCGTTTGCACACGGGCGGTATATGGTCTGGCTTTGACCCCGAGCTGAAGGCCGTCTTGCTGCGTTGGTTGACGCATCAGGACATGAAGTTTTTCTGCGACATGGTGACGGCCACACAGGATAGCCATATGTGGCCTCCGCGCCGGGATTTCTGGTTGCGGCTATACGATGACAAGATGATTGACGAGGCTTGGGTTGCGTTTGGCTCAGAAGCGCGCCGCTTTGCCCAGCAAAACCTTGTGCGCGGCGGAAAAACGGACATTAACCGTCGCTTCGGTCGCCAGCTTGATCGGGGCGGCAGCACGTCGTTGTTGATCATGCGGATCGGAAACAAGATCGTTGTCGACGGTTGCCACAGCTACAAGACACACATTTTCCGGATAGATGATGAGCGCGCGCCGAAACTGTATCAGCGCACCTATGAATGCGACCGCATCATGCGGGCATCGCGAAACTCGAAGCCGCATAATTCCATTCGAAATTGGTCCCAGTGGGTGCTGCAGAATGTCTGACACCGCCCCCATTTGCACCGTCACTGACGACACCATAGAGATCCGCTTCCCGCAGGCGAGGCAAGGGCTGCTCTCCCGTCTCTTGTCGAAACCAGCTGCCCGCAGTTTCACCGAACTGGCCCCGGAAGATCGTGATCTTCTCTTTGCCATCGGGGAGCTGCGCGCCTGGGAGGACAGCCATCCTGGCGAGGTCATGGTCTCCAGGGATCTACTCCGAATTTCCCATGATGCAGCCGCCAGCCTTTCAGCCCCCGCAGCCGAAACCCTGGGCCTCCCGCGCACTGTCGACTTGATGCTTAAGACCGATGTAACGGGTGTCCTCGGCCGCCCTGAGTTCCGATTCCACTACGAATGGTCCCGCCATGGACGTCGCGAGACACCGCAGCGTAGCGGCGCGGTCCTTCGAACCGCAAAAGGTCCTCGTCGCCTGCCGCTCTGGATGAAACGAGCGCTCGATCTTGCAGATGGCTTTGACGCTACTCGCCCTTTAGAAGAGCACTGGCGAGCTCTCGCCGAATTTCGGCGTGCCATCGAGCCGGATACAGAAATCAGGGCAGAAATGCCGACCAACCGTGAGGTGGCCGGCCTATCCATGACCGCCTTCCTGCGCGGCCTTGAGGTCCGCATCGCCGACCGTTTTTCCATTTCCCCGAACAGCACACTGAGCCAGTTCGAGGTGGTCCCCTATTCTGCGGAACGGTTGGAAAACGCTGGCCTGACCGACGACATCTCTGAGGAAGATGCTGAACTGAGTGGAGAGTCGTTGGCGGTTTTCCAGTTCGGGTTACACCAATATGGAGCAAAGCCCGCCTACAGGCTCGGAAACAACGCATACCTTGTCATCGACAAGGGGACGGCCCCGGTCCTAGAGGAGATGATCCGCGTCCAGAAGGCACCGCGCGAGGAACGCCGTAACTTTATCGAGAACCCGCGCGCCTTTATTACCGAAGCAGTTAACCGGCACCTTGCCGAACGCGGACAATTGGATGGTCTGGACGACGCGCAGCAAGCGGAAATGGTTGAGGCAATTGCCGGCCCCGCGCTGATTGAAAGCCGCGAGTATTCGGACCGCGTGACAGGGGTCATCGTTTACAAACGCACCTCCGAGATGGGAGATGGCAGCGGCACGACCTGGTTGCCAGAGGCCTTTGCACAACATCTCGTCGAAGCCATCCAGTCCATGCCGGACCCAGAACTCCGGGCGTTGCGCGATCACATGAATGATGTCATCGAAAGCGGAACTGATACCCCAGTCGAGATTGCAGGCGAAGAGGTGCAGGTAACCCCTACCCAGCTCGCCGTCATCGAAGGCGAGATCCAGCGGCGCGAGACGCTCGCAACCGATCCTGAGGAAGACAAAGTGACGTCCGAAGGTGACGACGGGCCGATCATCCTCGAGACCATGGCAAACTACGACGAACTGACTTGGGAGGCCAAACTCTCTCCACGCGAGCCATCGATCCCGGTCGCACTGCCGAAGGCCATCCGCACACCGCTCCGCGAGCACCAACAGTCCAGCTTTGACTGGGCAACGAACGCCTGGCAGGCTGGCCTTCCAGGCATTCTGAACGCGGATGAACAAGGTCTCGGCAAGACATTGCAGACGATCTCATTCCTGGCCTGGCTCAAAGAGCACATGAAGCAGGCCACCGCAGCAAACCGGGGTCCTATCCTCGTCGTAGCTCCGACCTCGCTGCTCCGGAACTGGGAACAGGAAGTCGACATCCACGTCGAGGGACGCGGCTTCGGAACCCTGATCCGTCTTTTCGGGTCTTCGCTCGGCACCCAGAAACGCCGCGACGCACGGGGCACAGAAACGCAATCCGGTCTTCCGCAACTCGATCTCGATTGGCTCGATGAAGCATTCGAAGATGGTAGAGCGCATCGCTACTGGTTCCTGACCACGTACACAACGCTTGCCAACTATCAGCATTCGTTGGGGAAAATCCCTTTCTCTGCAATGGTCCTGGACGAGATCCAGAACATCAAAAACCGGGCGTCTCTGGCATCGAAGGCCGTCGAGGCAATGAATGTAGATTTTCGCATCGGCTTAACCGGAACCCCAATCGAGAATGCCGCCATCGACCTCTGGACCATAATGGACCGGATCGCGCCGGGCTGCCTCGGATCCGGAACGGAATTCAAAGCACATTACGCTACGCCTGATGCCGAAAACATGGCCGAACTGCATGCACGCGTGTTCAAACCTTGTGGGACGGTGCCACCGCTCGGCCTGCGCCGACTGAAGGATGAAGTCGCGCGTGATCTGCCATCAAAGCGTCGCTTCCTTCATCCACGCTTGATGCCAAAAGCTCAGGCCGACGCTTACGACCTCGCGCAACTCAAGCTCGCCAATGGTGGCCCCGGGGCAGCACTGAAAATGCTGCACCACATCCGTTCCGTTTCCGTCCACCCAGGCGCGAACAAGTCATTGCCGCCCGAAGAGTTCATTGCGCAGAGTGCCCGGCTCGAGGCGGCAATCGACATACTTCACCGGATAAAGGGCGTCGGCGAACGCGTGCTGGTCTTCATAGAACACCGTGAGATGCAGTTCCGCTTTGCAGAAATTGTCCGCCACATGTTCGGGCTCGAAAAAATCGACGTTATCAACGGCGACACGCCGATCCCTCGGCGGCAAGAGATCGTCAACCACTTCCAGCGCCATCTTCGCACGGATGACGGTTTCGATATACTGATCCTCGGGCCGAAAGCTGCTGGCACCGGGTTGACCCTCACGGCTGCTACACATGTCATCCACCTTTCTCGCTGGTGGAACCCCGCCGTCGAAGAGCAGTGCAACGACCGCGTCCATCGCATCGGTCAGACGAATCCCGTATCAGTTCACATTCCAATGGCTTTGCACCCGGAACTGGGCGTTCAGAGTTTTGACTGCCTTCTGCAGAGCCTGATGCAGCGCAAGCGGAAGCTCGCGGAACAGGCGCTCTGGCCCATGGGGGACAACGCTGAGGACGTTTCCGGGTTAGCTGAGGCTATGGTTTCCCCACAGCGCGGTAAGCATGCCGTTATCGCAGACAGCATGGCCGAACAGTTTCGCCGGGATGGATTGCATCCAACAAGCCCGGATGTGGATGGGATATGGGAACTAAAGTAACTACGATTGGGCGAAAGACAGTGGCGGCTTCAGCCAGACAAGTGATGTGCTACTGAAAGTGTCCCTAGTCAGGGCCAGATTTTCCGCGCTTAAATCACACAGACGGGCTAGATTAATCCAGCAATTTTATGAGCGCTCCCGGAATTTTGTTGCCGATCGCGCTATGCGGTCTTTCTTCATTGTAGTCTCTAAGGCAAACCTTTGAGTTTTCGGCGGTTCAATCAGCAGGAACAGCACGTAGCTTAGATCACGCTGGAAATAGTCCAAACATTGGGGAGTATGTATGAACTGCCTTCCCCTGCAAGTAATTTGTTGATGCGCCATTGACCCTGCTTCTATGTATTCGGTCTTTCTTTGGGGCCGTTCGTATTGCCCCTAACCAAGATGGGAAGTCGCGCGTCCTGTGTCTCGTTAGCTCATCGGCACTCTGGGGCCATACTCCCCGTCAGACTGACAAGACGCCGATCGGTCGTTGGTCCATCTCCTCCTCGCTCGCAGATCCCTTTGTCCGGTTGCGCGTTTGACCGACTACAGACCGCTCATGGCATTTGGCCGATATCTCTCTTTCTTCGTCAGAACAGCCCAGGCGATATGCGCCATCTTGTTGGCCATGGCGACTGCCGCGACGTTCACATGCGCTCGCTCCTTCAGGCAGTCTACCCAGGCCGTTATTGGCGACGTCCTATCTCGCACGAGATGCAGAACCGTTCGAGCTCCGTCGATGAAGAGCTTTCGCAAATATCGATTGCCATGTTTCGAGATGCCGATCAGCTTGGCCTTGCCACCTGTCGTGACCTGCCGTGGCACCAAGCCAAGCCATGCGGCGAGATCACGCCCCTTACCAAAGCTGCTGCCCGTGCCGACGGCAGCCACAAGTGCCGTGGCAATCGTGGGACCGATCCCCGGAATTTCCATCAGCCTCTGCGTATCTGCATCCGCTTTGGCCAACGCCTTGATCTCGGCATCAATGGCTGCGACCCGGTTGTTGATCCCGCTCAGTTCAGACGCCATGTCAGTCACGAGCAGGAGCATACGGGGTGATAGATCAGCAGCGCCCTTTGCGGCCAATCTGTCCAATTCCTTCTGGAAGACGTGGCGCCCGGTTCCTACCCGGATCCCGCGTTCTATCAGGAAACCGCGGCCCTGATTGATCAAGCGCGTCCTGTCCGACACGAGACGTTCCCGCGCACGGTGCATGGCCTGAAGATCAAGCTGCTCTTCCGACTTGATCGCAACGAATGACATCGTCGGGCGCGTCGCGGCTTCGGCAATGGCCTCCGCATCACGGTCATCGTTCTTGTGAACCTTCACATAGGGCCGGACATAGAGCGGCGACATCAACCGAGGCTCATGTCCCCTCTCAACACAAAAGCGCCCAATGTGGTGTGCCCCGCCACAAGCTTCCATCGCAACCACGCAGGGCGGAAGCACATCAAGAAAGTCCAGCAGCCGATGCCGCTGGAGCCGTTTGCGAAACACAACCGCTCCCACTTCATCCAACCCGGCCAGGCTACAAACGGTCTTGCCGAAATCAATGCCCAGAACCTTGATGTCCGTCAGATCCTCCTCTCTCCACCTATGTCCGCCACTCTAGCAACGGGTTGGTGGGAAGGCAGTTCATCACATGAGCTCAGCCATCCGCACCGCTTCAGACTGAAACCGGATTGACAAGGTCGCCTTTGGCACGGCCTTCTGGACTCAGTGGATGCGGGCGCCGCAGCTGCTCAGGTCCGTTCCTCGTGCCCCGTCCGTCTATCATTGATGGCGGTCGACCAACGGCTTGGACTGGGTCTGGGAATGCGCAATGGTAGGTTTGAATGTCCGAAGAGCGCCCATTCCGCTGAAAAACACGGACAGTTTGTGGGGGTGAATACCTCGCCAGCTATAAAGCACGTTGGCACATCCGATCTATCGACCCTCTTGTATCTAAAATTGCTTAACCTGAATGTGTGAGAGCGAAGATGAAAGTAAATTTTTTAAAGGAAAATAAATTATCCAACCAACTCAAGAAGTTATTCGTCAAGCATGAACTCATCTCAATGGCCGTAGCCTGGGGGCACTGGACACCCGTTGCGAAGAAATTGCTAAGCAATCAATCAAAATTTGGCATCGTGATATTTGGTGTTGATTTTTCAGCGAGCGACCCAGATCTAATTGATAACCTAGTGGGCGTCCCCAATGCTTACGTCGCGGAAAACACTCCTGGATGCTTTCACCCGAAGATATACTACTTCCAAACAGGAAAATCCGCTGCGGCGATCGTTGGCAGCGCCAACTTCACTCGTGGCGGCCTGGGTGGAAATTTTGAAGGAAACATTTTCATGCGCGGGAAGGCCGATGAGACTGTTTTCGAGGAAATTAGAGATCAGCTTGCGGCATACAAACAGTTTGGCCGTAGCATCACGAAAGAGTTAGCAGCAAGCTACCGACTGCAAGCTAAGGCCGCAAGTAGAAAACCAAGGCCGAAAAATCCCGTTCTTCCCAATGAAACTTATCAATGGGGCCGACCGGTCTCTAAGCTAGCCTCCATGTCGTGGGACGATTTTTCTAAACGGGCGCAAGAAGACAAATTTCACGATTTTATAAGACGCATTGAGTTGGTTCGTGCCATCCAATCGATGTTTGCTAAGAGCGGATCTTTCATGGATCTTTCGGTTGCGGAGTGGAAAGGTGTTGCTGGAATTCTCCCTCCCTCTGAAGCTGTTGAGGCAAAAATGGAGGGGCACGAATGGGGGTGGTTTGGTTCGATGAACCGGGCCACCGTGTTCTCAAAAGCTATTCAACGAAAGAAACTGGGAATTGCTGAAGCCTTGGATCAAATTCCCAAGCGAGGTGACGTAACTAGGCATCAATTTGAGAATTATGTCGATGCTTTCCGAAAAACTTTAGAGGCTAGGGATCCGATAGGCTCTGCGACACGCTTGATCACGATGAAACGCCCAGATTTGTTTGTTTGCGTAGATGGACCCAATAAAAATGGCCTAGCTGAAGCGCTCAACTTTTCACCAACTACACTATCGCTTGATAATTATTGGGACAGGATTATCGAACCCGTCCATCAGGCGCCTTGGTTCAATTCCGAACGCCCATCAGGGCCTGAAATGGAGCTGTGGGATGCACGCGTAGCGATGTTGGATGCGATATACTACAGTCCTTAAAGGCAGTTTCGGTGAAATAATTCCCAACGTTTCGACAGATATTGGGGTAAGTTAAGCTGCTCTTTGCTCCTGCTGATCGGTTTATGTTTAATCGTTTCTCAGTAAATAAACAACGGCTGGTGATTTGCCGCCAAGAGCGAAATGGGGGCGTTTACGGGTGTAGAACGCGATCCACTTCCCGACACCGGCCTTGGACTCTAATCCAGTCTCCGGCAGACTGAACGTGAAGATGGCTTCATTTAGCTCCTCGACGCAGAAATCAGTCGCCAGCCTGTTCGAGAACCGCCAGGCCAGCACCTTGCGGGTATGCCAATCCATGATCGCCACCAGATACAGGACCCACGCCGCATCGGCAGGTAGGTAATGCCCGCTGCCCAGACCTGGTTCGGTTGTGTCACATTTAGCCCCCTCAGCACATAGGGTTGGGTTTTTGCCCCCCCGCGGCCATGCTGGTGTTGGGATTCTGGTAGATCGGCATCAGGCCCATCAGTCGCATCAAGCGGCTTATGCGTTTCTTGTTCACCAGATGGCCTTGGTTGCGCAGATGCCAAGTCATACGCTGGCGGAAATGGCATTGCGCCGCGATGTCAATAGATGCTGCCGGACACCGAAGAGCGGCGTTTCCAGAAACAGCTCGTCGATCTGACGTATTTACATCAGCGTCATCGCGGTCTCGCCCTTGGGCTGGTAATAGGACGATGACCGTGAGATCGACAACAGCTTGCATTGATTGCCAATGGGCCGTTGGGGATTGGCGGGCTTAACCGTCTGCCGTCTTACTCGCAGATTCACGGCTCGAGCTTTCGTGACAACAAATCGTTGGCCACAGCGTTCGGCGGCTCTCTCGAACGCACGGCGTTCGCGGCCTCGCCCCACGATCTTGGCGTGCAACTCCTTGACCTGTTCTTCGTCGATCTGCGGGGCTTTCCTGCCGCCGCGCTCAAATACACCGGATGAACTTTCCAACAGCGCCCGCTTCCAGCTGTGGATCATCGGCGGGTGAACGCCAAACCGGCTCGCGAACTCGGCCACCGTCTGTTCACCCTTCAGAGCCTCTAGCGGAATCTTCGCCTGGAATTCCGGAGAATGGTTCTTCCGTTTCGACACCTCTGATCTCCTTCTCGCCGAAGACCAGCAGACAACAAACCGTAACTTCCGTCAGTGTCGGAATTTCGGGAGGGAGCTCATCCTTTTTCGATACGGTCATGGCAGAGCGTCGAAATCCGACCTCTGGTGGCCCGCAATCAATTCGCGCAAGCCTTGGGGCGCCAACACGTCGACCTTGTCGCCCCATTGATAGAGGTGCCATGCCATTTCCAGCCAGCCCGCCGCCTTGAACCTGACGATCAGGCTGCCATCGTCCTGAAGCTCGACAACTTGGGTTGGGTGGAAACGGAATTCGGCGGCTCGCTCAGCGGCTTCCGGTGAGAAGCGCCACACGACTTCGCCGTATTGTTCGGGGTCTTGGTAGACACCAAACGCCTGAGCGGCATAGGTCTCTAAGGAGAAACCCGAGGCCAGTTGGAAGCTTTCGTTCAGAACCTCCGCTTCATGAATCCGATCCATGCGGAAGTTCAGGATGTCTTCTCCACGCGCGGGTTGCCGTGCGACGAGATAGGTGCGGTGCCCCAGTAGCATGCCATGCGGCTCGATCACACGCGGCGCAGCGTCCTGAGCGCCATAGCAGACGCGCAGCCTGAACGGACCGCGCAGGGCTTCGATGACGGCATCTGTCACGGCAGGCTTCAGTGTGACGGTAGGGCCGGGGCGCGTGACTTGGCCCAATCCAGCCAGCACTGCCTCTGCATCGGCTTCCGACCGAAGCGCGTCCCTTGGATTCAATCGCGCCAGCAACCCGTCGCGGAGATCCTCCAATGCGCGTGAATGCCGTATTCGCCCTTCTTCGCGTGCGGTACGTGTCGCAATTTCCAGCGCCTCGATCGCCGTTTCCTGTCGGGGCTGCAGTCGGTCCGGCAAGGGTGCGTCCATCCGCCAGTAACGCCGTCTTTCTGCGTCGTCTGCGGTCGAAACGTTCACGAAAGTTGCTTCGAGAGCCTCAGTCATCCGTTGAGCAGTGCGATGCGACACATCGAACTCGGCGCAGATGTCCTCGAGGCTGACGCCACCTCGGCGAGAGGCCGCCATCTGGGCAAGGCGAAGCAAATCCTGCGCTTTTGCAAAAGACATTTGATCTCCATGCCAGAAATTGACACCCTCAAACGGTATTGATGACCTTGCGGTCTGTCGAGGTGATTCCCTTGGAGATTGATTTGCATAGGTAATGGAGTAGCCATGAGGGATCTCGACGGTCGCATATTTTTGTCCGCCACGGATCTCATGCGCTTCACAGGGTGCGCACATGCGACCACCCTTGATCTGGCACATATGCGCGGAACGGGCCCGGAGCCGGGAGAAGACACCGAGGACGCAGCACTGTTGCAAAAGCAGGGCGATGCGCATGAGGCGGCGCACCTTGCACATCTCAAGAAAGCAGGGCGCACGGTCATGGAAATCGCGCGCGGCAAACTTGGCGAAAACGCCGAAGCCACGCGCGCGGCTCTCGCTGCTGGTCCGGACGTCGTATTTCAGGGCGCGTTTCTGTCGGGAAACTGGGGCGGCTGGTCCGACTTCCTGGAACGTGTCGAGACACCCTCGGCGTTCGGATCGTTCAGCTACGAGGTGGCCGACACCAAGCTGAAACGTCGGGCCGATCCCAAACATGTGCTTCAGCTGGTTCTGTATTCCGATCTTTTGGCGGAAATTCAGGGGGTGGTGCCCGAGTTTGCGCATGTCGAATTGGGCGACGGCACGCGCGCGACTCTGCGCCTGGCGGACTACTCTTCCTATGCTCGGATGGCGCGACAACGGCTGGAAGCCTTCGTCGCTGATCCACCGTCGACCCGCCCTATACCATGTGCCGATTGCGGCCTGTGCCGCTGGGCCGAACATTGCAACAGCGTCTGGCACGCCGAAGACAGCTTGTTCAATGTCGCCAACATCAGCCGTGGTCAGGTGAAGAAGTTGGAAGCCGCGGGTGTTCACACATTGGAGGCTCTCTCGACGCTCGATCACCCAGTGCGCGGAATGGCCGAAAACACCCAAGCCCGTTTGGTCACTCAAGCCCGCCTGCAGCAGGCCCGCAAAACCGGGGAACCGGATTTCGAACTGCGTGCGCCCGAGCCTGGCAAGGGCTTCGACCTTTTGCCGGAACCACAGCCGGGTGACCTGTTCTACGACATTGAAGGCGATCCACACTACGAGGGCGGCCTTGAATACCTGCACGGCATCTGGTTCGACGGGGAGTTCAAGGCGTTCTGGGCCCATGACCACGACGCAGAAGCGCGGGCATTGTCCGACTTGCTGGCGTTTTTTCGCGCGCGGATTTCACAGTACCCCAATGCGCGTATCTATCACTACGCGCCCTACGAGATCACAGCGCTCAAACGCCTGACCACGAAATATGGGATCGGAGAGGCTTTCCTTGACCGGCTGCTAAGGGAACGCCGTTTCGTCGATCTATTCGCCGTGGTCCGCGGCGGGCTGATCGGATCGGAGCCGAACTATTCCATCAAATCGATGGAGGCCTTTTACGACCGCAAGCGCGACGGCGAGGTCAAGACAGCGGGTGGTTCCGTCGTGGCCTATGAGCGCTGGCGGGAAACACAGGACCAGCAGATTCTGGACGAGATCGAGGATTACAACCGCGTCGATTGTATCTCGACCGAGGAATTGCGCGACTGGCTGGTTGGCATCCGGCCTGGTGGCCCTTGGCCGACACTTGCCCCGGATGCAGGCGATAAAGAGGTCGAACAGGATGCCGATACGCAAGCATTGCGGAGCATGCTGGCAGAGTCTGGCTTGCCCGAGGCGCGGCAGGATATGTTGTTCAACCTCGGCGTTTTTCACAGCCGCGAGGTGAAGCCCGCGCAATGGGCCGTATTCGATAGCGCTGCGAAGGACGAAGATGATCTGCTCGACGATCTCGATGCGCTTGGCGGGCTTGAGGCAGCGGGCCCTGTCGAACCCGTCAAGCGATCCTTCGCGCGCCGATACACCTATCCCGAACAGGAAACGAAACTGCGGAGCGGTAAGAAGGCGACGGTTCCTGTATTCGGTGGCCCACCTACAACGGTTGAGATCGAGTCAATGGATCGCCGCGCTCGTCAGATCACCGTCAAAGCAGGCCGGGGTAAGGCCGATCTTCTGGCGGATAAACTGACGCTGCATCCGAACTGGCCGATCCAGACAGGCGTCATTGCCGGTGCTTTGCGTGATTTAATTGCCGATCAGTGCGGCGCACGCCGGTACACGGCCGTGGATGACCTGCTGTCGCGCGCAGCGCCGCGTCTCCGCTTCGTCGGTCCAAGGGGCGATCTTCTGGGCGGGGCAGACCCCGTTGCAGGCACCATTGCCGTGGTGAATGACATGGATGGAACAGTCCTGCCGATCCAGGGACCACCCGGTACCGGCAAGACCTATGTGAGCGCGCGCGCGATCCTGTCTTTGGTGCGCAAGGGCCATCGCGTCGGCGTCGCATCCAACAGCCACGAGGCTATCAGGAATGTGCTGATGGGCTGTCTTTCAGCGTTGGAAGACCAAGACCTGCCGATCAATCTCGAACTCGTGCACAAGGTTTCTGGCAGCGAGGATGGTTACCCCGAAGATTGCGATGTTCATCGTACGACCGACAACGCAGAAGCCGCCAGAAGCGGGCATGTCGTGGGCGGCACCGCGTGGTTCTTCTCGCGCGACGAAAATGTTCAGGCCTTTGATTGGCTGTTCGTGGACGAGGCAGGCCAGGTCGGACTTGCCAACATGGTCGCCATGGGGCGTGCCGCGCGAAACATCGTCCTCGTGGGCGACCCACGCCAGTTGCCGCAGGTCATTCAGGGGGCACATCCCGAGCCTGCGAACCTGTCGTGCCTGGATTGGATGCTCGGTGAGCATGCGACGGTTCCAGCCGAACGGGGCATTTTCCTTCCCACATCCCGGCGTATGCATCCTGAAGTCTGTCGGTTCATCTCGGAGCAGGTCTATGAAGGCCGACTGACCAGCCATCCTGATACGGCTCACCAGTGCGTGACAGGCACGGCGCTCCCCGAAGCCGGAGCTTTCTGGGTGCCTGTCCCCCATGAGGGAAATGCACAGATCGCACAGGAAGAAGTCGACGCTATTGGCAAAACCGTCACTGACCTCCTCGACGGCAGCTGGACGGAGAAGGACGGCAGCACGCGGCCGATGCGCGAGACGGACATCATCGTCGTCGCCCCATACAACGCACAAGTAAACGCTTTGCGGGATGCCCTTCCTTCAGGCGTCCGCGTCGGAACCGTGGACAAGTTTCAGGGGCAAGAGGCGCCAGTCTGCCTGGTTTCCATGACGGCATCTTCCGCCGAAGAAACCTCGCGCGGGATGGAGTTTCTGTTTTCTCTGAACCGCATCAATGTCGCGGTGTCACGCGCCAAGGGACTCGCATTGGCATTTGGAGCTCCGCGATTGCGTGAGGCAAAGTGTAATACTGTTGAGCAAATGCAGCTGGTCAACACGCTATGCGCGCTGAAAAACTGTCAAACAGAATCAAAGAGATAGGGGAAAATGGACTGGAGCAGTTTCACAAACCGCATCTCCGAACTTGAAACAAAGCGAAAGCCCTCGGCTAATCGCCGTGCAGTGTTTGAAGTCATTCGAAACTCGAAACTGCGGCCAAACCCGGATTACGATGCAAGCCTCTATCTTGGCCCACTGATCGATCCGCAGGGTCGGCCGCTCTGTCTCGAGTACACGAACGATCGCCCAAACCTCTGGTTTCATGAAAGCCATGTGCGTGCTCTGCAGGATGCGGGTCTGGATCCCAGCAGGAAACCGCCATCCGGAAGCGATAGTGAAGGTCGCCACAGCGGGCTCAAGTCAAAAGGTTTTCAAGACATAGACGCTTGGAAGCTTGGTGACCTCGATCCTGATAGAGCGTGCGCCGCTCTGACCGCTCTTGGCTTTGCGGGAGACTTTCACCTCGACCCGACTGCCGTGAAGCGCTGGATAGATCGTCTGCAACACTTCTTTCCAAGCCTCGAACGCTTCGATCGCCCGGATCCAGATTTTGATGAAGCAGAACGAAACTACAAACTGGCAACGATCAACAAGCTGCGCCCGGCCCTGGAAAGCGCAGGGGATGACAGCTCGATTACTGTAGCCGTTTTCACCGCAGCGACTGACTCTAATAACCTTTTGGATTGGCGCACGAGCGAACCTCTAAGCCCGAAGAGCAATGCTGACCACGGGCTTCTCGATCCCGCCGTTGCGTCGCTTGTACGTGCTGCACTTAGATCACCGGAAGAACACGCGGCGGCGCTCGACGTCTTCGCAGGCATTTGGAAAAAGGCCGTGCCGAAAGGCACGGAAGACGCGGCGAGGCAGATCGGCGAGTTCATTTTCTTTCATCTATGGCCAGATCAGGCAGTCTACATCCGGCATACGGTTCGGCAGGATCTATGGCGCGAAGCAGTAGGAACACCATTCCCGAAGCATTCAACGCTTGCCGAGACATACGCGGATGAGATGCGCTTTATGACGGCAGTACGTCAGGCATTCGAAGAGCGTGGCCTCGCACCTCGAGATATGATCGACGTTCAAAGTGCGCTTTGGGTCGTCCATAACTATGCGATGGAGGAAGGCGGAAAGAGCCAGGAAATCGATCGAGCCCAGATTGAAACCGCGATGGACGCATACGACAGCTACCGTGCGAACGGGGCGCATAGCGATATCTTTGGTGCTTTCGGTGAGCCACGCGACTATTGGGTCCGGTCATCGCGTGAGCGCGAAAACCGAGTATATCCGACCAAACCGCTAATTGGCTTCATTCTCGGCAAGACAGAACTAAACGGTGGATGGGGACAGAAGGCGGATGCTGCTTCCCGTCTTCACAACGCCGGTTACATCATCGTCGACCAAAACGATCAGCCCACCGAGCGCCCTGAGCGCTATGAACACCTGATGGAGGGCGCCGACCGGATCAGGCTTTGCGCCCTGAACTATTTCATCGAACCTGCTCGGGAAAAGGCGGCCAAGGAGGTCTGCATCCGCGCAGGAGACCTTGCAACGGCGATCGGGCAGAAAGACGCGTTCCCGAACATCTGTCAGGCCCTTGGCGGTGAAAAATTCCAGAAACTTGCGCAAGTTCCGTCGCCCAAGAGTACCGAACCGAATCCAAGCAGCTCGACCGTTTTCACATATACGCTCAATTCCCAACCGGAGGCGGACACCGTGACCGACACAAACAATGAAGCTTCGCCTTCTGCCGTAAACTTGATCCTCTACGGCCCGCCGGGCACGGGAAAAACGTATCAGACGGCATGGGAAGCAGTACGGCTGTGCTTGGGTGACGAGGCTGCCGCTTTCTTTACTGGACAGAATAGCCGAGCAGAGCTCATGAGCACGTACCGTAGCCTCGTGAGCGAAGGGCGCATCGAATTCGTGACCTTCCACCAGTCGATGTCCTACGAGGAGTTCGTCGAGGGGCTGCGACCGACTACGGATCATTCCGAAGACAGCTCGGCGGGCACTGGGTTTCGGCTGGAGCCGGTCCCCGGGATCTTCAGACGCATCTCGGAGCGTGCGGAGAAGGGCGTACCGACCGTGCCGCGAGAGAACGTCCTTTCCCTCGATGGGCGCCACGTCTTCAAGATGTCGATCGCGCGCGCCAACGTGGCCGCGGAGGGCTACCTGTTCGAGGAGGCCATTTCCGAGGGGCACGCGCTCCTCGGCTGGGAGGACATCGACTTCTCCGACGACAGGTTTTCCGATGTCGAGGAGATACTGGAGGCTTGTCGTGCCCAAGGTGAGCGCGAAGGCAAGGTTACTCTGCAGTCGGGTCAGGTAAGCCAAGTGGACGTGTTCCGTAACCAGTTGGACTTCGAAGACATCATCGTTGTCACCAAGGGTAACCGCCTGTTCCGGGCCATCGGCGAGGTCACGGGCGAATATCAATACCGGCAGCGGGACAACCGGAAATACTGCCACCGGCGGTCCGTGCGATGGCTCTGGGTGGACAGGGATGGGGTTCCCGCCTCCGAGATCTACGATAGCAACTTCACCATGAAGTCGATCTATGCTCTCGATCGGGCCCGCCTCGATACCGTTGCCCTCGAAAGCTACATGAATAGCGGCGGTGAACCGGTCCATCGCGAGGCAAGACCGCATGTCCTCATCATCGACGAGATCAACCGGGCGAACATCTCGAAGGTCTTCGGCGAGCTGATCACGCTTCTCGAGCCCGACAAGCGGCTCGGGATGGACAACGAAATCCGCCTCACGCTTCCCTATTCCAAGAAGTCCTTTGGCGTGCCTCAGAACCTCCATGTCATCGGTACGATGAACACCGCCGATCGCTCCATCGCGCTGTTGGACACAGCACTACGCCGCCGGTTTTCTTTCAAGGAACTGATGCCCGACCCTTTAGTTCTGTCGAACAACGTTGAGGGTATTGATCTGCAAAAGCTGCTGTCTACGATCAACGAGCGAATTGAGTATCTGTTCGACCGGGAGCATCAAATCGGGCACGCGTACTTCACCAGCTGCCAGACGCGGTCGGATATCGAGAGCGTCATGCGAGACAAGGTGATCCCGCTTCTGGCTGAGTATTTCTATGAGGACTGGTCCAAGGTCGCAGCTGTTCTTGGCGACTCTACTCACGGTCCCGCCCGCTTCCTTGACGCCAAACAAATTGCGGTACCCGGAGGCATGACTGAAGACGACTTTTCTAGCGAAAAGCTGCGGTGGACGGTCAAAGACAAATTCGACTTCTCGGAGTTTGCGGCCTGATGCCGGCCTTCACCCTGCGCGAATGGGAAACGTTGCCCCACGGCGAAGGGGACGGCTGCATTCCCGAGCATTTTGCCGAGCGTCTCGCGGCGCTCGCCAAGAAATCTACCTTTGCCGGCAGCGGCGGCGGAGTGCTTGAGGATCGGCGCCATGAACTGCGAGCGCGTGGTATCGTCGGCGTCTTGGCGACCGACGAGTGCAGTCTCGAGATCCTTCCTAAGATCGATGTCGAGGTGCAGGATGGTGAAGCAATGCAAAACGCTGCCATTCGCAAACGCCTTGTTCACATGCTTGCTGTCGCGCTCGACCTAAAGATGGAGACAGGCCAATTCACAGAGCTTGACTGGCAGCGCGAAACGCTTCTGGAAATTCTCATCCGCATTTTCTGCAGCAAGCTGACCGATGCCGTTCGTCGCGGCATGCCGCGGCGATATATCGTCCAAGAGGAAGACCTTTCGGCGTTGCGCGGGACGCTCAATCTGCCTCGTCAATTTACACGCCACGCAGCGAACCCCTCACGGCTTGCCTGCAAGTTCGATGAGCTCTCTGAGGACATCGCTCTGAACCGCATCATGAAAGCCACGGTCGCACATCTCTTCAGAATGTCCCGTAGCCCGTCCAACCAACAGCGCTTGCGCGAATTGGCTTTCGTCTACGCTGATATTGCCGAAGTCGCTGTGTCTGCGCTGAAATGGGACGAAGTCGTTATCGACCGGACCAACCGGGCTTGGCAGGAATTGTTCGGGATGGCGCAACTGTTTCTGCGTAGCCGCTACCAAACGACGAGTGCCGGGGCGGGGCGAGGTACTGCGCTTCTCTTTGAGATGAATACACTTTTCGAGGAATATGTCGGCCGACTGGTCACACGCGCCTTGGCAAGCACGGAGTATCGGGTCTCTCTACAGGGCGGGAGACTGTTCTGCCTGACATCGCTTGAAGATGAACGCGCTGTGTTCCAGACCAAACCCGATATCCTGATCTGGCGTGCGGGGCAGGTTATCCATTTGATTGACACGAAGTGGAAGCGGATTTCCTCCCGCATTGATGATCGAAAACAAGGAGTTTCCCAAGGCGACGTCTACCAGATGATGGCCTATGCACAGCTGTATTGTGCGCCTCGGCTTACTCTTCTTTATCCACATCATCCAGGGCTGGGTGCAACAGAGCTTGTCCAGGCTAGACACCGAATAACCGGTCAAACGACAACATTGGAGATAGCCAGCATTGATGTAGCGAATGGTGAAAACATAATTGATCGGCTTCAAAGCTTGCTTCTCTCCAGCGAGTTGGCAGCAGAACTGTCAGTTTAACGGAGCCGCCGATCATCTTCGAAGGCGCGCAAGATGGAGAAGGTTCGACGGGTGTCCCACCCTCTCCGCCATCTACCAATTTTGTTTGATCTGACTGGGCCGCTTTGAGCGGCCTTTTTCATTGTTTTTATTGCAGTTATTCGGCCGCTAGCTTTTAGTTGAGTTTCTTTCGGTTTCGCCTATTCTCGTTCATTGAGTGGTATGAAATGTGGTATGAATGCAGTGGCCCTTTCTGGCAAGCTAACCAAAAAGCTGGTGGAGAATCTCGGCGCTGGGCGTCACGGGGACGGCAACGGTTTGTATCTCGTTGTTGATCCGTCAGGTGCGCGCCGATGGATTGTGCGCGTGGTGGTCAAAGGGCAAAAGAACAAAAAGGGTGGCCCGCTTCGCACTGATTTCGGTTTGGGCAGCGCGGATCTTGTGCCCCTCAATCAGGCGCGGGAGCGAGCGCTCGAATATCGGCGCATGGCAAAACAGGGGCTGAATCCCAGGTTCAATGCGCGTCAAGAGGTGCGCACTTTCGAAGAAGTGGCGCAACAGGTCCACATCGATCGCATGCCAACGTGGAAAAACGCCAAGCACGGGGCTCAATGGATCAACACTCTGCGGGACTATGCCTTTCCCAAGATAGGTCGCATGCCGGTTGACAGCATCGGCCAACCTGAGGTGCTGATGTGTTTGTCACCTATCTGGACAGAGAAGCATGAGACTGCGCGACGCCTGGCGCAACGCATCAAGATTGTTCTGGATGTAGCCAGGTCGAAAGGTTTTCGTTCCGGTGAAAACCCGGTCACAGCGATCAAGGACGCTCAAGTGCTTCCCAAGGTCAAGGCCAAGCCCAAACACCATGAGGCAATGCGCTGGCAGGACGTGCCAGAGTTCTTTGCAGACCTTGAAACCAAGAATGCGATGTCCGCCAAGGCGCTGATGTTTACTTGCCTGACCGGGGCACGAACCGGTGAAGTGCTGGGCCTGCGCTGGGCTGAGCTGGATCTGGAAAACCGTTTGTGGGTTTGCCCGGCAGAACGGATGAAAACCGGTGAGGACCACAGGGTGCCACTTACGGGTGAGATGCTTGCGATTATCGAGCCGCTAAAAGCCATGGGCTCTGAATTTGTGTTCGAAGGGCAAAAACGCCATCAGCCACTTTCCAACATGTCAATGCTGATGCTTCTGCGCCGGATGAAGGTGCAGGGGGTGACAGTGCACGGGTTCCGCTCCACCTTCCGGGACTGGGCGGCGGAAGTGGCCAATGCGCCGCGCGAGGTGGCAGAGAAGAGCCTGGCGCATACGGTCGGCTCTGATGTGGAGCGGGCATATGCACGGTCTGACCTTCTGGAAAAGCGCCGCTCATTGATGAACGATTGGTCGAAATTTGTAACCTCCGGGAACAATAAAGGGCATAGGCATGAAAGTTCCACTGAATGAGCCCGAGTCTGAATGCCTCGGGCTGTTTCGCATGGCGCTCAGTGAAGAGACGGACGAGGGCCGACTTAGAGCAATTGATACCATACGTCATGAAGTTGTGAGTCTCGGCTTGGAAAACTTTCCTGTTAGCAGGTCTTCGCACCCCGAATTCGTCCAATGGGTCGCTGAAACTGCGCAATATCGTCAAGATGCCGCGCACACTTTCCATGAGATTGCCGGACGATATGAGAGAAAGAACGAACGCAAGCTCAATGTAGCCGAGTATATCGGAAAGCGTGTGTGGGACAGCATTCAGACCAAGAGGTTCCAAGGAGTGCAGGTTAAAGGTGGCTTGCTGGAGCAGACGCGGGACTACGCGAAGCAAAATGGAGTTGGCGGCGCACGAGATCTGGACGTTTTGCGAAGGATCTGGAACACCTATCGCGGTGTCGTGCATTTGGGTATGGCGATGGACTACTGCGAAGATCATCCGGAGACGGCGTGGCATGTGCTTCACCTCGCTGAGAAGTTTCGCTCCGGCCTTAGCTCTAATTGCCCCAAGGGCACGTCTTTGCCATATGTAGACCCAAAAACGCAGATTTCTTTTTTATATATATCAAATGTTTAGAGTCCCAGATTTGCAGATCGGGGACTGCCGCGCTCCCTAGGTAAGGTTCACTTCATTCGCTGACATTCAAATCAGCGAAAGGAAACCCAACCGTGCCGAACCTATTTGAAGATGAACGTTGCTACGCCTTGGGAGAGCCCGAACTCGAACTCCTTGGGAATCGAGCCAAACTGGCACAATGGCGCCACAAGGGGGTGGGCCCCGCCTATTACAAAATCGGCCGCAAGGTGATCTATCGCGGAGCTGATTTGAACGCTTGGCTAGCCGCAAACCGTGTCGATCCGTCTCATGACGGCGCAAAATGATGCACCTGTTTGCGGCCTTCTTCAAAGATTTGCACGCCCTATCCTGCGTGATTGGCGGTGCCACATGAGCCGGTCCTACAAGGGCATTCGACTAAAGAAGAACCGCGTCTATTCGACCGAAGACTTGCAGCGTGCCTATGCAGTGAGCGCCAACACGATCTCAAACTGGAGGAAAGCTGGCTTACGACCCTCTGATGGCAAGCGCCCCTATGTTTTCCGTGGCGGTCTGGTGATGGCGTTTCACAAGGCTCGCCATGAGCGACTGCGCACCCGACTGAATCCTGGGGAGTTTAAATGCACAGGCTGTAAGTCAGCGGTGTTTCCGGAGCTAGGCAGCCTCACTATCAACCGAGTGCCTAACGGCGCCAGCATGGCATTTGGTCAGTGTTCGGAGTGTGGCTGCCAAGTGAGAAAGTTCGTTTCTGACGCCGATTTGGTGGTGTTTGAACGGTTGCGCGATCCCAATACCACCGTGGACTCCTTACACGAAGGAATTGGGCGAGACCCCGGTGGTATTGGGATTAGCGCGGAAACGGATAGCCCGCACTGGTGGGGCGGAAATGACCGCGTTGTCTATAACTGGCAGGTTCACGCTGGCCGACTTGCGGAGCAGACAATCGATCAGCACCTGTCAGCAATCCGGTTTATGGAGGAGGTTTTGGCAGGAAAGCCCTTCGACCGACTTACTGTCCGGGATGTGGATCTCGTGCGAAGCGCGCTCAAGGGAGCGATGGTGACGAAGGGAGAAGGCCAAAAATCAAGGTCCACTGCTTCGCATCAGGCTTCTCAGATCATGAGCTTTCTGGAATGGTTGATCAAACAGGACGGCTACAAACGTCTACCAGCCGACCTGCCGAGCTATATTCAGCTGCCTAAGGCGGCCTACGCAGAGGCAATGCCAAAGGGGGAGAAGGCCTACGCCTCCCTAGAGGAGGCTGAGGGGCTTTTGCGGGGTATGCCAGCGCTGAGCCTCGCGGACCGGAGAGCCAGGGCGATGTTCGCCATTGCTTACCTTGGGGCGCTGCGCGCGGATACCATCACATCATTGAGGCTTGCCCACTTTGATCAAGACGGCCGAAAGATCATTCAGGATGCCACCACCTCTCGCACCAAGAATGGCAAGAGCCTAAGGATCAGCTGGTTCCCAATCGCCAAAGTGTTCGTCACCGCCGTGGTTGATTGGGTCGAACAGATGCAGTCCATGGGGCTGCGTGAAGAAGATGCACTGTTCCCAAGCCTCCCCGAATTGAAGAGAGGCTCCTCTTTGAGGGACCCAGTGCGGGCTCCGATTGAGCCGATGGCCTCCAAGGATGCCGTGGCCAAAGCCTTCGCTCTCGCTTGCCGAGATAGGGAAGCCAAGTATAACCCCCATTCTGTCAAGGACACGCTTGCCGCCGAGCGCGACCGCCGTCCTCTGACACAGCAACAGCGCAAGGCTTGGTCCGAAAACATGGGCCACGAAAGCGAGAAAGTTACCGAAATCCACTATGGGAAACTCCCCGAGGCAGAACGTTTCGCCCTTTTTGAGGAGATAGCCAATGGCAAGGGGGATGTTGGGTCTACGCCACGCAAAATGACCGATGCGCAGAAAATTGCGCTGCTGGATGAGTTGCTGGCGAAGGTTGGCTGGCAATGAGCGGGGGTTGAAACTGGGTAGGAAACCGTCGTTAAGCAGGCAATCAGGCCTCAGGGTCGCCGCGTTTTTCCTTGCAAGGCCTGCTCTGCGGGATGGGACTGGCTGATGCAGATGCGAAGAGCTCCGGGGGTCTGACCTGACCGGGGCACGGAAATGATCGCAGTGCTGCCGTACGCCTCACCGAAGCAGCCCTTTAGACTTCGGGTCAGCTCGAAATCCGGACGTGCCTTTCGCCGCGCGAGAAACTGCTGCCTCTAATGCAGGGTGCGACGGGTATTGACGGAAATGGTTTCGACGTCGTGCAAAAAATCAATCTGATCGCCTCATGAGGCGGTCGATCGGTGCATAGTCATCGGTCAGGATCAGGCCGTTTCGACTCGCCATTCGCGCGACCATCTCTTCCGCAAGCGCGCCGAACCTTTTGCGGTCGGGCGCACTCGCGACAAAGCTGTCTTCAGATGTCGGCGCATCGCTTCCTACCACAACGAACACCATGCGCGCGCCGGGTGTGGGCTGAACCTGTTCGGTCCAGACCTCGACAATCGGGAACACGGTTTGCATGGTCCTGACGATCGAGCCGAGCGCCTGCAGCCTGTCTTCATGGTCGATCACATTCATCAGGAAACTACCGCCGTCTGACAACCGGTCTGCGGCAAGCTCAAAGAACTCGCGTGTCACAAGGTGGACGGGCACCACGACGTCGGTGAAGGCATCGCCGATGATGATGTCGAAACGCTGTCCCGGTCGTGCAAGCAGGGCACGGCGGCCGTCTTCGTGCAGGACGGTGGCAGAGGCAGGATCGAACCAGAAAGACTCAGCTGCCATCTGCGTCACGGCGGGGTCGATCTCAGCTACAGTGATTTCCCCGGTTCCGCGTGCCGCAAAGGCGCGTGGCACGGCATAATTGCCGCCGCCAATGTGAAAACTGGTGAAATCAGCCCTCGGGGCGCGAAGCATCGACAGGCTGTCGAGCATCGCAGTGTGGTCCGTGAACTGGATGTCGGGCAGCCGCGCTGCGCTGATCCCATGCGCCAGATGGTCGATGACCATGAGGCGCACCGGGTCTGACGGGTCGGCAGAAATGTCTTCGACCCGAAGGCAAAAGTAGCGGCTTTCCTGATCGCAGGGGGCAGGAGCATTCAATGCAAGCACGGCTGAACCTGCGGCCAGCAGCGACGCAAGGAACTCGGTGCCGGTTCTGCTCCATCCTCCCAACCGGAAGAACAGCAGGCCCGAAACCAGGTAGACCACGGTCACGACAACAAGAGTCGTGGACGAGCCCAGCCAGGAGATGAAAAGGAACCCGGCGAGCAGCGTTCCGGCAATCGCGCCAATGGCTCCGGAGGCGAACATCGCGCCAAGTGCCGTGCCAGCCCGATCCGCGTTTTTCACCGCAATCATGGCGAGAACCGGCGCGGGGACCCCCGCAAAGAAAGACGGCAGGAAGAATACAAGGGTCGTGAGCGCCGTGATGCCCCAAACCGGTTGCGGCACTGCGTCAAGAACCCAACCCGCCGTGGCCGGCAGGATCAGGAACGCGCCGGCCGTCGTAATCGCAGCGGCCAGCATCGCACCCCCGGTCCATCTGAGGGCCGCCGCTGCCGGTTTCTCGGCCAGCCGACCGCCCCACCAGTGACCGGCCGAAAAGCCGGCGAGGACAACGGCGATGACCGCTGTCCAGGTATAAAGCGACATGCCCACATAAGGCGCCAGCATGCGCCCGGCGACGATTTCCACGACAAGTGACGCAGCGCTGACCACGCCTTGCGCCGTCACGAGGAGCCATAAGGGTGTCGCGCGTGCCACGGGAGCGCCTCCACATCCGGTTTCAAGCAGTTCATTTGAAACCAGGAAAGGTCCCGTTTCAAGGCGTAGGATCAGTGGCTTCGGCTCACCACGAACAGGGCACGCAGGTTTGATCATACGCATCCTTTTTCTGCTTCTGGCGTTCAAAGTTGCAATGCGACGTTGCTGAGGCATTCCCGCTCCCAGGTGAGCGACGGCTTGGCCACCAAATGACTGCAGGCCAGCCCAATCACGAAATTCATGCAAGGTGCAGCGAAGGCGCTTCTGAGAGCGCGAAACGCTTCCCGAAAGCGGACCTTCAAGTCTGCTCAGTTGACCCAAGCGATGCTGTCCCAGCTTCAAGGTCAGCGAAGCGCAGATAGCGACCTTTGCAAAGTCGGTCGCAACGGCGCGCCTTCGGGACACGCACGGCCCAAAGGAGACATCCAGCCACCCTAAGTGATACTTCGGAGCGGCCCGCCGAACTACCCGTTCGCTGCGCTAGCAAACTCCAGAACCAAGCGAACTTTCAATATGCGGGGCAATCCGCCCGTTCGCTGCGGCTTACCATTGTAGCTAAGTGAGCAATGCACCCAACAGCGTGCCCGCGATACCTGAAGCCGCGCCAATGAATGCAGTCAGAACGGGTAGCCACCAACGCCGGTCCTTCGCCTGGTCCATGGCCCTAGAATGGAGCTCAACCGCCGTTTGGATCAACGACGCCATCTCCCCGTGTGACAATGGACTTCTAGAGATCCGCGCCTTTTGTGAGGAATCCATAGAACGAAACTCATTGGTCTCGATCTGTTTCCTGGCGTCAACATTGTAGTTTTTAGGATGCTGACGCCTCGCTACTAGCGACGCTTTTTCTCTAGCCGAATCCAATCGGAAGAACTCAGGGTGCTCCACGAAAACTTGCTTCCAGTGTTCGCTTTTTCCTGGATCTCCGGATATGCGGTCAGACCATCCCGCAAAGTCGAGCTTATAGAACTTCTAGATGCTCATAGCTTGAATCGCAGCGATAACGTCGCCCAGTCGCGCATCATCTATTAGATATGGAGAATCTGACATTACATCGACCTCAGATAACTATTGGTTGGAAATTTTGAAATATCGAGTTTTCTTCGCGCCCTGCGAAAATTTGTCGGGATCAAATTTGTCGGGCCTTACGTACCAAACTTTGTTTACTGGATAGCGAGAGCAGAAGGCGGCACTCGCAACGGTATCGAGCTTTCCACCTGTCAGCCCGATTTCAAAGTTCATACCGCTATCCAGGTACTTTTGCGTGTAAGACTGCTCGATCGTTTTAAGAATGCGTTGCGGATCCATGAGGTCGACCTCGATAATGTCGCTCGATTCTGCTTCCCTTGCAGCCGCTTTAGCTAACATCGCAGCAATCCTGGCATGAGAACTATCGCTGGTACTAGTTATTAGGTCTGCGTGATTGTAGTTACTCTCTGAAACCAAGTGGACTAACCTTTCATGCGATGAACTCGAAAAAGCCAAGAGCGCGCGACTGCGAGTCGCGTCGGACTCCATGCTGTCAACTTCAACCGAATGATACGGGGGAAACTCGCTGCCGACGATCTGACGCAGACTGTCGACAACGGACTCATGTTGTTCTTGAGCCCTCAGTATCTTGGTTAGATCTTCATCCTTGGGTGAGTTCAATTCTGGCTCAGTGAATGCCAAATACACGAACCCTTCCAACTGTAAGGCTTGCTTGACGCTTCGGTAGATTATCGGCTTGGCAAGTCCAGAAATATCAACAAGTCTGCATGTGTTCGAGGCACCTGTCTCGAAAAAAGTACTCGCATCTGCTTTCCGTATTTCCACGTCGCTTACACGGCTTAGCACAGTTTCTCTGATTGCGTCCGCACGGCCCGAAAGGTTGTACTCAATCAGCTTAGCCTTTTGGGGGTTCAATCTTTCGAAACAGTTGTTTGCAGATTTCTCACATGACTCTTCGAAGCCTAGACCCAGCAGTATTTCGTCTATTTCAAGAGTTTCGACTTCTTTGTCTGACAATTCGGTGATCTTCGGAACATCAAGGCAATGCTTCTTTGCGGCTGACTGCGACTTTGTCTTTGGAAATAAGAGGTCGAACTCGGCTTGCTCCTTTTCAGGGATTTTTGGTTCTACAGCCGATACTTCACTTTCGTCCGTCTCATACTCATCATCAATCTCGGAACCAAGGTTCCTGTTCAGGAGATCCGATCCATTTTGAGGATCTGAAAGCCAGTCGGAAAGATCTTTTCCAGTCAACTCAAATCGATCTCGATCAGCCAAAGGGATGAAGTCCGCAAGACCATAGAGCTTTCGGAAGACAAGTTTGAATTGCTGTACTGGGTCCGAGTGTTCAGTTTTGCTCCTAGGTGTTCCGCCGTGAAATACAAAAACACCTGCGTCAACCAATTCACGCAACCGCTCGTTCTGATTACCTGCATCTTCGACAGAAGCGTTCACATAAATTGAGGTGTACTGGCGAAGGCCTCTAGTCTCTCCCTTTCGATGGGAGTTTATCAACGCGCGGTGTGACGCCGCTGCAAAAGATTTTGCTGTGTTTTTTAAATCGCTCCCTCTTCTGTCCAAAACATAGAGATGACGCGTGCAGTGATCTTGGAACACCTGTGATTGGACGTCTGCTGATACGGGATGAGCAGTCTGCCCTTTATGTAGAATACTCTCGTAAATGGAAATGACGCTGCCAATGTCGCCGACACAAACTGCTTTCAAAGCAGATACCCCTGCATAGACGGATTTCCTACGGCCCAAGGTTGCCGAGTTTGCCGCGATTTCATGAGCAATATCATTTAGCTTTTTGTCGCCCAATACGACGGATGGGTGAGCCTTTGGGTGACTTGGAAAGTACTGAGATCTCTGAGAAAGAATGTCACCAATAAATGCCTTTCCTCCTTTACCTTTGAGTCGTGTGTATACCTCCGCGCCAAGATCAAATGTCTCAAAGTCACGCCAATGCGCTGCGTACTCAACTCCGCCCAATGACTTCAAAGACAGAAATATTGTTTGGGTTTCCGATGTGAGTTTAAATGCGCAATCCGCACCTTGGTCTGTGTTCTGAAAAATTATCGCCGAGAATATTTCTTCGATTTTTGCGGGCTCAAGATACCTTGTGGATACATCGTCCAGCAGGAACAGAATTCGAGAATCCGTCCAAACTTTCGAGCATTGAGCGATCGCTTTTGCAAGCGCAGGGAAAGATTTTGATGGATGAATATCAAGGGTGCAAGGGTTGTCAGGCTTGCTTACTTCCAAGAGCTTTCGAACTAAAGCGTGCTCAAAGCGCTCAATGGAGTTTCCTGGGACGTCGATTTGGAATTCTGAAAGAAGATCGGAAAGTGCGTCACATATGAGTTTAGGAGATTGCGGGGATACCAAGTCTGCTTTGATATCTTTGAGGTGGGCGAGAGCTCTCGAAGCCTCAAGAGCATACGCAAGTAAAAGCCTGGCGAATAATTTGTTGTTGGGGGTCTCGTCTGACGTGCCACGGTCCACTAGAATTTGGGCCGAGACAAACAAACCAACGAAGCCATCACTTGCCAGTCTGTCGATCACCTGCTCTTCGCTTTCATCTCGCTTTTGCATAGCGCGCGCGTGAAATTGCAACGATCTTAATAGCATAGTTTTTCCGCACCCCCGCATGCCAGTGACAATAAGAGGACCCTTTGAGCTTGCGCGCCTTTGCCAATCACCTTCCGGGTCGACCAGCAAATGCGGAATGTGCCAAGGTGCCAAAGTCTGAGCGTTATAGGACTCGCCGAAGTTCTTGAAAACCAAGGGAGAGCGCCATGGTCTCCAAGGCTCCCCTGACCGATAGTAAGCTTGCTCAATGGTTCTTACCATTTCCTCAGCAGGTGGTGTTCTTTGGGTTTCAACGGGTGAAGAAATTGATGCAGCAACATCTTTCAGAGATAGAGCAACTCTTGCGTCGAGATCGTTTATCTGACCGCCTACAGTCTCAAGCAATTTGTTTGAAAGGATATCGATGTGTTCTGCAACCCAATGGAGGTCGCTCTTGTATCCACCTCCAGACCTGCGATCGCCTGAAGTCGACCCAAGATCAATAGCTACTGCACGTACCGACGGCTCAAGAGCCGCGTCTCGGTAGCGCTCCCGAGTTAATTCCTCGATCAGTATGTTACCAGCATGGAAGTCGTTATGATTCTGGCTTCTTGCTCGAAGTTCATGAACAACCTTGATCAGATCACTTGCTATTTGAGCCACAAGACCTGCGCTTAGCTGTGATTTCCCATCCAGATAACTCTGAAGCGGTTTACCATCCAAGTTTTCTAAGACCGCAACATGTACTTCAAGATCACAATCTCCAAATTTCGCTCGACCATCAAACGCGTCGACGATGTCAACAATATAGTCTGCTCCATCCGCAGTTCTTGCATGGGTTTGACATTCTTCCGAAAAGTCTTTTCCGAATTCTTGGTAATTCTTTTTTGGAACTACTTTGAGGACATACTTGCGCGGAATCGGGCCCATCCGCTCAGCGACAAATGTTGCTCCGTAGAATCCTCGACCAAGGGCACGAACAATCTTGTAATCACCGATTCTTGTGGGGTGATTATTGAGTTCAAAGTTGTATGGGTGTTTGCAATCAGGGCATAAGTCGTCGATAGCTTTGATGCCGAAATCAGGTTTGGGGCACCTAAAGCAGCAGAATTTTCCCTTACTAGACAATAAACGATCCCTTTCAAATTTGCTTGCACAGAAACGAGGTGGCATCTGACAACATCACAGCCGTTGGGTTCTAGTGCCTCATACTTGTCTGACCATATACTACACTCAAGTTCTGGCGCGGCAGAAATTGCATTGACCACAAGCGCCGCAGTTCAAAAATTTAGCATCCTCGCATCGATTGCGCTATAACCTCTTTTGGGGTCGCTAATCTGAACTTGCAATCATTCGTGTGAACGGCGGCTCTAAGAGATTGATTGTTAGCGCCGTGCACCCGCAGAGGATGTCTGCTTTCCGCCCGACTTGTAGATGCTCCGCACTTGAAGCGGTTGAATGGTCGGGTCCGCTTTGGGCTGGCTTACGTCATCCGGGGGCGGAGACGAGGCGCGGATTCGCTGCGCCCCTGCTGCCGCAACGCCGCAAGTCGGCTCTGAGCCCAACCGGCACATTGCTGCGCGCCCTGACGAAAGTCTGCTTGGGGTATTGCAACGCAGTTCCAAATGCCCAAATCTGCAACGAAATCTTGTAGAAGGCCCCTCCCGCAATGAGTGCGTTGCTCCTCGTTATTTTAGGCCTTCTTGGTCTGGTTGTCGGCGGCTAATTGCTGGTTCGTGGCGCGGTTTCCGCTGCGAAATCATTCAGCATCTCGCCGATGGTAATCGGGCTGACACTGGTTGGCTTTGGAACCTCAACTCCGGAATTGGTCACAAGCCTGCAAGCTGCGCTCTCCGGGTCTTCCGGCATCGCAGTCGGAAATGTTGTTGGCAGCAATATTGGCAACGTTCTACTCATCCTTGGCATTGCTGCCTTGATTGCGCCTATCTCGGTTGACCCGAAAGCGTTCCGGCGCGACGGAACGGTGGTCGTGCTTGCCACGCTACTGTGTCTGGGGGCCGTTCTAATCGGCGAAGTTGGTCGGCTGTTCGGTGCGGGGCTTGTGTTCGCTTTGGTGGCATATCTTACGTTCACGCTCTGGTCTGAGAAACGGTCAGGTGGCACGCCAGTCGGTGAAATCTATGAGAGTGAAGCCGAGGCCGTGCCCGGACCGGAAACCTCGCTCGGCGTTTCGCTGCTGCTGGCAGCGGCCGGTTTGGCGATTACCATATTTGGTGCGAAGTTCCTGGTGTCTGGTTCCGTGTCGATTGCACAGGCTGCGGGGCTTTCGGAAACGGTGATCGGTCTGACCATTGTTGCAATTGGAACGTCGATGCCGGAACTCGTCACCTCGATCATTGCGGTTCGAAAAGGTGAGGGAGCCGTCGCCTTGGGAAACGTCCTGGGCAGCAACATTTTCAACATTCTGGGCATTCTCGGGATTACTGCTCTTGTCCAACCCATGGACATTCCAAGCCAGATTGCCACCTTGGATATCTGGGTTTTGTGTGCCACGACGCTCGTTCTTCTCGGCTTTGCTCGAACGGGCTGGACGATCTCTCGGCGTGAGGGCGGGCTCTTCGTTCTGGCTTACGCGGTCTACCTTGGCGTGCTGCTGACCTGAAGAGAGGTGGGGACTGCAGGCGTGTGACCGCAAGCTTACCTTTGGCGTGACCTGATGAATGGTCGCAATGCTCCCGCAATCCAGATCTGCATGTTCGCAATCATGTCTTTTCTATTGTTGCTGACGGGGGCGGTGGAAAAGCGCGAATGCATCGCTCCGCAAGCAGATATCGTCCAGGTTCACCAGAGATTAGAACTCGTGATCTGCAACAAAAATTTCCTGAGCGCCTCCACAGAACAGAACAACAAAAGCCCCCCGAAACGCTGTTCGGAGGGCTGGGAGCTGCCGTGAATGGCCGTCGATCCGGCTAGGATGGATAGTAGCTGCGCACCAGAGCTGTTGCGATCAGGCTCCAACCGTCGGCGACCACGAAGAAAGCCAGCTTGAAGGGGAGGGAGACGACGGCCGGGGGAACCATCATCATACCCATGGACATCAGGATCGCGGCCACAACAAGGTCGATGACCAGGAAGGGCAGGAACACCAGGAACCCGATCTGGAAGGCGCGGGCGATTTCCGACAGAAGGAAGCTGGATACCAATACGGAAAGCGGTGCATCCGGGGTCGGATCAAGCCCTTGCGTGGCCGGGCGCAAATCCGCAATTGCGTAGAAGGTATCTGGGTCCAGCCGGTTGGCCATGAAAGCCCGGAAGGGCTCAAGGCCGCGAACGATCCCGGTTTCCACATCCACCTGTTCTTCGATCAAGGGGTTGATCCCGACCGTCCAGGCCTCGGTAAAGACCGGTTCCATCACGAAATAGGTCAGGAACAGGGCCAGGCTGATGATCAGCATATTGGGGGGGGCCTGCTGCAGGCCGATGCCCTGGCGCAGGATCGACAGAACCGTCACCAGAAACGGGAAGCAGGTGATCATGATCAGCAGACCAGGCGCGAGGCTCAGGACCGTGATCAAAAGGATCAGCTGGACGGAGCGGGCCGTAATCGACTGCCCATCCGCCAATGACAAGCTCAGTTCTTGAGCAACAGCAGCCTGTGGCAGTGCCAGCACCACAAAGGTGATAAGCACCGCATAGGCAAAAGATTTCTGTGTCATCCCAGGCCGTTTTTTAAATCGGCGATTTCAGTCAGACGCACGGCCAGCTGACCGGCCTGATCGCCTTCCATTTCTTCCAATTGGCCGCGCGCAACCAGGCGGTCACCGACGTATAGGTCGACCGGATCCTCAACACGTTTGTCCAGCGTCAGGATGGCGTTTTCGCCGAGATTGACCAGGTCGCGGATCAAGGGTCTGGCTTTGCCGACCGAAACAACCACTTCGACCGGAACGGATACAAAGGGGTTGCTGGCGTCGGTGGCTTTCATATTGAGATCGGCTGCATCATCCATAATGGCTGTCCTCTCTGACATGGTAGGTAAAGGCGTCGATCGAATCGTGGATCGACTCGAGCAGCGCTGCGCTGTTTATTTCGCGTTCGGCGTCGCCGACCCGAAGGTAAGCCTGCCCCGCAGACAGGTTTTCATCTTCCTGAACCTTGACCGGAACCGAGACATGTTCGGCAACAAGCGAACGGACAGCCCCGCTTTCACCGGGGGCAACCAGGATCCGCATGGCTTGGTCGGTTTGTGTACGTGCCATGTCCGTCAGCTGATCCACGATGTGGTGGCCGAATGTGGCAGCCATTGCATCGGGCAGGACCGCGCTGGTCAAAACCTTGAACATCGGATCCAGCGATTCGATCAGCTGGGTCTGAGCTTCGTGGTAGGTGAGGTTCAGATCCTCAAGAGAACTGGCAAGCGTGGTGGAAATCCGGGTGGCTTCCTGGTCTTTCGCAGTGACCGCGTCCTCCCAGCCCGCGCTGTACCCTTTTTCGAAGGAGGCCAGTCTCTGTTCTTCGACAGCCTCTTCCGACAGTCCGGGATCCGGAATCTCGACGGCGGATCCGCCGCCAAAGTCCTCAAGCAGGTGGGTAATGCTCATCAGGCCCGCTCCTCGTTTTCTTCAAGCCAGCCCCGAAGGATCTGGACGGTTTCTTCCTGGCGCTCGCCAATCATGGCGCGCAGACGGTCGACGGGATTTTCATGGGCGCCTCCAAGCGCTGGCAATCCGCCAAGTTCATCCATGCCCGTACCCATGCCGGGCATGTCGCCAAGCGGGGCAAAGCCTCCGCCCATGTCATCCTGGATTTCTCCATCCAGCGCGAGACCTGAGCCCAGATCCGGATTCGCCATGAAATCTCCACCGCCCAGCTGGGGCAGATCAGGAAGAGACGAATCAGGGCCTGCCAAAGCAGCAACCGAGCTGCTCTGACCGGCGAGGATCGGTCGCACCACAAACAGGCCCAGGATCAGGGTAACGATGGCGAGGGCTGCAAGTTGGATCAGGGACATGGCGTCAAAGTAGAGGTTGTCCATGAAAGAACTGGTGGCCACGGTACCCTGAGGTTCAACCGATGGCAGATCCATCGACTTCAAGGTGATCACGTCGCCGCGTTCCTCGTTGAAACCGACGGCTGCGGAAATCAGCTCACGCAGGGCTTCAAGCTCTTCGTCAGGGCGGGGCGCAAATTCGGTTTCGCCAGCCGCGTTGGTCACGGTGTTGCCGTTGACCAGAACGGCAACCGTTAGCCTTTTGATGGCACCGGGCCCCCGGACGATTTCTTTTTCCGTTTCCGAGATCTCATAGTTCACACGTTCCCGGGTTGCGCTTGTGTTGGCCTTGGACCCTTGGCCGGACGCGGCGTCTCCATCCGGGATATTCGAGGCGACGGTAACCTCTCCTGCCTGATTCTGAGACGAGTCGGCGCGTTCTTCGACATCGGTGCTGATGGCGACACGGCTTTCGGGGTCAACACGCTTTTCGCGGATCGATTCGGTGTCGGTTACGGTTTCGACACTGACTTCGACCACGGCGTTCCCGTGACCCACGCGCGCTTCAACCAGGCGCATGACACGTTCCCGAACCGACTGTGCGCGGTCGTCGGAGCCGCCACCCGCCGCCGCAGCAGCCTCGGTCGACCCGATCAGCGCGCCGTTTGCGTCGATCACGGCAACGTTTTCCACGGCAAGCCCGGTTACGGCCGAGGCGACAAGAAAGCGAATCGCGTTTGCCTGTGCGGGCGTAATGGGCGAGCCCATGGGCACGACCGAGACAGATGCTGTCGCATCCGCTGTGCGCTGGAAAGGATTGGTGCCGGTATTGGCAATGTGGACGCGCGCCTGACTGATATGGGGGCTGCCCACGATCGTGCGGGCCAGTTCACCTTCTTTTGCACGCCAGTATGCAGCGTCGAACATCTGCGAGGTCGTTCCGAAACCGCTGAGCGAATCGAGCAGCTCGTATCCACGACCGCCATTTGCCGGAAGGCCCTCACTGGCCAGCGTCATGCGCAATTCATCGCGCCTGTCCGCTGGTACATAAATAGAGCCACCGCGTACCTCATACTGTATGTTGCGCTGCTCGAGCGAGCTTACAACATCTCCGGCCGAACCGCTTTCCAGTCCGGCATAGAGCAATTTCATAGTTGGCTTGGTTGCCAAATTGGACATCGCAAGGACGCTGACAATCACTGCCAAAGTCGCGCCGATCACGATCAGGCGCTTCCGCGTATCCAAACCTGCCCAGACATTCTTGATCTGCTGCACATTAACCTCCGTCGCACCGGCGTTCTGTCCGGTATGCAACCCTTTTGAACCAACGGCCTTAACATTCGGTTAGTTCCTCGCAGGTTATGAAGAGGGTGCACGACGTTTTAGGGATAGCCATGACAGACGCTGTAGTTGATACAGAAGAACCAGCCAAAAAGAGCAAAATGCCCCTCATTATTGGGGTTGTGCTCGCAGTTGCTGGTGGGGGCGGCGGATTCTTCGCTGTTCAGTCAGGCCTTCTTCCTTTTGGTCAGAAAAGCGCGCCCGAATCGGCGCACATGGCCAATGAGGCGCCAGAAGGCGTGGATAGTGGTGAGACTGCAGAGGATATTGCAGGACTTGCCTTCATCGAAATGGAGCCGATTGTCATATCGCTGCGCGACAGCAGCGGAATGATGCATCTGCGGTTCCGTGCTCAGTTAGAGGTCGACGTGGCTCACCAGGCCGAAGTCGAAAAAGTCCTCCCCCGAGTTGTCGATGTACTGAACAGCTATCTGCGAGCTTTGGAGGTTGAGGATCTTTCAGATCCGATGGCCTTGCCAAAACTGCGCGCACAGATGCTGCGGCGGATCAACATAGCCACCGGACAGGGGCGTGTGCGTGATCTGCTGATCATGGATTTCGTACTAAACTAGGAGGACAGGATGGACCTTATTGCTGATATCCTGCTTGCAGCTGGAGCCCTCGGGGCCGGTTTCTATTGTCTGGTGCTGTCGCGCCGGTTGAAACGGTTCAATGACCTTGAAAAGGGCGTCGGCGGTGCCGTCGCGGTTCTTTCGGCGCAGGTGGATGACCTTAACAAATCTCTGGTTTCGGCGCGACATGTGTCTGATGGCTCCAGCAAGGCGCTTGAGCAACTGACTGGCCGGGCTGAAACCGTTGCTCAGCGGCTGGAGCTGATGATGGCATCGATGCACGACATGCCCGAGGCCGCAGTGCAGCCTGCACCGGCCCAGCCCAGGGCGGCCGAGGAACGAGACGCCCTGGCAGCGGCTTACGAATCTCAGGCTGAACCGGAGAAACCGGCTGAGGAAGCAACGAGCTCCTCTGGTCTGATGTTTGTCCGTCACAGCCGTGGTCAGAATCGGGTGGCGTGATGAGCGAGAAAAAGAAAGCCAGAAAAGGCGCGCGCGCGAAAAGCGGTACCTTGATGATGATTGCGATCCTGTTGATGGGCTCTGCAATCGTTCGGCTTGGCATTGATGCCGGTCCGGCCATCGCCCGCGAGGTGGCGAGTCTGCAAAAAGGCGGTTCCGAACGTGAGGCGGACAGCGGGCAACTGCATAGCCAGACCATGCCTTCTTCTGCGGAGCTGCAGGAAATGCTGGCGGCCTTCAAGGAACGAGAGGCCGCCCTGGCGGCACGCGAAGCTGAGATCGAAGACCGTATGAAGGCGCTGGAGATCGCAGACGAGGCGATCGAAAAGAAGCTTGCGGCCTTGCAGGACGCCGAGGAAAAGCTGAAATCGACACTGGCTTTGGCGGATGGTGCCACCGAATCTGATGTGGCGCGGCTCACCACGGTCTATGAGCAGATGAAGCCAAAAGAATCGGCCGCACTGTTTGAGGAAATGGACCCCACATTCGCCGCCGGTTTCCTGGCGCGCATGCGGCCCGAGGCAGCTGCTGGCATCATGGCCGGTCTCAGCCCCGAAGCGGCTTATACGATCAGTGTGGTTCTGGCAGGACGCAACGGTGCGGTGCCCAAGGAATAACCTGGGACCCAACTTGCGGCGCCTTGATCAGCCTTTCTTAATCAGACTCGGCTAAGCTTCTAAAAAGCAACAAAATTCGGAGTGAACCTATGATCGGGATTGTAGGTATAGTCATCATCTTTGTCATGGTCTTTGGTGGCTACCTCTTGGCTGGCGGCAAGATGGCCATCATCCTGAAGTCGCTTCCATTTGAGATGATGATGATCGGCGGCGCAGCAATTGGCGCCTTCCTGATCGGCAATGACATGGGCGGAATCAAGCACACGCTCAAGGATGTCGGTAAGGTATTCAAAGGCCCCAAGTGGAAGGCGGATGACTACAAGGACCTTCTGTGTCTTCTGTTTGCCCTGATCCGGATCGCCCGCGCGAACCCGGTGGAGGTGGAACAGCATATCGAGGACCCGGAGAATTCTTCGGTCTTCAACAAGTACCCCAAGATCCTGTCGGACAAGGAGGTTGTGAACCTGATCTGCGATACCATGCGGTCTGCGTCCATGAACTACGACGATCCGCATCAGGTCGAAGAGGTGCTGGAAAAGCGCATGGAGGCAAATCACCACCATGCAATGCACGGCAGCCACGCGCTGCAGACCATGGCAGACGGCCTCCCTGCGCTTGGGATCGTCGCGGCTGTTCTTGGTGTGATCAAGACAATGGGATCGATCGATCAGCCGCCAGAGGTTCTGGGCAAGATGATCGGTGGCGCTCTGGTGGGTACCTTCCTTGGCGTGTTCCTGGCCTATGGTCTGGTTGGCCCTTTCGCAAACAAGGTGAAATCCGTCACCGAGGAAGACGCTCATTTCTATCAGCTGATCCGCGAAGTGCTGGTGGCAAACCTGCACAATCACGCGGCAGCAATCTGCATCGAGGTCGGCCGTCAGAATACGCCGTCTCATATCCGCCCCGGTTTTTCGGAACTGGAAGAAGCTCTTAGATCGGTGAAACAGGACGCAGCATGATCTTGCGCGCATTCGCGATACTTGCAGGCCTTGCGATCGCCTTTCTGGCGTCGGGCGAAGCCCGAGCCCAGACGGTCGTGGCCCGCTCAGGAGAACATGACGGGTTTTCCCGACTCGTCATGCGTCTGCCCGACGGGGCAGATTGGTCGCTGACCCAAAGCGGGCGCAGTGCGACCCTCAATATTGGAGCGCCCAATATTGTATACGACACCTCGCGTGTCTTTGACCTCATTCCGCGGGACCGTTTGGCGGCGATCCGTCAGACCGCACCGGGGCAGCCGCTGCGTATGGATCTGGGATGCAATTGTGAAATCCGCTCTTATGTGCTGAGCAACGGCTATCTGGTGATCGACATCCGCGATGGCAACGATCAGCCGGTCTATGCTTCCAACGGCAGCGGCGCTCCGTTTCTTCCTTCTGCACCGCTTGCGGCGATTGAACAGCCTGGAACTGGGTATCGCTTCAATCTGGGGCAGCAGGCCGTGGCCGATGCGCGTCTGGCCTTGGATATGGCTGCCGCAATTGCAAGAAATGCTCCGGCGTATCCTGCAAGATCGGTTCCAGGAACACCGGCACCTGCCGCTGACACCGCTGGCACTGCCGCCCCCTCAAGTGCCGAAACGCGTCCCGCCGCCGCACCTGAACAGCCGCGCAAGCCTGCTCTTCTCCCGCTCGAGCGTCTTGCCGAAGCACAGGGCCTGCCTGCCCCTGATGCTGTTGAAGCGAACATGGGAGCAGTGACGGAAGGCGACGATCTTCCTGAGGTGAATTTGCTTCTGGATATGGAGGAATCTGCGAGGGCTGCGACTGTCAACGCATCCGAACAGCGCTTGTTACAGCAGATTGGACGTGCCGCCAACCAGGGTCTCTTGGATATGGCGATTGCAGATGCGCAGATTGATACATCCGGACGGCAATTGAACCCGCTGGGCCGGGATGGTCGCCCGCTGGATCCGTTGGCCAACATCATGATCACCTCGGCCATTGATCGCGAGGCAGGCCTCATTTCGCGCGCCACCGAGGACAGCGAACCTGAGTTTTGTCTGCCCGATGGCACGACCGCAATCTACAACTGGGGAAATGACAGTCCCTTTGCAGAGCAGCTGGGTCCCTTGCGTGGGGCCCTGGTGCAGGAATTCGACGACGTAAACCCGGCGACGGTGATGTCTCTGGCCAAACTTTATCTCTTTTTCGGTTTCGGCAGTGAAGCAAAGGCGATGCTGAACATACTGCCTGCCGACCGAATTGCGCCGCAGACCAAAGAGATCATGATGGCGCTTGCGGATCTGGTCGATGGTAATACCCTGCCGATCAATCACGTGTTCTCTGGACAGCAGATTTGTGAAGGCAATTCGCCCCTGTGGGCGGTTCTGGCGGATGGCACCATCAAGAAGGGCGCCAACTCCGATGCCATTCAGCAGGCCTTTGGCCGCTTGCCCGGACATATGCGGGTACATCTTGGGCCACGGTTGAGTTCCATTTTTGCCGAAGCGGGCGATTCTCATGTGGCAGAGGCCATTCTGCGCGCCGTGAGCCGGACTGGTGTGGAAGACGTGCCAGAAATGAACATGGCCGAGGCCGCGATCGCGGACCTGGCTGGCGATACCGAGACAATGGCGGAAAAGCTGACCGAAGAGGTGACTGACCGGACTGAGAATACGCCTGTTGCGCTGATCGAGTTGGTTGCTCTCAGCTACAACGAACGTAAGGCTCTGTCGCCGGATGTACCGGATCTCATCGGGTCATATGAGCATGAAAACAAGGATGGCGAACTGGGTGCCCGGTTGCGCCAGGCCCAGATTGCCGCCCTGGCATTGACCGGACGCTTTCACGACGCTTTCCAGGAGTTGAAGGCTGTGACCAAGGACGACGGGCCGGCTGCCCGGGCACAGGCTCTGGATCCGTTGATGACGCTTCTGACAGAACGTGCGGACGATGTGACCTTCCTGCAATATGCGCTGGTCTTTGCCAAGCAATCCACAGCCACCGAGGCGGCGCCTGTTGCCGATCTTATCGCGCGGCGCCTGTTGGATCTTGGGTTTGCCGATCAGGCCATGTCGCTGCTGAAGAAACTGGCGCTGGAGCCTGAGAACGAAGATCGTCGCCTGATGCTGGCAGAGGCTGCCCTTGCGCAAAACAAGCCGCAACAGGCCCTGGTCGAACTCATGGGACTGGATGGGACAGAGGCGAACCGACTACGTGCGCAGGCCCTGTGGCGCAATGGGGAATACGGACGATCTGGCGAATACATGCAAGTAGCGCAGGACGCCAACCAGGCTATGCGTGGCTTCTGGCACTCCGAGGATCTGGAGGCGATCCAGATGATCGAACCGGAAGCCGATGCTCCCTTCCGGCAGGTTGCTGACATGACCACGGAAATTGGCGAGACAGCAAAGGATCCAGAAGGTCTGACCCCCCTGGCTCATGCGCGTGCACTGGTGGAAAGCAGCCAGGGAACCCGAGGCGGGATCGAGGAACTGCTCAACCAGCTGAGTGCTTCCGGGGCTGCCTCCCAGTAAAGGCCAAACTGGTTTCCTTGAAACGGGCCGCATCTTTCGGGGTGCGGTCTTTGCGTTGAATGATAACGGATTATAAACAGTCTCAGCCTAGCTTCGTCTGCGGATGAATCCGCAATTGGAACGGGCAGAATGCCGGAAAAAGAACAAAAAACACGCCTGGTCGGGCGGCGATGGAGCCAGTGGCGCTCACATTTGCCTGACAACCGCTCGATTCTATTGGGTGATCCTGTATCGCATGGCGCCGTGCGGCGTCCGGTGCGCGTTGCTGCACGCTGCTCGACCGTTCGGGCCGAATCCTTTTGCCTTGATGGCGAAGGGCCTGTCAGTGGGGGCTGGCAGCGGCCCGTTGGCATCTCGAAGGCGACTTCCTGCGGACGGGTGACTGTGCAGTCCTCACCGCGCGAAAGACGATCTTCTGCAAAACTCCAGCGCGCTGCGGTCCAGTTGCCGCGTGTCCTGACACCTTTGAAATAGAGGATAAGACAGGTGCCCAAGATTACCGTGCAACAGTTGTTCAGCCCCACAGTGCTGCTGGCGCTGGCTCTGATGTCCATTATCGTGATGATGATTCTGCCGATGCCGTCCTGGGTGTTGGATGTGGGTCTGGCCGCCTCCTTTGGTCTGGCGATCCTGATCTTCACGATCACCTTGTTTATCGAAAAACCACTGGATTTCTCGTCTTTTCCGACGATCCTTCTGGCGTCGCTGATGCTTCGACTGTCCTTGAACGTCTCCTCCACCAAGCTGATCATCGGTCAGGGACACACCGGCACCGATGCGGCGGGGGATGTGATTCAGGGCTTTGCCCAGTTCGTCATGGGGGGCAGCGTTTTCCTCGGCCTGGTGGTGTTTGGCGTGCTCCTGATCGTGAACTTCATGGTCATAACCAAGGGCGCGGCCCGTATGGCTGAAGTTGGAGCCCGTTTTGCTCTGGATGGTATGCCGGGCAAGCAGCTGGCCATCGACAGCGATATGTCCGCAGGCGCAATCGACCACGCCACGGCGCGCGCGCGCCGTGAAACAGATCAACGCGAGACGACGTTCTTTGGCTCGCTGGATGGTGCATCGAAATTCGTCAAGGGCGACGCCGTTGCCGGACTTCTCATCACCCTTTTGAACCTCATCATGGGGCTGATCATGGGGGTTCTGGTACATGGCATGCCCATTGGCAGCGCCTTTGAGACCTACGCTATTCTCACGGTGGGCGATGGCCTTGTATCCCAGATCCCTTCGGTGATCATTTCCATCGCGGCTGCCCTTCTGCTGGCCCGTGGCGGTGCAACCGGGGCGACCGATATTGCCCTGTTCGAACAATTCGGCAAGCACCCCGCAGCCCTGACCACGGTTGCCGTTCTGATGGTCCTGTTTGCACTGGTTCCGGGTTTGCCGTTCCTGCCGTTCATCACGGGGGGTGCAGTCCTTGGTTACCTCGCCTATCGCATCCAGATGAAGAAACAGGCGGCGGAAGACGCTGAGATCGAGGAGCAGCTGGAGGTTGCTGCCAATCCCGAGCCTTCCAAGGCCTTGGGCGATATTCTTGACTTGGATGATCTTCATCTCGAGTTTTCTCCGGACCTTGTCAGCATGGTCCTCGACTCAGGCACGGGCCTGGATGCGCGGATCGCCAATATGCGGACGCATATTGCAACCAGCTTTGGTCTGATCCTGCCCGAGATTCGACTGACCGATCAGGCTGACCTGGAAATGGGAACATACGTGATCAAGGTTCAAGGCGTTGAACAGGCGCGGGGCACGCTCCATCCGGAAATGGTGCTTGCGCTTATGCCGGACAACCATTCATCCCTGCCGCCGGGCACCGATGTGACCGAGCCCGTCTATGGTGCCCCTGCACGCTGGATTTCCAGTAAAAGCCAGGACGAGGCTGCCGTTGCCGGGGCCACTGTTGTGACTGCTCCGGAAATCTTGGCGACGCACCTGCTTGAAGTCATAAAACAGAACTTCTCGCGCCTGCTGACCCTGAAGTCGCTGCGCCGGATCCTGAACGAGATGACCGAGCTGTCGGATCCGTTCCGGGCCGAGGCCAACCGCAAGCTCCTGGATGATCTGATCCCGGACAAGGTCCCGATGGATATCCTGCATGCGGTGCTGCGTCTGCTCTTGGATGAGCGGGTCTCGATCCGAAACATGCCGCTGATTCTGGAGGCCATCGCCGAGGCTCGGGTGCATGTCACCCAGCCAGAGCTGATCTGCGAACATGTGCGTCAGCGCATGGGGTTCCAGCTGGTTGCCGAAATGAAACGCGAGGATGGTACCATCCCGCTGGTGCAACTCGCGCCGGAATGGGAGGATACCTTCTCGACCTATCAGGTCGACACTCAGGGTGGTGGGCTCGATATCGCGCTGCCGCCGGACATGTTCAACCGTCTGGCCGAAGGTCTGAGCGAGCGGCTTACCAACATCACCGAGCAGGGGGTCTTTGCCGCCGTGGTGACCTCGACACGCCGCCGCCGCTATCTGCGCACCATCCTGAAATCCCGCGGTATAACCAATCCGGTTCTGTCTTTCGAAGAGATCGGGCTGGAGGCACGGCCAGCGCTGGTGGGTATGGTACAGGCATGAACCTGCTGGACCTCCCTCCGGAACTCTTTGCGCTTTTCGGCGCGGCGTTCTGGCATGGGGCTATGGTGTTTCTGCGGATCGGTGCGATGACGTCGGTTCTGCCAGCCTTTGGCGAACAATACGTTCCTGCGCGGATCAAACTGGCCATTGCGCTGGCCTTTACCGCGATCGTCGCACCGGCGCTGCCCCAAATGCCGATCCCCACCGGGCCCCTGCAATACGCAGGCTATGCGGCCAGCGAGGCCGTGGTGGGGCTGGCTCTGGGGATGGGGATCCGGTTCTTCGTGCACGCCTTGCAGACCGCAGGCACGATGGCTGCGCAAAGTACCTCGTTGTCGCAGGTCCTGGGCGGCATCGGTGCGGAACCGATGCCGGCTCTGGGGGCTGTTCTGCTGGTATCTGGCTTGGCGCTTGCGGTCATGCTCGGGCTTCATGTGCGCGTTGCGCAGTTCATGATATACTCCTACGAGGCCTTTCCCGTTGGTGTATTCCCGAATCCGGCAGCCTTGTCGGAATGGGGGGTGCAACGGATTTCGAAAAGCTTCTACATGGCCTTTACCCTTGCCGCGCCGTTCCTGATCACGGCCGTGATCTATAACCTGACGCTTGGTGTCATCAACCGGGCGATGCCGCAGTTGATGGTCGCCTTTGTCGGTGCGCCGGTGATCACCTTTGGCGGGCTGTTCATTCTGATGATCGCCAGCCCGATGATCCTGGACGTGTGGTTCCGGGCCTTGACGACCTTTCTCGGGGATCCGGGAGGCAACATTCCATGAGCGGCGGTCAGGACGACGATTCAGACAAGTCATTCGAGCCGACGGAAGCGAAACTCCGAAAGGCGCGTGAAAAGGGTGAGGTTGCAAAGTCCACCGATCTGTCGGTCGCTGCGGCCTACGCAGGACTGCTGGTCGCCTTGTATGCGGTAGGCAGCGACATGATGCACGGGTTCGGCACGGCCTTGATGTCCTTGCTGGACCAGCCCGACAGGCATGCGGAACTCTTGTTCAACGGTTCCGGCACGACGCCCATCGGCGGGTTGTTGATGGCCCTGGTGAGCCCATTGCTGCCGATGTTCGTGGTGCCCTTCGCGGCAGTTCTTTTGTCGATTCTGGCTCAGAAAGCACTGGTGTTCGCTCCCAGCAGACTGGAGCCAAAAGTCTCAAAGATTTCGGTGATCTCGAACGCGAAGAACAAATTCGGTCGCGCGGGCTTGTTCGAGTTCTTCAAGAGTTTTGTCAAACTCGTGCTCTACTCGATCTGTCTTGGTCTCTATCTGGGCTACCGTATGCCGGAAATGATCGCCACGTCCGGAACCGGCGCCTTTTCAGTTGTGATGATGCTGGCAAAACTGGGCATGGAGTTCCTGGTTCTGTCGCTCTTGATCGCCTTGCCCATTGGCGTGATCGATGCAGCGTTTCAGCATGCAGAGCATCGGCGCAAAAACATGATGTCCCGCAAGGAAATCCAGGACGAGATGAAGGATGCCGAAGGTGACCCTCATATGAAAGGGCAGCGTCGGCAGAAGGCTCAACAGATCGCCATGGGGCAGATGCTGGCAGATGTCCCGAAGGCTGATGTGGTTATCGTCAACCCGACTCACTACGCGGTGGCCTTGCAATGGAGCCGTGAAAAAGGGTCAGCACCAATATGCGTGGCCAAGGGCGTGGACGAAGTTGCCGCTGCGATCCGCCGTGTCGCCAATGAGAATGCCGTACCGATCCATAGCGATCCGCCCACCGCACGGGCGCTGCATGCGACGATCGAGATCGGACAGGAAATTCAGGAAGAACATTATGCGCCTGTGGCTGCGGCAATCCGTTTTGCGGAAGCCATGCGGGAGCGGGCAAAAGGAGGGATCTGATGAAAAAGAAAAAAATGCTGGATCAGATGGCTGCGGTGACTCATGCGCAATATCTGCGGGAACATGCCCGAGTGAAACCTGTGCTGGACGAAGAAGCGCGGCTGCGCGGGCAACTGAACAAGTTGCAGGAACGGGTGCTGGAAACGCGGGTGCAGGCAGATCAAGACCATGCCATGAAGGCGCTTGGTGCCGATCTTCTTTGGGAAGGGTGGCATATCCGGACCCGCAGGGAGTTGAACATGGAGCTTGCCAAGGTGACAGCCAGAAAGCTGATGGCAATGGACAAGCTGCGCAAGTCTTTCGGTCGCAAGACCGCAATCGAAGACATGGCCAAGGCCGAGCACAAGCGGATCAGAATGGCAAGGATCAAGGCGCTTCAGGAGAGCCTGTCGTCTTAGGCCGACAGGCTGTCGGAGCACCGCTGCATCGAGGCGCTTCCCGTGAGGGGGGCGCTTTCGAACATGCGGTTGCCGGGATGAACTTGCGGCGCAGCCGCAGCCGTATCGTGAGCATTTTGAAAAACATCGCGGCCGGAACTGTTCAGTTCCGGCCGCGTATCGTTTTGGTTTGCGAAACGCCTCAGACGTCCTGGCGGGTGATATCCATGATCAGGACATCGTAGACATCCTTTCCCAAGAGCTGCTGTGCAGCCTCGCGCAACGCGGTCCGAAGCGGAGTCATGACATCGGACCGTGTGAAGGCGCCGCGAAACCCTCCCATATTGGCATGGTCGAACAGAACCTGCAGGAAAACGTCCCTGAGTTTTGGTTCATAGAGGCGAATTTTCTCTGCCATCCCGGTCTTTGTCTCAAGGCTGAGCGTGATCACAACCATGGAGGTCAGCTCGTCCCGTTCGACCACCGGTACAATGAACTGATTTGGCAGCCTGTTGTACTCGTGCTCTTCGGCTTTTCCTTGGTCGGACTCTTCTTCCGTATGTTCAGCTTCGGCATCTTGCTGTGCCTCGGCGGTTTCGACTTGGGGATCAGGTTCGGGCGCAAGCATGAGCCCGGCACCGATTCCGACTCCGGTGCCGACGATCAGCAGGATGACTGGGAGGAGTTTTGCAATCATTTGAAACCTCAGAAGGGCAGGATCGCATCAAGGACCTGTTGTCCGTAGCGCGGTTGCTGCATGTCCGTGATCTGACCGCGTCCGCCATAGGAAACGCGCGCCGAAGCGATCTTGTCATAGGTGATTTCGTTCTGGCGGCTGATGTCCTGCGGGCGCACGTAACCGGTCACCAACAGTTCACGCATTTCGAAATTCACCCGCAACTCCTGCGAGCCGCTGATTGCCAGCACACCGTTGGGCAGCACGTCGACAACGGTGGCGGCCACTCTCAGTTCCAGCTTTTCGCTACGTTTGACCGAACCTTTGCCAGAGGCAGAACTCGAGCTGCCAAGCTCAACAGCATTGGCCGAGGAAGCCCCATCAGGCAGGTTTTCGTCAAGGCGCTGGGGCAGGCCCAGAAGCTGCGGAAGCTCCAGGCTTTCCGAACCGGAACGCGAGCGTGCCGTGTCGTTCTTGATCTCGGCCGTCTCATCGATCTCGATGACGACGGTCATGATGTCGCCTTTCTTCATGGCGCGGCGATCACCCAGAAGGGAGTTTTGCGAGCCGCTCCAGAGCGAGGCATTGTCAACGGCGCGGCGGGGCTGGCTGTCCAGAGGTAGACCCTGCCAGAGCATCGCGACGTGTTCCGACGACTCGTTTGCCGGTGAAAAGGACGGGGGCTTGCCGATATGGTCTGCCCGTCCGCATGCGCCGAGAATGATCAGCCCAGCCAGGGCGGACTTGGAATAAAATGCTCTGTTTTTCATTATTTTACCTCGACGGATCCGTCGGCCGCTATGCGTCCGGTTACGGTTGAGCGCGATGACAGGTTCATCACGCGGATCAGTTCGCCTTCCGCGCCGCGCCCCAAAGCACGCCCTTCGGCGGAAATTGTCAGCCCGCCGCGGCTGAACGTCAGGATGACAAGATCATTGCGTTCAACGATGGCGGGGGGGCCAATATCGCCAGCCCGAACGGGGCGACCTGGATAAAGCGCAACCCGCGCCTCCTGCCCGATCACGTCGCTTGGGTCTGACAGCGCGCCCAGGACCTCTCCGGGTTTCAGCGCCAGATCCGAAGCCGTCAGGACTTCCTTCGGACGGATCGTGCGCACCGGCACCAGAATATCGGCGGCGGCGGTCTGCGCGATCAGCGTGACAAGGAGGGCGAGTTTGAGTTTCATCAGCGGACCTGTGTGGTTGCGCCCATCATTTGGTCGACTGCCGAAATGACTTTGGCGTTCATTTCATAGCCGCGCTGGGCTTCGATCAGTTCGGTGACTTCGCGCACCGCATCGACCGAGCTGGCCTCCAGATACCCCTGACGCAGGGTGCCCAGGCCGTCAGCGCCGGCGGTAGATGTCAGCGCCGGGCCAGAGGCCTCTGTAATGCTGAACAGGTTGCTGCCGAGCGCCTCAAGGCCTTTGGGGTTGGAAAAACCGGACAGCGTCAGCTGGCCCAGGAGTTCGCCTTCTGCGGCCTCGTCAAAGTAGGCGTAGACTTCGCCCTCGGCGTTGATGGAAATGCTGCGGGCATCATCCGGGATGGTGATCTCGGGTGAGACCGGATAGCCGTCCGAGGTCACGATCAGCCCTTCGGCAGAGCGTTTCAGGGCGCCATCGCGGGTGTAGGCGGTCTGACCAGAGGGCAGGGTGACTTCCAGATAGCCTTTGCCGTCGATGGCCAGATCCAGATCATTCTGGGTTTCCTGCAACGGGCCTTGAGCCAAGTGAAGCGAGATTGCGGCCGGGCGGACACCCAGACCGACCTGAACGCCGGTGGGCAGGACAGTGCCGTCAGAAGCATTCACCGTGCCGGCTCGCGATACCTGCTGATAGTGCAGGTCGGCGAATTCGGCGCGCCGTGCGTTATAGGCCGTGGTGTTCATGTTGGCGAGGTTGTTCGAAATGGTTTCGACGCGCAGTTGCTGCGCGCTCATACCGGTGGCGGCGATCTTAAGGGCACGCATGGTGTTTCTCCTACTTGATCAGGTTCTTGATGGCGGCGCGGATGCGCTCGTCTTCGGTTGTCAGGAAGCTTTGGCCCATTTCATAGGCCCGCTGAATCTCGACCAGACGGGACACCTGGTGGATTGCGTTCACGTTGGACCCTTCGAGGAAGCCTTGCAGAACGCGGCCATCAAGGGCTTCTTCGATGTCACCGTCGACCCGGAACATCACGCCGTCCTCGCGGGACATGGTGTGTTTTTCCAGAGGTCTGAACAGGCCGATCTGGCCCAGTGGCTGACCGTCTGCACTGATGGTGCCGTCAGCGCCAACCTGCACCGATTCGGCGTCGGTGGGGACAAAAACCGGCGCCCGGCCAGCGTCCAGAACCCGGTGCCCGTCCATCGTAACCAGATCGCCCGCTGCATTCGAAGAAAAGGCGCCTGCGCGTGTCAGGCGCTCGCCTTGCGGGGTTTCGACCATGAAGAAGGCATCTCCCTCGATGGCGAAATCGAAGGTGCCGTTTGTCTTGGTCAACTGCCCCTGTTCCAGAGAGGTATTGTGAATGTTCGCGCGCGCCATGGACAGCGATTCCTGACCCGGCGCGGATTTCACGTATTCGGAGAAGATCAACCCTTCGGACCGGTACCCTGTGGTTGCGGCGTTAGCGATGTTGTTCGCCACCACCCGCATTTCGCGCATAAGCCCGGATTGGCGGGAGAGGGTTGCGTAACCTGCGGTTTCCATCAAGAACCTCCAGAAATCAGCGGAATGACATGGCCATTGAAAAAGGCCACAAGTGTTTGTGTCATGAAGCCCATCGACACCCAGAAAACGACGAGGATCGCAGCCAGTTTCGGCACGAAGGTGAGCGTCATTTCCTGGATTGACGTGAGAGCCTGAAACAGGCCGACGGCCAGGCCGACAACCAGCGCCACAATCAGGATCGGCGTGGACATCATGACCGCGGCCCATAAGGCCTGGCGCAGGGTGTCGTAGAACAGGCCTTCAGTCATCATGGCTTAGACCGGCATCCTCAGGATTTCCTGATAGGCTTCGACCACCTTGTTGCGTACGGTGACTGCGGTCTCGACGGCCAGCTCGGTCTGGGCCAGGGCCTGGACCAGCGCATGGGGGTCGCCGTTGCCGGTCATGGCCTGCACGGATGCCTGCTCGCTGGTTTTCAGCGTGTTGGTGAAATTCTCAAAGCTCGCCTTGGCCCGTTCGGTGGCACCGGTGCCGGTGAATTCTGGGTCGGCCTGCGTGGCCGGGCGTGCTGCTGCATAGCCGCTTGCTGCGGAAAGGGAGCGAATATCCATTCTGGATCTCCAAGGTCAAAGGGTTAGGTTATCGTTTCAGCAAATCCATCAGCGAAGCCGACATCTGACGGGTCTGGTCGAACATCTTGAGGTTCGCTTCATAGCTGCGCTGCGCTTCACGCGCGTCTGCGATTTCGATCATCAGGTCCACGTTGGACCCTTGATAGTGGCCGGACTCATCCGCCAGCGGATGCGAAGGATCGTAGACTTTTTCCAGATCGCTGCGGTCCAGTGTGACGCGGCCAACTTTGACGCTTTCTACGTCGGTGTTGAGGTCGCGAATCGCTTCGAACGGCACGGTCTTGCGGCGATAGCCGGGTGTATCGGCGTTCGAGATATTCTCGGAGACATGGCGCAGGCGTGCCGCCTGGGCTTTCATGCCGCTTGCCGTTACGCTCAGGGCTCTGGAAAACTCACTCATGGTTCATCTCCCCCTTCAGTTGCGCCGAATGCTGGCGTGCAGGATGTTCATCGAAGACTTGTAGATCGCCATGGCGCGATCATGCTGGCGCTTGGTCTCAACGCTTTTGAGAAGCTCGGTTTCAATGGAAACGGAGTTGTCGTTGGGATCCGACCCAGCGCCTGTCTCGGTCACGGCCCAGTCCATCCCGATCCCGGCCGTGCCGTTCAGATGGGAGGCGCGGCTGGCGACCATGTCACCGGGACGCGCATTGGCCGCGTAGACTTCCTTGAAGGGTTTGATGTCTTTGGCATGATAGCCAGGGGTGTCCGCATTTGCGATGTTCTGCGACACCAGTGCCTGGCGCTTCCCGGCATGGGTCGCCATGGCATATGCAATTTTGAAAACATTCAGTTCCGTAAACACCGGGGCTTCTCCCTCGATCGATTTCAATCAAGGCTTAACCCCGATTCCTTTAGAAATTGTTTGCGGGAAACAATTGGAGGCCTCGACCATGATTGCTGAGCTGAAAGCAATGACCGAAGAAATCGCGAGCAAACGCCTGGCAACGCCCATGGGGCGGGTGATCGGAATCGCCGGGGGAGAAATAGAAATTTCCGGCCTTCAGACCGTCGCCCGCATCGGGGATCGCCTGGTACTGCGGCGCGGTCCGAAGGACGAGCTGCACGGCGAGGTGCTGAAAATTTATTCAGATAAAATCAGTATGTTATCTGACAAGGCGCCAGATCGTGTCGCCATGGGAGACCCGGTTTTACTGTATTCTGCGCCTGATTTTGCCCCAAGTGACAACTGGATTGGGCGGGTCGTTGATCCCTTCGGGGAACCGCTGGATGGTCGGCCCCTTCTGCGGGGAGAAAAGGCACGGGACATTATGTCTGCCCCTCCCAAGGCAGCTGGTCGCCGTCACATGGGAGAACGGCTGAACACCGGACTGTCAGTTCTCAACACGATTCTCCCGGTGGTGCGTGGACAGCGAATTGGCCTTTTCGCAGGTTCCGGTGTCGGTAAATCGACGCTTCTTGCAAAACTTGCGCAAAATATGGAGGCCGATGTGGTTGTCATGGCGCTCATTGGTGAGCGTGGGCGCGAGGTGAATCACTTTGTCGAGCAGGTTTTGGGGCCGGAAGGGATGCGCCGATCCGTTGTCGTCGCGGCAACCTCTGACCAGTCTCCCCTTGTGCGCCGCCGTTGTGCCTGGGCTGCAATGACGATTGCCGAGCATTTTCGTGACCAGGGTAAGAATGTCCTTCTTCTGGCGGACTCGGTCACTCGTTTTGCCGAGGCCCACCGTGAGATTTCTGCCGCTTCCGGCGAAGCCCCCGCCTTGCGTGGATTCCCGCCTTCGGTGACGCCGCTCATTACGGGGATGTGCGAACGTGCAGGGCCGGGGTCCGGCGATCAGGGCGATATCACTGCGGTTTTCAGTGTTCTGGTTGCGGGGTCCGACATGGATGAGCCCATTGCGGATATTCTGCGGGGGGTTCTGGATGGGCATATCGTGCTCAGTCGCGAAATCGCCGAGCGTGGCCGCTTCCCGGCCATCGATGTATCGCGTTCCGTATCGCGGAGTTTGCCTGCGGCGGCCACCAAGGAAGAGAATGATCTGATCCTGGATGTGCGCAAGTATCTGGGGTCGTATGAACAGTCAGAAGTGATGATTCGTGCGGGGCTCTATTCCGAAGGCAGCGACCCGGTGCTGGATACGGCCGTCAAGCTCTGGCCCGAGCTGGATGGATTCTTCGGGCGGGATGAAGCCGGTGGGGTGAAAGGCAGCTTTGATCGCTTGAAGCTTCTCTTGCGCCGCGCGGCTGCCGGGCGGTGAGCAATGGCTGCAGAACCGGCGGCCATGGTTGGACCATGCGGCGCCGGACTTCTGTTATCCCAAAGAAAAGCGCCTGCCGGAGGATCCCGGCAGGCGCTTTTCTAGATCGTTCGGATCGGTCTCACAGGCTACTGCATCAGCAACATGAGCGCCGTTGACGCACTCGATTGCGAGGCCTGAAAATCTGCCAGCTGCGCCTGGGCAAGATAGCGCGTCGTCAGCTCTTCCATTTTTTCAGGATCCGCAAACACCCCGAGATCATCCGTTCCAAGGAACCGTTGTGCACGATCCTTGTAGATGCCGAGCTGCTGGTCGATGTCCAGCTGGATGAAGTTGCTTGGCAGGTTCAACGCCGTCTGGAACATCTGCTGAAGGGCTGGCTGGCCGATCACGTTGAACCATTTGGTGTTGACCGAAGTCGGCTCACCGTCTTCGTTGACGTCGGTTGCGATATTGACGAGTTCCCGCTGGGCAAACAGGGCGATCCGCATGGATTCATTCTGTTGACCGACTGCAGCTTCGAAGGACTGGGTCTTGTTCGAAAAAACGATATTCTCCATGTCCTTGGGCGAACGGGTCTTTACCGTTTCCCCGGGGCCGAAGCCAAACGCCTCGGTAAAGGCAACCCAGCGATCATCCCCCAGCTTGTTGGCCAGAGCGTCGTCTGCCGAAGACCCGTCTTCCAGCACACGCTGTACGAGGGCTTTCATCGGAAGCTGATCATCCAGGCCGAAGGCCCCGAGGGCGATACCCAGAAGGCGGGTGTCCTTGACCAGATCCGCGGCCGTCTCGACCTTGCCGATGTTTTCAAGGAAATAATCGCTTTCCCTGGACAGAACAGGATCCTTGGAAAAGGTATCGAACTGCTTGTCGTAGGTCGATTGCAGGAATTTCCATCCTGCAATGCCATCGGTGGGTATGATCGGCTGATAGAGGATCATGACGGGCGGATAGCCATCAGGCGTTCTTCACGCGGCAACAGGGCCCGCAGTGCCTTCAGGCAGCGATAGTGGTTGTTGTTCAGGAGCGAATCCGTGGCCTCGGCCAAGGCGGCTCTGCTGTCAGGGTCCGTGAACACCTGGCTCAACTCTTCGATGCGCCGCAGCATGGGCAGGCGATCTTCTTCAGGATCAACATCGCCCGAGAGTACCAGCTGTGCCGCATAGCAGACACGCCGTACCGGAGTATTGGCTTCTTCGGGATGAATCGCGTCACGCAGACGCAAGATGTTGGCATCAGGTGTAACGATGGAGAGACGGCTGCGTCGATCTCCGTTTTCGATTACCGCGCCGTTTACGAGGACGCGTTCTTTTGGGGCAAGTTTGAGGACCAGACCGCTCATATTTAGGATGCTCCGCTGCGCAGGCCACGCATGATGGCCGTATTGATTTCTACCAGGGGGCCGACTCCCGCTTTGCGGGCGAGTATCCGGCTGGTGTACTGGGTCGTGAACGCCGCGAGATAGAGGATCTGCTCTTTGAGGTCTTCGGGAAGCCCGTTGTCCGAACTGTTGACGTCTGTTTGAAAGATCTGCCACAGTTTGCGGTTGTCATTCAGAGCTTCGGCAAGTGCAGAAAAACCCTCTGGTCCTTGTTTCGATGCGCGGATTATGCGGTGCGTAATCCGAGCGATTGCCTCGAACTCCAGGTCTTTCGGTGTGCGTGTCGGGGCTTTTGCCGCAGAATAGGCGCGCTTCGCATTCAGAAGGGCATTCACGTGTTTTCCTAACGTACTATTTCTTCAGGTTCTCTGAGGATAGAGGACTGGGGCGCGCCAGGCGCGCCCCAGATCAGGCCGTTTAACGGAACAGCTGCTGCAGGGTCTGCGGCGCCGAGTTGGCAATGGATAGCGCCTGTACGCCAAGCTGCTGCTGTGTCTGCAGAGCCTTCAGTCGCGCAGATGCTTCTTCCATGTCGGTATCCACCAGCGAGCCGATGCCGCTCTTCATCGCGTCGGTCACTTTCGACACGAATTCGGACTGCTTCTCGATCCGTGAAGCGGAGGCACCCAGTGCGGCAGCGCCGTCAACTGCGGTCTGGATCAGAAGTTCGATCTCGCTGATCGAGGCGTCGGCCGCAGTCGAGGAAGACACGTCAACGGTGGTCAGGTCCAGGTTGGATTCGAAGTTGACCGACGACACGGTGATGTTCGACGAGGAGATGTCACCGGCGGAGTCGCGATCCAGCGAGGACAGAACAGTCATGTCGCCACCTTCGCTGTTCAGCAGGTTCGCACCGTTGAACTGAGAAGCGGAGATGATCGAGGTGATCTGGTTCTTCAGTTCGGTAACGTCCGCATCGAGCTTGTCGTTGTCAACGTTCTCACCGGTTGCTGCAACCACCTTTTCCTTCATCTCTTTCAGGAGTTCAGTGATCTGCTCTGCACCGGCAAGTGCAACCGCAACAGTGGATTCACCCAGCGCCAGAGAGTCGGATACGGCGTTGAAGCCGGAGACGTCCGATTCCATAACCTTGGAGATCGCCCAGATTGCCGAGTTGTCCTTGGCGGTTGCAATCTCTTTACCGGTGGAGATCGCGTTCTGGGTGTTTTCCAGGTTGTTGTTGATGGTTTTCAGGGTCTGCAGCGCAACCATTGCGCCGTTGTTGGTCAGAATGCTGGTCATAGCTTATATTCCTTTAGCGAAGAGACACTTTGGTCTCTGATTTTCCCTGCCCCGAAGGGCGCTCTCTGACGTCTTTCTGACAATGCGTTCAACCGACCGGTTTTCGCGCCACCTCGTGTTTCCGAGATGCAAGGTGACTTTGCCGCGATATTTGCTAAGGGAGTGCTAATGAGCCAAATTCCAATCCGTAGAATTTTCCCTAAATTGCATCGGCTTAAGCGCGCTTCTCCAGCTTCTTGTCGAGGCGTGTGCCATAGCGGGTCTTGCGGCCGGTGCTGTCGTAGACGTCCAGTCCTTTACGTACGCGGCGCAGTTCGGCCATCCGGGCCGCGATAGAGCGGATGCCCTCCATGGCGCTTTCCAGCATGTCCTGGTTGCGCATCACCTTGGTCTGAACCTTGGCAAGCGTGTCGCGCTCCAGGTCAGAGATGGCGTTGAGCTGATCAATTACGTCTTCCTTGCGTGCAAGGATCTTTTCCAGCTTCGCCAGATCTCCCTCCATCAGCGCCGCGCGTTCCTCATCCAGGATTCGGTCAAGTTCGTCGATATGGGTTTGGGGGTTAGGGGTGGTCATTTTGTGCCTCCTTCAGGGCGTGGTACAGTGATTCGGCCAGGCCAATGCCGCCTGCCTTTGCAATTTGCTCGGCCTGGGCGCGAACCAGAAAACTCGAAAACTGGTCTTCTCCGGCGCCGCCGCCACCAAAGCCTTCCCGTGATTCTCCGAGCCCCGCCGACTTCAACATTTCCGCGAGAAATGAAGCCTCTAGGTCGATGGCTGCCTTGCGAAGCGGGTCTTCTGCTGGGGTGTGTGACACCGTGTTTGACAGCGGTTTCGATATCGGCGTCATTTGAACGGTTTGAATTGGATCCGGCATTTTGGCCTCGATTTGAAAGAAGTTTCGAATTGCTTCGATTTTTCAGAGACTGCGACAGAACCGGTTAAAATTGCCGTAACCGCTTTGCTGTAGACCGGTTGCATCGAGATAGAACGTCTGGAAGCCCATGCACAGCACATCACTCATTGGCCAAACCCTCGGCGGAGCCCAGGGAACCAAGGCCTCACCGGCGCAGGATGCGTACAAGTCGTCGTCAAATACGGCAAAGGATCGATCCTTTGCAGATCATGTCGAGGATAAGCGGACCAAGCCGGAAGCGGATACGCCATCAAAACCGAAAAATGCGGATCAGGGAGCTGCCTCCAGCGCCCCGAAAGGTCAAGCCGATCACTCGACATCCGAGAAAAGCGAAAATGCTGCGGATCCGATTGAGAGTCAGGCCGGATCGGACGGCTCAGAAGTCGTTGCCGAAGCCGCGAATGACTTGAGCCGTGAGCAAGCAGCTGTGAAGGCTTCGGCCTCCCGGACTGATGGGGAAATGCTCGGGCAAATGGCTCGGGAAGCCTCGGATGCGGCGAACCCGCAGAGCAATGATGCCGAAGGTGATGCCGACATGGCAAAACGCGGCCGCATGGCTGTGCCTGGACCCACAGTAGGGGATGCGGCGGCGGCCAAGGCATCCGCTGCCGGACAGGCAGTTTCGGCAGAGGCCGCGGCGAAACCCGACCTTGAAAGCAAGGGGGCATCACACACATCTCAGGCCGAAAGCGATGTCCCGTTGGACGCAGCCGGTGCCAAGGAGGCAGGGCGTTCTGCGAAAGCGGAGGCCGGGCTAAGTGAGATGCGCCGCTCCGAAACGGGAACCGCCACACCCGCATCGTCTCAGGTTCAGGGGCAAGGGCGCACAGCGTCTCAGGAAGCTGTTGCGGTGCAGGCCAAACTGCAAGCCGGCGAGGGGGACAAGCAAAGCCCGCCCTCGGACAGAGGTGTTGAGGGTCGCCTGCAGAGCGCGGGAACGTCGCCTGGCGCCCCTGCATCCGCAAACCCGGTTCCGGCATCTGCGTCGCAATCGGTGTTCCAGGTTCAGGTTCAAAATGCGGAAGCCGGTGAAAAACGCCAGGCTCGGTATCGCAGCCGCGAGGGTGAGGTGCAGGTTGCGCCTGCGGTCTCTCAGGCCAGCGCTGCGGCCGCCGGCGTGACAGCGCCGAACTCCGCTATGGCCTCGGCAAACGCGGCGCTTTCGCTGGCGCAGACCCTGCAGGCCGATATTGCCAAGGGATCACAGTCGGCATCCTTGCTGGCCGATTCGATGGCAAGTCACACTTCCTTGACTGCAGAGATGCCCGGTCTGTCGCAGCTATTGACCGAGGCTGTGTTCCAGCCCGGCGCGACTCATCGCGTGGAAACCCCGCGCATGATTGCAACGCAGCTGGCCGAGGCTTTTGCCGCCAAGGGTGAGCGGAACATGGAAGTGTCGCTGAACCCCGAAGAGCTGGGCCGCGTGAAAATGCGCGTCTCCACGAGTGAGACGGGTATCGTCATGACCATCCAGACCGAGCGACCGGAAACGGGCGATCTCATGCGGCGTCATATCAATGAATTGGCCGAAGAGTTCCGCCGCATGGGGTTCCAGGACATCTCTTTCGAATTCAGCAGCGGTGATTCTGCCTTTGGAGGTCAGACCGAGCAGGGGCTTTCCGACGGCTCCGGCTCCGCGGCGGGCATTCGTGGAACGGATACCGACATGGCAATCACTGACGAGGTTGCCGATACACAAATGAAAGACCTCCGCCTGGGTACGACCGGCGTGGACATGAGGGTATAATCAATGACTGATGCAGTAAGCGCGGCGACCACCGCAGCCACAACCCAATCCAGCAGCGCCCAGAGCAAGCGCGCAACGGGGCTGACCTCGGATTTCGAGACCTTTCTGAAGATGCTGACGGCTCAGGCCCGTTATCAGGATCCGCTGGAGCCACTTGATTCGACCGAATACGCCTCGCAACTGGCTCAGTTCTCGATGGTGGAACAGCAGGTGCAGGGCAACGAGACACTGGTTGCGATGCAGAATCAGCTGGGACTGTCCAACATGGCGGCCATGTCCGGCTGGGTTGGTATGGAAGCGCGCGTTTCGGCGCCCGGCTATTTCAACGGAACATCCCCAGTGGTGGTTTCGCCGAACCCTGCGGCTACTGCTGATGCGGTGACGATGATCGTGCGGGATTCCAATGGAACAGAGGTCAACCGAATCGCGTTGCCCGTCTCGGCAGAGCCCTATTCCTGGGATGGAACCGACAAGGACGGCAACACGGTTGAGGAAGGCAGCTATACGTTCACCATCGAAAGCCGCAGAGGCGATGATGTTGTGCTGACCGATCTGGCGGAGGTTTACACCGAAGTGAAAGAAACCCAGATGCTTGGCAGTGATGTGGTCTTGATAACCGAGGGCGGCTCGGCGATCTTGGCCTCCTCTGTGACGGCCTTGCGCAACCGGTCCACGGACGCCTGATCTCTGTTTGGCAGGGTCCTTTTGACCAGCGGCAAGACGTCTTTGTGACTCCCCACATCCGTGGGCCTTTGCCAATGGGAGCGGACCCTGTCAGCCCTGACTTGCGAATTTCACGCCAGGTTCTTTAGCCATCTTGCGGGCCTGGGACTGGAGGCACAGGCACCCCGGATCCTGACCGGCGGGCGCTCGAACTACGTGTGGCGCATGGGGCCCCTCGTGGTGAAGCTCTACGATCAAAGTGGTGCGAATCCCCTGTTCTCCAATGATCCCGGCTGTGAGCTGGCGGCGCTGCGAGCGCTGTCGGGCACCGGAATGGTGCCGCATCTGGTGCGTTCAGGCTGTTTCGAAGGGCGTCACTGGCTGGCGTATTCCCATCTGAAGGGCGCGCCCTGGCAGCATGGTCCGGCCCCTGTCGCCCGCCTCTTGGGTCGCCTGCACGACCAGACGGCCTTTGCGGGGCTGCCCAAAGGCGCCAATGGCAGCTCTATGCTCGAAGCGCAGACAGAGGCGATCCTGGCCGATTGCCGCACCGGCGATGCCTTGCGTGCCCTGCGTCCAAGCTGCCACGTGCTGCCAGCAGAGCGTAGCACGCTCATCCACGGCGACCCGGTGCCCGGCAACCTGGTGGCGCACGACGGCACCCTGACCCTGATCGACTGGCAATGCCCCAAACTGGGCGATCCGGCAGAGGATCTGGCCCTGTTCCTGTCACCTGCCATGCAGCTTCTCTATCGCGGTGCACCTCTTAGCTTGGGAGAGGAGGACGCATTTCTGGTGGCCTATCCGGACCCACAGGTTGTCACGCGCCTTCGGGTCTTGTTGCCCTGGTTTCACTGGCGCATGGCGGCCTATTGCCTATGGAAGGCCGAACGGGGCGGCGCAGAGGACCGCGAGGCGATGGAGCTTGAGATCGCAGCGCTTCAGTCCATCAGCCCAAGCATGGCATAGGCGGGCGGCATCAGGATCCGGCGCGCGGGGCCAAAGGGAAACTTGCCCATGCTCTGAATCACCGGGGAGTAGGGCAGGTCCGGTTTCTTCCCTTGCACCAGGTCAGACAAAAGCCGCCCCGCATAGGTGCCCATTGCTACGCCATTGCCATGATAGCAAAGCCCTGCGAACATTCCCGGCGTTCCGGGCACCGGGCCGACAAAAGGCACAAGGTTGCGTGCCATAGAGACCATGCCAGACCAGAAATGGGTGCCTTCCACATCGCGCCAAGCTGGGAACAGATCTTCGAAGTGTTTGCGCAGCAACCGCCGGATCGCGGCTTCGGCGCGGGGTGAGGCAAAGATACCGCCCCGCATCCCGAACAGAAAGCGCCGGTCCGGCATCAGGCGGAAGTAATGCAACAGGTTGCGTGTGTCATAGGCCATCTGATCGCTGAACCAGCCCTGCGCCTGCACCTCCTCATCGGTCAGGGGGCGGGTCACCATGACGGTGGATTGCGCGGGAATGTATCGGCCCGACAGCCATTTCGGCAGCCCGTCCCAGGAATAGCCATTGGTTGCAATGATCACTTTTTTGGCACGCAGGCTCCTGCGAGGAGTGGTCAAGACATGCCCGTCGGCATCCTGCGACAGTGCGGTGACGGGGCTGTTCTGGCAGAGCGTGGCACCAGCGGCCTCGGCAGCGCCTGCCAGCCCGAAGAGATACTTGCGCGGATTGAGGCCAAAGCCGACAGGCGTGGTGAGCGCTCCGAAAAACGTGCCGTTCAGCCCATGATCCGGGAGATCTTGTTGCTCCAGCAACTGAGGGGTATCGCCACCGGCCGCGATCTCATCTGCTTCGCGGCGCAGGGCCTTCATGGCGCGCGGGCTGTGCGCCATGCGGGTTTCACCTTTGGAGTGGGTGTCTGCCTCGATCCCGAGTCGGTCGAGAAGGCCCTGCACCAGTTCGATGGCGGCCAGCTCCCCTGCGGCGTAGGTTTCGGCGGCCTCTTCCCCGTATTTGCGCTGCATCGCTTGACCGGACAGCATGGTGCCGCCAAGGCAGCAAAAGCCCCCATTCCGTCCGGAGGCGCCCCAGCCGGGTGTTTCGGCCTCCAGGACGGTGACCTTTGCCCCGGTTTCTGCGAGGTGGAGCGCGGCAGAGATTCCGGTAAAGCCTCCCCCGATGATGGCGACCTCCGTGCTGACCTCTCCGGTCAACTCCGGCCAATCGGGGGCTGCGATTGTTTCGTCCCACCAGCAACCCGTGCGCGGGCCTGGCCCATAGGCATAATCCGAAAAGATCCGCCGCATCAGCTGCGGGCCGCGGCTTGTTCGTCGCGTTTCTGCCGTACCGCCTGATGCTTTGTCACTAATGATGCGGTGATCACGCCAACTGTGACGATGGCAATCATGATCGTCGACAGGGCGTTGATCTCGGGGGATACACCCAGCCGCACTGCCGAGAAGATCTTGATCGGCAGGGTGGTCGCCGCAGGTCCCGAGGTGAATGAAGCGATAACCAGATCGTCAAGCGACAAGGTAAAGGCCAGAAGCCAGCCCGAGATCACCGCAGGGGCGATGATCGGCAGCGTCACAAGGCGGAAGGCTTCCGCCGGAGAGCAGCCAAGGTCGAGCGCGGCCTCCTCCAGCGATCTGTCAAAGGTCACCAGCCGCGAAGAGACCACCACCGAGACATAGCACATGGCAAAGGTTGTATGAGCCAGAACGATGGTGAGAACCCCGCGATCAAGGCCGATCCCGATGAACAACAGCAGGAGCGACAGGCCGGTGATGACTTCGGGCATCACCAGCGGCGCGTAGATCATGCCGGAAAACAGGGTGCGCCCCATGAACCGCCCGCCGCGCACCATCACATAGGCGGCCATGGTTCCAAGGACGGTCGCGATGGTTGAAGAGAAGACCGCCACCTTGATCGTGACCCAGGCTGCATTGAGGAAAGCCTCGTTCTGCATCAGCTCCCCGTACCATTTGGTCGAAAAACCCGCCCAGACGGTGACCAGCTTGCTTTCGTTGAAGCTGAAGATCACCAGGATCACCATAGGGATGTAGAGGAAGGCAAAGCCCAAACTCAGCGATACGGTATTGAACCAGCTCATCCTGTTCATTGCTCGGCCTCCTGTTGCTTCTGCTGGTTGCGCTGGAACAGCACGATGGGCACGATCAGAATGAGCAGCAGCACCACGGCTACGGCCGAGGCCACCGGCCAGTCACGGTTCGAGAAGAACTCTTCCCACAGGACCTTGCCGATCATCAGCGTGTCAGAGCCGCCCAAGAGCGACGGGATCACGAATTCGCCCAAGGTGGGGATGAAGACTAGGAAACAGCCGGCGATGATGCCGGATTTCGACAGCGGAATGGTCACCAGCCAAAAGGCGGACAGGCGCGAGCAGCCCAGATCCTCGGCCGCCTCAATGAGGGAATCGTCCATCCGTTCAAGAGCGGCATAGATCGGCAGGATCATGAAGGGCAGATAGGTGTAGACGATGCCGATATAGACGGCTGTGTTGGTGTTGAGGATTGTCAGCGGCTCGTTGATCACACCCAGCCACAGCAGCGCCTGATTGAGGAAGCCCTCGTTCGACAGGATCCCCATCCAGGCATAGACCCGGATCAGAAAACTGGTCCAGAAGGGCAGAATCACCAGCATCATCAGAGTGGCGCGCCATTCTTCGGGGGCGCGGGCCATGCCATAGGCCATCGGGTAGCCCACCATCAGGGTCAGCAGCGTGGAAAAGAAGGCGATCTGGAGCGAGCTGAGATAGGCTTTCCAGTAAAGGTCATCCTGCGTCAGCCAGACAAAGTTCTCGAAATCCAGCTCGGACAGAAAAGCCCAAAGGCCCGTAGCCCAGTCGAATTGCGGCATATAGGGGGGCCGCGCCAGCGCCACATCGGACAGTGAAATCTTCAGGACAATGGCAAAAGGCACCAAGAACAGCGCCAGAAGCCAGAGGTAGGGAATGGCGATCAGGGCAAAGCGGCGCATCAGTCAGCCAAGAGAACGCCTGCCGTGGCGGTCCAGGACAGCCAGACAGTGTCTTCCCATGTGTAGGAACGGCGGGCGATGCGGCGAGTATTGGCCGCCTGCGCCTTGATCACCGCGCCCGAGGGCAGCTCGACGTGATAGGTGGAGATATTCCCGAGGTAGGCGATATCCAGGATTTTGCCCTGCACCGCATTGTCGGCTGCCTCGGGCCGCTCGGCGGAGATGGTGACCTTCTCGGGCCGGATCGCCAGATGCGCGGTTTGCCCGTCCGAAAAACCGTTGGCGGTCTTGACGGTAAGCGGCTCGGCGCCCTCGCGCCAGTGCAGCGCATAGGTGTCTTCGCCGATCGGTTTCGTGGTGCCTTCGATCAGGTTCACATCGCCAATGAAGTCGGCCACATAGGTCGAATTTGGCGCCTCGTAGATGTCGGCAGGGGTGGCGACCTGAATGATCTTGCCGTTGTCCATTACGGCGACGCGGCTGGCCACGGTCATCGCCTCTTCCTGATCGTGGGTCACGATCACGAAGGTGGTGCCTGTCTTTTCCTGGATGTCCATCAACTCGAACTGGGTGTCCTGGCGCAGCTTTTTGTCAAGCGCGCCAAGGGGTTCGTCCAGCAGCAGGAGTTTCGGCGCCTTGGCAAGGCTGCGGGCCAGCGCGACCCGCTGACGTTGACCGCCCGAGATCTGGTGCGGTTTGCGGCGGGCGAATTTTTCAAGTCGCGTGAGGCGCAGCATGTCGCCGACGCGGGTTTCGATCTGATCTTTTGATTGCCCCTCGCGTTTGAGACCAAAGGCGATGTTGTCCCAGATACTGAGGTGCGGAAACAGGGCGTAGGACTGGAACATCATGTTCACGGCGCGCTTGTTGGGCGGAACCGGGGCCATGTCCTGACCGGACAGGAAGATCTTGCCTTCTGTCGGGGTTTCAAACCCTGCCAGCATCCGCATCAACGTGGTCTTGCCGCAGCCCGATGGGCCAAGGAGCGCAAAGAACTCCCGCTCGTAGATGCCGATGGTCAGATCGTCGATGGCGGTGAAGTCGCCAAAACGCTTGGTGACATTCTGAAACTCGATCAAGGGCTTCGCCTCGGGATCGTTCCAGGGTTCAAAAACGGGAAGTGTCAAGCCGGCCCCCTGCGCGGTCCATGTCCAAGGCGGCGCGGGGCCTCTTTGGACGGTCTTAGGATAAGGACGGCAGGACGCGTGATGCGCCCTGCCGGATCTGGCATCGAAGTATCAGGTGCCGGATTTGATCTTGGTCCACAGACGGGTCACGACGCGCTGGACTTTGGGGTCATAAGGCGTGGTTGTGAACAGGTTGGCGAGTGTGGCTTCGTCCGGGTAGATCGCCGGATCGCCAATCACGTCCTCGACCAGGAACTCCTGGGATGCCTTGTTGCCGTTGGCGTAGTAAACGTAGTTGGATGCATCCGCCATGTTCTGCGGATCCATGATGAAGTTCAGGAACTTGTGCGCAGCATCCGGATTCGGAGCATCCACGGGGATAGCCATCTGGTCGAACCACATCTGAGCGCCTTCGACTGGGGCGTTGTAGGCGATCTCGACACCGTTGTCGGCTTCGGCGGCGCGATCACGGGCCTGCAGAACATCACCGGACCAGCCGACCGCGACGCAGATGTCACCATTGGCAAGGGCGTTGATGTATTCCGATGAGTGGAATTTCTGGATGTAGGGACGTACGGCCATGAAGACGTCTTCGGCCTTGGCGATCACGTCCGGGTCATGGCTGTTGGGATCTTCGCCAATGTATTTCAGCGCGGCGGGGATCATCTCGGCCGGGGCGTCCAGGAAGTGCACGCCGCATTCGGCCAGTTTTTCCATGTTGGCAGGGTTGAAGACCAGCTCAAGCGAGTTGATCGGGGCATCCTCGCCCAGCAGTTCCTTGACCTTGCCGACATTGGCGCCGATGCCGGTGGTGCCCCACATATAGTTGATGGAATAGGCGTTATCCGGGTCGTACTGTTCGGTGCGGGCCTCGACCACATCCCACATGTTCTTGTGGTTGGGGAGTTTGGACATGTCCAGTTTCTGGAACGAGCCGGCCATGATCTGGCGCTGCAGGAAGGTGCCGGTCGGGACCACAACATCGTAACCCGACCCGCCGGCCAGCATCTTGGTTTCCAAAAGCTCGTTGCTGTCGAAAACGTCATAGATCAGATCGATACCGGTTTCGGCTTCGAATTTCTCCAGCAGCGCTTCATCGATATAGTCGGACCAGTTGTAAACGCGCACCTCTTCCGCGACGGCGGCCGCGCTGCTAAGGGCAACGACGGCGGTCAGTGTCATCGTCTTGAGTGTCATGAGTATCTCCCTGTGCCTGCCGGTTTCAGTGCCCGGCTGGGGTGGATTTGATCAAGTTTTGCCTCTGGGGGCAATACTGTTTATGTTTTCACCGAGGCGATCTTGGTGCAAGCTGCCCAAAATTTAGGAGGATCCCCAAAGGTGACAGAGACCAGTTCTTCGGCGCAGGACGCAGGTGAGGGCGCTGCAAAACGGCCCGCTCATGAGGCCGTCTATCAACAGTTGCGGGAACAGATCCTGTTTGGTGAGCTGGCGCCGGGACAGGCGGTGACGATCCAGGGGCTGACAGCAGCTCTGGACGCGGGAATGACCCCGGTGCGCGAAGCCATCCGCAGGTTGATCTCCGATGGGGCGCTGGTGTTCCAGGGCAATCGGCGCGTGTCGGTGCCCCAGATAACGCCAGCGGATGTGAAGGAGCTTATTTTTGCCAGAAAAACAATAGAGTGCGAGCTTTCGAGGCTGGCAACAGTCAATATCTCCGATGAGGATATTGCCGAATTAGAGCGGATTGATACGGATCTCGACAGGGCCATTTCCACCGGAGATGTGCCGGGCTACCTGGCCCAGAACTACAGCTTCCACACGGCGCTCTATGGTCATGCGGGTGCCCCGATTCTGACCGATCTGGCTGACCGTCTTTGGCTACGGTTCGGCCCCTCGCTGCGGGTGGTCTGCGGACGCTTTGGCACGCAGAGCTTTCCGGACCGTCACAAAGACATCCTTGAGGCCTTGCGTCGCAGGGATCCGGAAATGGCTGCTCTGGCGATGGAGCGGGACGTTTGTCAGGGCATGGAGCAGGTGAGCATGGGGTTGGCCGAGAGCAACTGATTCGATTGACACTGCAGAATTTGATCATATTCTGGACCCAATCTCTTATTTTGGAGCGACTCCTATGAATGCGATCACCAACCACATGCCGACGGCCGAATTGCAGGCCCTGGACGCCGCGCACCACATGCACCCGTTTACCGCCAATGGTGAACTGGCCCAAAAAGGCGCGCGTATCATCACCCGTGCCAGTGGCGTTACGCTGACCGACAGCGAGGGCAACCAGATCCTGGACGCCATGGCGGGGCTATGGTGTGTGAACATTGGCTACGGCCGCGATGAGCTGGCCGATGTAGCCGCCCGTCAGATGCGCGAGCTGCCGTATTACAACACCTTCTTCCAGACGACCCATGTGCCCGCCATCGCGCTGGCCAACAAGATCGCCGAACTGGCGCCGGGCGATCTGAACCATGTCTTCTTTGCCGGGTCCGGCTCGGAGGCAAATGACACCAACATCCGGATGGTGCGCCATTACTGGGCGCTGAAGGGCAAGCCGAGCAAGTCGATCATCATCAGCCGCAAGAACGCCTATCACGGCTCTTCCGTGGGCAGTGGCAGCCTTGGCGGCATGAGCGCCATGCACGAGCAGGGCGGCCTGCCGATCCCGGATATTCACCACATCAACCAGCCTCATTGGTGGGCCGAAGGGGGCGATATGTCCCCCGAAGACTTCGGGCTGCAGCGTGCACAAGAGCTGGAACAGGCGATTCTGGAACTGGGTGAGGATCGCGTTGCGGCCTTCATCGCCGAGCCGGTACAGGGTGCAGGCGGCGTGATCGTACCCCCGGCCACCTACTGGCCCGAGATCCAGCGGATCTGCGACAAGTATGAGATCCTGCTGATCGCGGACGAGGTGATCTGCGGCTTTGGCCGGACTGGAAACTGGTTCGGCAGCCAGACCATGGGCATCCGCCCCGATATCATGACCATCGCCAAGGGTCTGTCGTCCGGCTATGCGCCGATCGGTGGCTCCATCGTATCCGATGAGGTCGCCGCCGTGATCGCGGGGGATGAGTTCAACCATGGCTATACCTATTCCGGGCACCCGGTGTCCTCGGCCGTGGCGCTGGAGAACCTTCGTATTCTGGAAGAGGAAAACGTCATCGGACACGTGCGGGAGGTTGCGGCCCCCTATCTGAAAAAGAAATGGGAGGCGCTGACCGATCATCCGCTTGTGGGCGAGGCCAAGATCGTTGGCATGATGGGCTCTATCGCGCTGACGCCGAACAAGGAGGCCCGCGCGGCCTTTGCGGCTCCTGCGGGCACCGTGGGCTACATCTGCCGAGAGCGCTGCTTTGCCAACAATCTGGTGATGCGTCATGTGGGCGACCGGATGATCATCTCGCCGCCGCTGGTGATCAAGCCGGAAGAGATCGACATGCTGATCGCGCGCGCGCGCCTGTCGCTGGATGAGTGCCACGCTGCCCTCAAGGAGCAGGGCCTGCTCAAGAGCGCCTGATTCCCGCATTAACGACCGGTTTGACTGATAATAGGGAAGCCTGACTTCCGTTTTGCAAAAAAAATGGGCCTCGCAATTGGCGTTTTCGTCAGTGTCTGCGGGGCCCTTCTTCGTTTCCTTGCGACATATTCTTTTGTTTTGAGCGCAGTTCGCGCAGTTATCGCAAATATGCCGCAATTTATCTCATATATGTCGCAAGCGATCCCATCAGTCGGCAGGCTGCGCATAAGCTGACTTTCAACACTGATCGGACGATCCGGTTGCATCCCACATGGTGGGTATGTTTACATCAGTGAAAGAAGTGCAGAACAAACTGCCAAATCAACACGGGGAGCCTGTTTTGGCTGATGCGTCAAACAGTGATGCGTTCGTTGAATTCGAACGCGTCCAAAAGAGTTATGATGGCGAAACGCTCGTCGTCAAAGACCTGAACCTGGTGATGCCCAAAGGTGAGTTTCTGACGATGCTGGGGCCGTCTGGTTCCGGCAAAACCACCTGCCTGATGATGCTGGCCGGCTTTGAAACCGCCACCCATGGCGACATCCGGCTCGGCGGCGTTTCCATCAACAATATTCCGCCTCACAAACGCGGCATCGGCATGGTGTTCCAGAACTACGCCCTGTTCCCGCACATGACCATCGCGGAGAACCTCAGCTTTCCGCTTGAGGTGCGCAAGATTGGCAAGTCCCAGCGTGAGGAAAAAGTCAAACGCGCGCTGGATATGGTCGAGATGGGCGACTTTGGCGGCCGCAGGCCGTCGCAGCTTTCGGGTGGTCAGCAGCAGCGTGTCGCCTTGGCGCGTGCACTGGTGTTCGAACCCGAGCTGGTTCTGATGGATGAACCGCTTGGTGCGCTCGACAAGCAGCTGCGTGAAAAGATGCAGTTCGAAATCACCGACCTGGCGCATCGACTGGGGATCACCGTGGTCTACGTGACCCACGATCAGACCGAAGCGCTGACCATGTCGGACCGCGTGGCGGTCTTCAATGACGGCCGCATTCAGCAGCTGGCACCGCCGGACCTGCTTTATGAAGAGCCGGAAAACAGCTTCGTTGCCCAGTTTATCGGGGAGAACAACACCCTCGAAGGCACCGTCAAGGAGATCAACAACGGTCTTGCGCTGGTTCAGCTGGATGGCGGGGAGCTGATCGACTGCAAGCCGGTCAATGTCTCGCAGCCCGGTGAGCGCACCCGCGTCTCCATCCGCCCCGAGCGGGTCGAGTACAACAAGGAGCGTCTCCAGGAAGGGGCGCATACCCTGAAAGCGGAGGTGCTGGAGTTCATCTATATGGGTGACATCTTCCGCACACGCCTGCGGGTGGCCGGCAATGATGAGTTCATCATCAAGACGCGTAACGCGCCTGACCAGGTGCGTCTGAAGCCCGGTCAGCAGATTGAAATCGGCTGGTTGCCCGAAGATTGCCGCGCGTTGGACGCCTGACGCCAGCGCGCTGCCTCTAAACCCCTGGCGGCCAAGTGACCGGGGGACATGACGTAAATTCAAGATCAACAAGGAGAGAGTGTTTATGAAACTCACAAAACTGACTGCCCTTGCAGCCTCCACAGCCCTCTGCGCGCCCATGGCGTTTGCGGAAATGGCAGATGAGATGACCATCGTGTCCTGGGGCGGGGCGTACTCGAACTCCCAGCTCAAGGCTTATCACGAGCCCTATTCCGAGAAGACCGGCGTCAAGATCATCAACGATGAGTCCTCCGCCGAAGCCGTGGCCAAGCTGCGCGCGATGAACGAAGCGGGCAACGTGACCTGGGACGTGGTCGACGTGGTTGCCGCTGACGCCATGCGTCTGTGCGACGAAGGCCTGGCGATGGAAATCGATGCCGACACCCAGCTGGCGGCTGCGCCCGATGGCACCCCGGCGTCCGAGGATTTTGGTGAACTGCTTGTGTCCGACTGCTTCATCCCGCAGATCGTCTACTCCACCACCTTCGGCTACCGCACCGACATGGTTGGCGACACCCCGCCGGATGACATCTGCGATGTCTTCGACCTCGAAGCCTATCCGGGCAAGCGCGCGCTTGAAAAGCGTCCGATCAACAACATGGAATGGGCTCTGCTTTGTGACGGCGTCGCCAAGGAAGACGTCTATGACGTGCTGGAGACCGAAGAAGGTCAAGAGCAGGCCCTGGCCAAGCTCGACACCATCAAGGACAGCGTGATCTGGTGGTCCGCGGGCGCCGACACCCCGCAGCTGCTGGCTGATGGCGAAGTCGTGATGGGTTCCACCTACAACGGTCGTCTGTTCTCGGTCATCGAAGAGCAGAAGCAGCCGGTTGCCATGATGTGGGACGCGCAGGTCTTTGACCTGGACGGCTGGATCATCCCGGCAGGTCTCTCAGAAGAGCGCAAGGCACGTGCTCTCGACTACATCATGTTCGCAACCGACACCCAGCGTCTGGCGGATCAGGCCAAGTACATCTCGTACGGTCCCGCACGTGCCTCTTCGGCTCCTCTGGTTGGCAAGCACGCGGACCTCGGCATCGACATGGCTCCGCACATGCCGACCGACCCCAACAACGCCAAGAACACGTTCCTCTACAACTACGAGTTCTGGGCTGACTACCGCGACGACATCGACGCGAAATTCCAGGCTTGGCTGGCGAAGTAAGCCGACCTGAAAGTCTTGCCAGAGAGCGCCCGCCGCTCTCTGGCCCTTCACTCTTCACAGCAAGCCGCGTTTGAACGGCCGGAAGAGCAAAACCCGCGAGGGACACTGCGGGCAAAACACAGGGATAGATATGAGCGATACCACCCAATCCGGCCCGGTTCTGGCGGCTGACGGCACGCCATTGAAGCGCAGCCTGGCCCGCGCCCTGAGAATGCAAAAGCTGCGTGCGCTGATGCTGATCGCGCCCCTTTTGCTGTTCATCCTTTTGACCTTCATTCTCCCGATTGCGGATATGCTGTTCCGCTCGGTCGAGAACCGGATCGTTTCGGATACGCTTCCCAAGACGGTTGCAACCCTGCAGAACTGGGATGCCAAGAGCGGCGAAGCCCCCGGAGAAGCGGTCTATGAAGACCTGTACTATGACCTCTTTGTCGCCGCGGAAGCCAAGGAACACACCAAGCTTGGTACGCGCCTGAACTATGAACAGACGGGTATCTCGTCTTTGTTCCGCAGCAGTGGCCGCAAAGTCGATGATATCGGCAAGGACCATGTGAAAGCCATAGAACGCGCCGGTGGCGGCGCCCTCAAGGACGAAGCGCTGTGGTTCGCAATAATGACCGGCGGCACCGGCGCGGCAGGCGACTCCGCGCTGCTGGAAGCGCAGAAGACCAAGATGGGTCAGCTGACCGATGGGGCGTTTGCCATGGATATCGGTTACGTCCCCGGAGCCGAGATTTCCGAACGCTTCCCGCGCATGGCGCAGGCCTATACCGATTTCGCGCTGTTCACGGCGGTGGTCGACGAGAAGGTTGTAGCCGAGGAAGATCCTTGGGAAAGCGTGCTTGTCGCCTTTGCCAGCGAAGTGCAGGCACCGGGCGGTGCTGATAGACTTGCCGGATACACCGGTCCTGGCGCAGCCGAGCTGAAATCGGCGGCCGAGGCGCTTGCGGGCCTGGAGCCCATTTCGTTCAAGGCATCCTTTCTCGATATCGACGAGGACTGGGGTGATATCGACAACTGGCGCACGATTCAGACCTACAGCCCCAAATACACCAGTGGCTATTTCCTGAACTCCATCGACATGCAGAAGGGGCCAGACGGAGCCGAGGCGCGCCCCGAGAACCAGCAGATCTACATCACGCTGTTCCAGCGCACGATGTTCATGTCCCTGGTGATCACGGCGTCTTGCATCGTTCTGGCCTATCCGATTGCCTGGATCCTGGCGAACCTGCCGGCGCGGTCCGCCAACCTGCTGATGATCCTGGTCCTGCTGCCGTTCTGGACCTCGCTTCTGGTGCGGACGTCGGCCTGGAAGGTGATGCTGCAGCAGCAGGGGGTCATTAACGACGTTCTGGTCTGGCTGGGACTGGTGGCGGATGACGCCCGCCTTGTGATGATCAACAACCAGTTCGGCACTATCGTGGCGATGACCCACATCCTGCTGCCGTTCATGATCCTGCCGATGTATTCGGTGATGCAGACGATCAATCCATCCTACCTGCGCGCCGCCAAATCCCTTGGCGCAACCAACTGGACGGCCTTCTGGCGGGTCTATTTCCCGCAGTCGGTGCCGGGCATAGGGGCTGGGTCGATCCTCGTCTTTATCCTTGCCATCGGCTACTACATCACGCCCGAGATCGTTGGCGGCACCAAGGGTGTCTTCATCTCGAACCGGATTGCCTATCACATCTCGTCCTCGCTCAACTGGGGTCTGGCGGCGGCGCTGGGCGCGATCCTTCTGGTGGTCGTTCTGCTGCTCTACTGGGCCTATGACAAGATCGTCGGCATCGACAACGTGAAGCTGGGATAAGACACATGGCACTGACACCTGTTACACCTCAAACGCCCGGTTTCACCGCTGCTGTCGCAGCGGGCGCCGGAGCCTTCTTTGGCCTTTTTGTCGGCACGGCGCAGGCCACCGGGCTGATCGGGATCCTGATCGGTGCAGCCCTGATGGGCGTACTCGGCTTTGTTTTTGCCGGTATGGCCGACAAGGAAAAACCGCTGCGCTGGGCAACCTTCGTGCTGTTTCTGGTGATTGGCTACATTTTGGGTGGCCTGCCCGAAGCCGTGCTTGGCGGCCTGTTCGGCTGGTTTGCCGGCTGGTTCATCTTCTGGCTTGCCACCTCGCGGTACCGTCAGCATCTGGCCCCCTACCTGACCCCCGGGCAGGTCCTGTGGCACTATACATTCCGTGTGATCTGCGGTGTGATCTTCGTCTTCCTGATCACGCCGATTCTGGTGGTGATGCCGCTCAGCTTTAATGCCGAAGACTTCTTCACCTTCACTCCCGAGATGCTGCGGTTTGATCCGGCGGGCTATTCACTCAAGCACTATGAGGACTTCTTTACCAATTCCGACTGGCAGCAGGCGTTGTGGAATTCCGTCAAGATCGCGCCGATGGCGACGGTGCTTTCTGTGACTTTCGGCACTCTGGCCGCGATCGGCCTTAGTCAGCCGCATGTGCCGTTCCGCCGGGCGATCATGGCGATCCTGATCTCGCCGATGATCGTGCCGCTGATCATCTCGGCTGCGGGCATGTATTTCTTCTACAGCCGTATCGGGATGCAGGGGACATATTTCGGTGTTGTCCTTGCGCACGCAGCGCTGGGTATTCCGTTTGTGATCATCACCGTGACCGCGACCCTCGTGGGCTTTGACCGGTCGCTGACACGAGCGGCCGCCAATATGGGCGCCGACCCTGTGACGACCTTCTTCAGGGTGCAGATGCCGCTCATCCTGCCCGGTGTTATTTCGGGCGGTCTCTTTGCCTTCATCACTTCGTTTGACGAGGTGGTCGTGGTGCTCTTCGTTGGCTCAGCGGGGCAGAAGACCTTGCCGTGGCAGATGTTCACTGGCCTGCGCGAGCAGATTTCTCCGACCATCCTGGCGGTGGCAACGATTCTCGTCGCGATCTCGATCTGCCTGCTGACCGTTCTGGAACTGCTGCGTCGCCGGTCCGAACGCCTGCGCGGCATGAGCCCCGGCTGATCGCTCAAGATATGAGAGTAACAAAGGCCCCGAAGCAGAACGCTCGGGGCCTTTTCTTGTTGTGTGGAGGGCGTCGACCTAGCGGAGGTGCTTTAGCAGGCTGAGCGAGGCAAAGCCGTCGGGCACCAGCCCTTTGGCGCTTTGATAGGCCCGAATGGCGCCCAGCGTCTTGGGGCCGATCTTGCCGTCGACGCCGCCGGTATTGAAGCCGGCACGGGTCAGCCTGCGCTGCAGTTCCTTGCGTTCACGGAAGGTGAGGGCGCGGTCTCCGCCCGGCCATTTCGCCTGAAATTCGCCACCGCCCTTGATCCGGTCCGACAGGTGCCCGACGCCGATCACATAGGCATCAGCAGCGTTGTACCGCTCGATCACCGAAAAGTTCTTGAAGACCATGAAGGCGGGGCCTTTTCCGCCCGCAGGCAGCAGGAGCGCGCCGGAGCCGTAGTTCGGTACGGCTCTGCCATCCATGCCCGTAACCCCAAGCCGTGCCCATTCCGCCGGGGATTTCTGGATCGACCGTCCAACCAGCCCGTAATTGAAGCCGCGTGGCAGTTTGACCTCCACGCCCCAGGGCTGCCCTTTCACCCAGCCAAACCGTTTCAGATAGGCCGCTGTCGAGGCCAGCGCATCAGAAGGGTTGTCCGACCAGATGTCCCGCTTGCCATCGCCGGTGAAATCAACCGCATAGGCCAGGTAAGAGGTGGGGATGAACTGGGTGTGCCCCATGGCGCCGGCCCAGCTGCCGGTCATCTTGCGCGGCGGGACGTCTCCCGATTGCAGGATCTTCAGCGCGGCGATCAGCTGCTTTTCAAAAAACGTTCCGCGCCGTCCGTCATAGGCGAGTGTTGCCAGCGACTGGATGACATCCATGTTGCCGCGGTTGTTGCCATAGTTGCTTTCCAAGCCCCAGACGGCGACCACGACTTCCTTGTCGACACCATAGGTAGCCTCGATCTGGTTCAGGCGGCGGCGCTGCTCCCGCAGGGCGTTTTTTCCGTTCTTGACACGGGTGTCCGAAACCGCGCTGGCCAGATACTCTTCCAGCGTCTTGGTGAATTCGGACTGGTTGCGATCGCGGCGGATGACCTCGTTGTCGTATTCCACGCCCCGGAAGGCCCGGTTGAATGTGGCTGAAGTGATGCCCTGCGCCAGCGCGCGTTTGCGAAAGCTATTGATCCAGGCTTGAAAGGCGCTGTTGGAGGCCACCGGCTGAGCCTCCTCCGGTGTGTCGACGACCGAGGCAAGATCTCCGGGCCGCGCCGGGGGCCGCAGGGAGATCGCCGCTGCCAGTTGAACCCCGTTCTGCTCCTGCGCCATAGGCCTGCCAGCAGGCCGCAGGGAAATATCGGGCGCGGTGGCCCCAGCGAGTGTTCCGGTTGCAGCAAAGGCTGCCGCCGTCATCCAGATTCGCATGTGACTGTTACCTTATGTGTTGTCTGCTCATGCAGAATGTAGCCTTTGGCGTGCCTTCACAAAAGGGTGCGGTCCAAAAACCGGTCCATGGCAGGCAAAGCCTCGCCTGCATTTGCGTACCCCTTACGCAGGATTACTTGCGGCGTTTGCGCTCGACCTTGCGTTTGGTCTTGGCGGCCTTTTGCTTTGATTTGGCGGCCTTGCGTTTGACGGTGCGCCCCGCCGGGCTGCGCCGTCCGCGTCCGCCGCCGGTGGGGATCGTTGCATCCTCGACCGATAGAAGTTCCAGTTCAAGCCCACCAGTGACCGGCGCGGCCTGGGTCAGGCGTACGGTAACCCTCTGTCCGATCGCCAGTGTAAACCCGGTATCGGCGCCCATCAGAGTTCCGGCCTCGGCGTCGAAATGGAAGAATTCACGCCCGATGGTGCGCACCGGCACCAGCCCGTCGGCGCCGGTCTCATCCAGTTTCACGAAGGCGCCAAAGCGCGCCATACCACTGATCCGCCCGGTGAATTCGTTGCCTACACGTTCCGACAGATAGGCAGCCAGGTAGCGGTCCGTGGTGTCTCGCTCTGCAATCATCGAGCGGCGCTCGGTCTCGGAGATATGGGTGGCGGTATCGTCCAACCGCTCGATCTCATCGGGTGTGAGACCGTCCTTGCCCTTGTCCGGCCCCCAGCCATGGGCGGTGATCAGCGCGCGGTGCACGATCAGGTCCGCATAGCGGCGGATGGGCGAGGTGAAATGCGCATAGTTGCGCAACGCAAGGCCGAAATGACCAAAGTTCTCCGGGTTGTAATAGGCCTGCTGCATCGACCGCAGGGTGGAGATGTTGATCAACTCGGCGTCATCCGTCCCGGCAGCGGCATTCAGCAGTGCATTGAGGTGCCGGGTCTGCAGAACCTGACCCTTGGCTAGGGTCAGCCCTGCCGCCTGAGCCGTGTCTCGCAGGGCGTCCAGCTTGTCCGGCGCGGGTTCTTCGTGGACGCGGAAGACCAATGGTGTGCGCTTCTGGATAAGTGTCTCAGCTGCCGCGACATTGGCCAGCACCATGAACTCTTCGATCAGCCGGTGGGCATCCAGGCGATCGCGGAAGTTGACCGAGGCGACATGGCCGTCGTCATCCAGAACGATGCGTCGCTCCGGTAGGTCCAGATCCAGAGGCTGCCGCGCGGTACGAGCCTTGGTCAGGGCGCGGTAGGCGGCATAAAGCGGCTTGATTACGTCATCGAGCAGGGGGGCGGTTTTCTCGCTGGGGCGCCCGTCCATGGCGTCTTGCACCTCCTGATAGCTGAGTGCTGCACTGGAGTTGATCAGGGCCCGCATGAAACGGTGGGAAATCTTGTTGCCTTCGGCATCGATCTGCATCCGCACGACCACCGAGGCGCGCGGGACGTTTTCATGCAGCGAGCACAGATCGCCCGACAGGCGGTCCGGCAGCATCGGCACAACACGGTCGGGGAAATAGCTGGAATTGCCGCGCTTGCGCGCCTCGCGGTCCAGCGCCGTGCCAGGGCGCACATAGGCGGCCACATCCGCGATGGCGACCCAGATCACATGGCCACCCGGGTTGTCGGGATCGGTATCTGCTTCGGCAAAACAGGCATCGTCGCGGTCGCGCGCATCGACGGGGTCGATGGTGATCAGGGGCAGGTCGCGCAGATCTTCGCGCCCCTTGAGGCCGATGGGTTTGGCGGCGTCCGCCTCGGCCATGACCTGATCGGGGAACTGATCGGGAATGCCGTGCTGGTGGATGGCAATAAGCGACACTGCCTTGGGCGCCGACGGATCGCCAAGACGTTCGACGATGCGGGCGCGGGGCAGGCCCATGCGCGCCTTTGGTCCGGCCTGTTCGGCTTCGACCAGTTCGCCGTCCTTGGCACCGTTTGTGGCATCCGTCGGCACCATCCACTCGGTCGAGGCGCTTTTGTCGATGGGCACGATACGCCCGCCTTCGGCCCCGGTGCGAAAGACGCCAAGAACCCGTTTCGGGTTGGTGCCGATGCGGCGGATCAGGCGGGCCTCGTAGTTGTGATCATCGCCTTTGACGGCGGAAAGACGCGCAAGGATACGGTCCCCTTCGCCCAGAGCAGGGTCCGACGCCCGCAGAACCAGTAGAATGATCGGCTCTATCCCCTCGCCGTGCCATTCCAGCGGGCGGCCATAAAGATCACCGTCCCGGTCCGAGCGCTTCACCGTCAGAATGGTGACGGGCGGCAGTTGATCCGGGTCGCTATAGGTTTTCTTGCGCTTTTGCAGGTGCCCTTCCTCCTCCAGCTCCTTCAGCACGCGCTTGAGGTCGATGCGGTCGGCCCCCTTGATACCAAAGGCCTTGGCGATGTCGCGTTTCGATGTCTGGGTCGGGTGGGCGGAAATCCAGTCGAGGATTTCGGCCTTGGAAGGGATACGGGTCATAAATCCCGCGTATCACGGCACGCGGGCAAGGTCATCGTGAAAAAGAGGTCTTCAGGCTGCGCTTTGGCGCAGATCTGCCGCTGTGTCGATGTCTTGCAGAGTATCGGTGCACGCAATGCGGAAGCCGGGCAGGGTAGCGACAGAATCAGCGAGCGCATGTGCGCTGGACCAGCGCACCCCTTGAAAGAGGCTCTGCGGCAGCCGGGAAGGGTGCTTTGCTCCTACCAGCCAATAGCCGCCATCCGTGGCCGGGCCAAACACAGCCTCGCTGGTCCCAAGCGCGGAAAAGGCGCGAGCGATATGCGCGCGGGTGATGCCGGGGATATCTGCCCCGATCAGGCAGACCGGTCCATAGGGAGCGGCGGCTCTGAGCATCCGTTTCATCCGCTGTCCGAGGTCTCCGCCGCCTTGTGGCAGGCGCGGCAGATCCACAGGAAACATGGGTGAGGTGACGGCCCGATCGGGGGCAACCGCGAGAACGATCTGCCAGCGTGGATCGCGTAAGCATCGGACAAGGCGGGCGGATTGGTGGCGAAACCACCAGGTTGCAGGGATCGTTCCGATGCCCTGCGCAAGCCGCGTCTTGACCCGTCCGGGGCGCGGCTCCTTGATCATGATGACAAGGGTAGGGCGCTGTCTCACAGCTCAAGCGCCATGTCGCGGTGGTCGATCCCGGCATCGTCATAGACTGGTCCGAAGGCTGCAAAACCCAGCTTTTCATAAAACCCAAGCGCCTGCACCTGCGCGCCAAGCTTGGCGTGGGTGACGCCCGGTGTGTCTCGGGCGATATGAACCGCTTTTTCGATCAGGGCCTTGCCAAGCCCGGTGCCCCGGCCGACTTTGGTGACGCAGACGCGGCCGATCTTGGCCGTCGCCCCGTCAAAGACGATGCGGGCAGTGCCGATGGGCTGGCCATCTTGCGTGGCCAGCAGGTGCGTTGCCACATCGTCCAGCGCGTCGATCTCTTCCTCAACCGGCACGTCCTGTTCGTCGACAAAGACCTCGAAGCGCAGGCGGAAACAGGTTTCGCGATCCTCGGTGACCGTAATCTCGACGCTCATGCAAAATAGTCTTTCAGGATACGGGAATAGATCGCCTTGAGCTGATGGATCTGCGCAACCTCGACGCATTCATCGACCTGATGCATGGTCTTGCCCACAAGGCCGAATTCCACCACTGGGCAATGACTTTTGACGAACCGCGCGTCCGAGGTGCCGCCGGTCGTCGAAAGCTCGGGTGTGATACCGGTTTCCGCCTCAACCGCCTTCGAGACCAGATCAGACAGGGCACCCGGGGGTGTGATGAAGCTTTCGCCGGAAATCTTGACCTTCATCTCCACAGTGGTGCCGAATTCGGCTTCGATCTTCTCGGCCTCGGCGCGCAGCCACTCGGTCAGGCTGGCACCCGTGTGGGTGTCGTTGAAGCGGATGTTTACCGTGGCGCGGCTTTGCGCCGGGATCACGTTGGTCGCGGGGTTGCCGGTGTCGATGGTAACGACGGCCAGGGTGGAGGCATCAAAGTGTTCGGTGCCCTGATCGAGTTCATGACTGGCGAGGCGGTCCATCAGCCGCGCCATGGCGTTCAGCGGGTTGTTTGCGCGGTGCGGGTAGGCCGAATGACCCTGTTTTCCGGTAACCGTGAACCAGGCTGACAGCGATCCACGGCGCCCGATCTTGATCATCTCGCCCATGGTGTTGGGGCAGGTGGGTTCCCCCACGAGGCAGACGGACATGGCTTCGCCTTGATCCTCCATATAGTCGAGCAGCGCGGTGGTGCCATCCAGTGCATCGCCTTCCTCGTCGCCGGTTATGGTCAGGATCACGGCACCATCCGGCGGGGTGGTTTGAACGAAATCGATGGCGGCTGCGGCGAAGGCCGCTACGCCCGATTTCATGTCGGTGGCCCCGCGACCAAATAGGATGCCGTCCTTTTCCTCGGCGCCAAAGGGATCGACGGTCCAGGCATCGGCATCGCCTACCGGGACCACATCGGTATGTCCGTTGAACCCAAACGTGCGGGCATGTCCCTTGGTGCCCCAGCGCGCAAAAAGGTTTGGCGTTCCATTCCGGTCGACCCGCGCACAGTCAAAGCCTGCCGCGCTCAGTACCTTGTCCAGCAACGCCAGTGCGCCACCTTCCTCGGGTGTGACCGAAGGACAGCGGATCAGATCGGCGGTGAGGCGAGCGGGATCGGTCGGGGTCATCTGGCAGGCTCCTGAAATCTTGGGTGCGTATGGCCTAGCGCGGATCCAATCAGGGTGCAAACCGGGGCGTGGCAGAAATCGGGCAGGCCCGTTCGAAATGTGGCGTGTCAAAGGTCATTTCGTGATCCGCCTTTGCGGGAGGGGACTCGTGAAAGGAATCATGTTAACACACCGTTAACTATAATGAATGCAAGGCATCCCGTCCGTGCACGAGCAGCACGGTGCGGGTCTTTTCAAAAGCACCCATCCCCCCTTGAGAGACGGGCGAAACTCTGGCGCGGCGGCATCGCTGCGACTGGGCCGGGATCGCTTTGCCTTGTTGGCAAAAGGGTGGGGCAGTCATGGTTGCGGCGTCTGATCTGAACTACAATCTGAGTGCATCGGCCGAACAGATGGCCGAGGAGATATTTGGCCCCGGTGTCACGGTGGTGAGCGCCAGCTACTCTGGTGACGGCAGCGCCTCGGGCATCTATTCCGGCGGGGATGCGATCGCACCGGGTGCTACGCCCGCAGACACTGGTGTCATCCTGTCGACAGGCCGCGCCGATGATTACACCAACGCCAGTGGCGAGGCGAACCAGTCCGAGAGCCGCTCGACCGATACCGGTGGCGCGGATGGCAATGCCGATTTCGATGCTGCTGCGGGGGCGGGCACCTTTGATGCCTCATATCTGGATGTAAGCTTCATCCCGGATGCCGACGTGATGACCATGCAGTTCATCTTTTCCTCGGAAGAGTTCCCTGAGTACCAGAACTCGGTCTATCAGGATGTCGTGTCCGTCTGGGTCAATGGCGAGCAGGTGCAGCTGGAACTGGGAAGCGGAACGGCGACACCGGACAATGTAAGTGCCACGCGGAACCAGAATTTCTACCTCGACAACACCGGAGATGCCTACAACACCGAGATGGACGGGCTGACCGTCACGATGACGCTGACCATGCACGTCAACCCGGATGAGGTGAACACCCTGCGGATCGGCATCGCGGATGTCGGGGACAGTGTCTACGACAGTAACCTTCTGATTGCCGGGGACTCCATTCAGACCAGCCTCGTGGCGCAGACCGACATGGTTCACGTGCAGCCCAGTGGCAGCAAGACGATCGATGTTCTGGACAATGATCTGAGTGATGCGGGCGGGCCTTTGTCGATTACCCATCTCAACGGGCTTGAGGTCGCGCCCGGGTCGGTGCTGACGCTTGATACCGGGCAAGAGGTCACCCTGAACGCCGACGGCACGCTCACCCTGACGGGGGACGGTGATGTTGAGGACTTTGCGTTCAGTTACACGGTCAGCGATGGAAAGATCTCGGATACCGGCCTGGTCAATGCCACATCGATACCCTGTTTCGTGGCCGGAACCATGATCCGCACGCCGCAGGGCGATGTTCCGGTTGAGACCCTCAAGCCGGGAGATCTGGTGATGACCCGTGATGAGGGACCGCAGCCGTTGCGCTGGATCGGGTCGCGCGCCGTTGCGGGAGTGGGGGATTTTGCCCCCGTCCATATTGCTGCCGGAACGTTCGGGGCGCATGGGGACTTGGAAGTTTCACCGCAGCATCGTGTGCTGGTGCGGGGCGCACTGGCCGAGCTGTTGTTTGCCGAGGCGGAAGTGTTGGTCGCGGCTCGTGATCTGATCAATGACTGCACGGTACGCAGGCGGTCCTGCCCCGAGGTGCGTTACGTTCACCTGATGTTTGATCGCCACCAGATCGTCTACTCGGAGGATCTGCCAAGCGAGAGTTTCCTGCCGGGACCACAGATCAAGGATCTGTTTGAACGGCAGGTGCTTGAGGAAATCTGCACATTGTTCCCTGAACTGGACCCTGACACGGGGGGCGGGTACGGACCGGCTGCGCGGCGCACCCTGTCGGGGGCCGAGGGACGACTGCTTTCTGCTGTGCATATGAATTGATTCCCGGCATGCCTGAGCATGACAGGATGTGCGGCTGTGACACGATCGGACACGCGCCGGGGGAGCGAAGGGTGATCAAGCTTGCGTGAAGCACCCTGAGCGCCTAAGACCTTTCTGATTTGCCAAACAACGGGCCCAGGTCGAACGTGCGCTTCTTTCGCTTTTCCATGATGATGGTGCTCATGCTATGGGCGCAGACGATCGCGGCGCAGACGCTGACGGTCAACACCGTGACCCGCCCGCCGTTTTCCATGGTCGAAAATGGCAGGGATACCGGGTTTTCCATTGATCTGGTCGATGCTCTGGCCAAGCGTCTTGGCTGGGCCTACGAGATCAACCGAACCGACACATTCGGGGAGATGCTCGAGGGTGTGCGCAGCGGCACGGCCGACATGGCAGCGGCCAATATCTCGATCACGGCGGCGCGTGAGACCGAGATGGACTTCAGCCAGCCGGTGTTCGAAAGCGGTTTGCAGATCATGGTCCATGCCGATGATGTGCGCCCGCCGTCGCTGCTCCGGGCCATGTTGTCCTGGGATCTGGCGGCCGCTATCGGACTTGCTTTTATCGTGCTTTTTGGCGGCGGCATGCTGATGTGGGTATTTGAGCGCCGTGCCCAGCCCTATTTCGACCGCCCCCTGAACGAGGCCTGGTTTCCATCCTTCTGGTGGGCCTTGAACCTGGTTGTGAATGGCGGCTTTGAAGAACGCGTCCCGCGCACGCCCATAGGGCGTATGTTCGGCGTGCTCCTGGTGATTTCCTCGCTGTTTGTCGTCTCGATCTTCGTGGCAAAGATCACCACAGCCATGACTGTGGAGGCGATCACCGGAAAGGTGAATTCCGTCAACGATCTATACGGTCAGCGCGTGGGTACGATCACAGGTTCGACCGCGTCCGGTTTCCTGCAGCGGCGGGACATCGACTTTTACGACTTCGCTGGGTTGTCTGAGTTGATCGAAGCCTTCGAGGAAGGCGACATCGATGCGGTTGTCTTTGACGCGCCTGTCCTGAACTACTACGTCAACCACGAGGGAGAGGCGCACGGACGGACCATCGGGGCTTCCTTCCTGCGTGAGAACTATGGGCTCTTGTTCCCGCAAGGCTCACCTCATACCGAAGAGGTGAACCGCGCATTGTTGGCGATCCAGGAAGACGGCACCTACGATCAGATCTACAAGCACTGGTTCGGCAACACCAAGTAAGGCCGGAAATCCGCAAATCGGTCAGTGAATCGTGGCTTCGTCGCCGTCAAAGAAGGGCGTCATCTGCGCCACGATAACGGCGTTTTCCGCCAAGGCGCGCTGCATGAGATCGCGTTCTTCGTCCCCGATCTCATGCCCTTCGGCCTCGCGTTCCTCCAGCGTACCATAGCCGGTCACATCCAATGGGGCGGTATCCGCCTGTTTCAGGATTGCGACCGTCTCGCGTACCGCTTCCGCTTCGTCCACGCCCGAGGCATAGATCATCAGTGCTGCGCCTGTTGCGCCATCTGGCAGGCCATCGCCCTCTTTGCGTCCGATCTGAACCAAGAGTGTGTAGACCTGCTGGCGAGAGGGTTTCTTCTTTTCCATGGGCCGCAATTACGCTTGCGCGGTCTTGCGGTCAATCGGTTTAGCGCGCGCTGGAAAACGGCTGCACCCAGAGGTGAGGGGTGCTGGCTGTATTGCCAGTGTGAACGTCAGTATCGCGTGTGCATCCTGTAGCCTGAATGGAAGTGAAGCCTAACATAGGTAACGGGCTGCGCTTGAAACCAGGTGCTGCGCTCCATCTGAAACAGCGGCGCACCCTCTTGGACACCAAGAAAGGCGGCGATCTCGGTCTCTGCGGCGACCGAAGACAGGGTTATTTCGGCATCCGAAAAGGGTACCCGCGCCAGCAGCCATTCGTTTGGGCCGGTGTCATTGAAGTCTGCCTCGGCGATGTCGGGGACGGCCTTGATGTTGATCCAGCGGTTCTCGTGCTGGAATGGGCGATTGTCCGCGTAATGCATACATGTGAGGTGCAGAACTTTAGTCTCCGCAGGCAAGCCCATTTGGGCGGCCAGCCAATCGGGGGCGGCCACGATCTCGCGGTTCACCAGCCTGTAGCGGTAGGCCGCGTTCATCTCTTCGACCTGCTGCCGCGTGACGCTGATTTCCAGCCGGGCCTGTTTCACAGGAGCGACCGCGACGCGTGTGCCGCTTTTGCGCTTTCGGTCGATGATCCCGCGCTCGGCCAACTCCCGCAGGGCGCGGTTGACGGTGGCGCGGGCGCAGCCGAATTCCTCGGACAGCTCCTGCTCCGTCGGCAACAGGCTGCCCTGGTCCCAGATCCGGCCCTTTATGCGGCGCAGGACCTCGTCCCGTACATCCTGATAGGTGGTCTTCTTTTCCGGTTGCAACGGCTGTCCTGTCACTGGCGTCAATGGCGCGTCGGGGTCTTTGTCGGTCTCTGCGCGCCGTTTGTAAAGTTGTGCGGCTAAAGCGATGCACAGAGGTCACGGATGGTCTTGCGATAGACCGCGATGATCGCATCGCGGGCAATGTGCTGCCCCTGCCTGACCTGATGGCGTCCGGCACTCCAGACATCGGTGACCGCATCATCGCCTGCGGCAAAGCAAAAGCCATCCAGCAGCTGTTCCTGCGCGAGTGCACAAAGGCCAGGAAGGCCACTGTCGATGGCCATGAGATCAGCCAGCGCGCCCACCTCGATCAGCCCGCTGCCGCGCCCCAGCGCCTGCGCACCGCCCTTTGCCGCGCCAAGGTACAGCGAATTGCCCACCGATCCGACCTCTTTGACCATCACGTTGCGGGCCAGATCGCGCAGGCGCTGAGAATACTCCAACGTGCGCAGCTCTTCGGGCAGGGAAATACGAACATTGGAATCCGACCCGATGCCAAAGTGCCCGTCATTGGACAGGAAGCCCGGCCCGTTGAAGGGGCCATCGCCCAGGTTGGCCTCGGTAATGGGGCAAAGACCCGCAACGGCTCCGGTCTTGGTCAGATCGTGCGTCTCTGCCTCGGTCATATGCGTTGCATGGATCAGACACCAGCTGTCGTTGACTGGCGCATTTTCCAGCAGCCATGCGACCGGAGTCGCCCCGAGCCAGCCCGAGATGTCCCGCACTTCGGCGGGTTGTTCGGCGATGTGGATGTGAAGCGGCGCACCCTCCTGCAGCGTGATCGCGCTCAAGAGCTCAACTGGACAGGTCGCCCGCAGGGAGTGGGGCGCGAGGCCAACCACCGCATCAGCGGGCATGTCACGCCGGGCCGAGGTGCGTACCCCGTCCAGCAGCGCGGCAAAACCATCCAGGGAATTGCCAAAGCGGAGTTGCCCACCTGACAGTGGCTGTTGCCCGGCGCCGCCATAGGAATAGAGGACCGGCAGATGCGTAAGGCCGAGGCCGGTCTCGCTGGCGGCGGCAAAGATCCGCTGGCTCAGTTCGGCAGGGTCTGCGTAGGGCGCGCCTCCCGGCTGGTGGTGGATGTAGTGGAACTCCCCAACCGAGGTAAAGCCGGCCTCGAGCATCTCCATGAAGGTCAGCGCCGCAATCGCCTGGATATGGTCCGGGGTAAGCCTTTCAACGAAGCGGTACATCAGATCGCGCCAGGTCCAGAAGCTGTCCTTACCCGGAGCGCGATGTTCGGTCATCCCGGCCATGGCGCGTTGAAAGCTGTGCGAATGCAGGTTGGCGATGCCTGGCAACAGCGTATCGACCCGCGTATCCCCGTTCTGCGGCGCGGCTCCCGGTGTGATCGTCGAAATGACCCCGCCTGCAATTTCAAGGCGCAGGTCTTGTACCCAGCCATTGGGAAGACAGGCTTGCCGCGCAAAAATTGTCTGCATGAGATAACCTTATGTATAGACATAATATGAGTATGCTCATATCACTTCCCCATCAAGACATTTCTGAGGACCGAATGAGCGATCCAATCCAATATGTGCTGAGCGACTGTACGGCTGCGACATTGGGGCAAGGGCGAATCCCATATGGGCTGATCCAGAACGCGGCGGTTGCCATTGATCAGGGCCGGATTGCCTGGGTGGGTCGCGCAGCAGAGCTGCCTTTGCGTTTCCAGACGTGGGCGAGCGTCGATCTTGAGGGTCGCCTGCTGACGCCGGGGTTGATCGATTGCCACACTCATCTGGTTTTTGGGGGCGACCGTGCGCAGGAGTTCGAATTGCGTCTGAAAGGCGCGTCCTATGAAGAGCTCGCGCGCGCCGGGGGAGGGATTGCTTCGACCGTCGCCGCGACCCGCTCTGCTTCGGTGGATGAACTGATCGCCAGCGCCCTGCCGCGTCTGGATGCGCTGATCGCGGGAGGGGTGACAACGGTCGAGATTAAATCCGGCTACGGTCTCGATCGCGCAACCGAACTGAACATGCTGCGTGCGGCTCGACGGCTGGGGCAATTGCGACCGGTTACCGTGACAACGACTTTTCTGGGGGCGCACGCGGTTCCCCCCGAATACGAGGGGCGGGCCGAGGCTTACCTGATCGAGATCTGCCTGCCGACCATGCGCGCCGCCCATGCCGAAGGGCTTGTCGATGCGGTGGATGGGTTCTGTGAAAACATCGCCTTCTCTGCCCCGCAGATCGATCTTGTGTTCCAATGCGCGGCGGACCTCGGTTTGCCGGTCAAACTCCACGCTGAGCAGCTGAGCCATCAGGGTGGAACCGCCCTGGCGGCCAGGCGCGGGGCGCTTTCGGTCGATCATCTGGAATATGCCAATGAAGCGGATGCCGCAGCCATGGCAGAGGCAGGTTCCGTTGCGGTGATCCTGCCGGGGGCTTTCTACACCATCCGTGAAACCCAGGCGCCGCCGATAGATCTATTCCGCAAGCATGGCGTGCCCATGGCTCTCGCCACCGATTGCAATCCCGGCTCCTCTCCGATGACCTCGCTATTGATGGCGATGAACATGGGCTGCACCCTGTTCCGCATGACACCGGAAGAAGCACTTGCCGGGGTGACCACTCATGCCGCCCGCGCGCTGGGCCTTTCGGATCGGGGTCGCATCGCACCCGGCTTGCGTGCCGATCTTGCGGTATGGGACGTCACGCGCCCGGCCGAGCTGTCCTATCGCATCGGATTCAACCCGCTTCACACAACCATTTTTGAGGGCAAGACATGCTCCAGATAACGCCCGGAGCGGTGACACTACACACGCTCGAAACCATATATCGCGGCACGGATTCCCTGTGTCTTGACCCGTCCGCCCGCGCCGGGGTCGAAGAAGCGGCCCGCATGGTCGCTGTGGCTGCCGCTGGCGATGAGCCGATCTACGGGGTCAACACCGGCTTTGGAAAACTGGCCTCAACCCGGATTGCCCCAGCCGATACCGCACAGTTGCAGCGCAACCTTATCCTAAGCCACTGCTGCGGGGTCGGCGATCCGCTGCCCGCAGACAAGGTCCGGCTGATGATGGCGCTCAAACTGGTGTCGCTGGGGCGCGGGGCATCCGGTGTGCGCTGGGCGGTCATTGAGCTGATCGAACAGATGCTGTCCTATGGCGTCATCCCTGTTGTGCCCTCGCAAGGGTCAGTCGGTGCCTCGGGCGATCTGGCGCCGCTTGCGCATATGGCAGCGGTCATGATCGGAGAGGGGGAGGCGACGGTGGCGGGCACCCGAATGTCAGGTGCCGAGGCCTTGAAACAGGCCGGATTGGAGCCTGTTGTCCTGGGCCCGAAAGAGGGGCTGGCCCTTATCAATGGCACCCAGTTCTCCACCGCCTGCGCCCTTGCCGGGCTGTTCGATTCCTGGCGGCTTGCAGAAGCCTCCATCGTGGTGGCCGCCTTGACCACGGATGCGATCATGGGCTCTACCGCGCCGCTGTTGGCCGAGGTACACGATTTGCGCGGACACGCTGGGCAGATTGACGTGGCCCGTGCAATGCGTCGCCTGATGCAGGGCAGCGAGATCCGCGACAGCCACCGTGAGGGCGACAGCCGCGTGCAGGATCCCTACTGCATCCGCTGCCAGCCGCAGGTTCTGGGCGCGGCGCTGGACGTTCTGCGCATGGCCGCCCGCACGCTTGAGGTGGAGGCGAACGCCGTCACCGACAATCCGTTGGTGCTGACCGAGGCCGGGCGGATTGTCTCGGGCGGGAACTTTCATGCCGAATATGTGGGCTTCGCCGCCGATCAGATTGCGCTTGCCATCGCCGAGATCGGCGCCATTGCGCAGCGCCGCGTTGCACTGATGGTGGATCCGACCTTGTCCCATAACCTGCCGCCCTTCCTAACGCCCGATCCGGGGCTCAATTCCGGCTTCATGATCGCCGAGGTAACGACAGCTGCCCTGATGAGCGAGAACAAGCATCTCGCCAATCCTTGCGTGACAGACTCCACTCCGACCTCTGCCAATCAGGAGGATCACGTCTCCATGGCTGCTCATGGCGCGCTGCGTCTGGCTCGAATGGGGCAGAACCTTTCGGTCATCCTTGGCGTGGAGCTGCTCTGCGCCGCCCAAGGGGTCGAAGCGCGCGCGCCGCTGACGACTTCCACCCATTTGCTGGATGTGATGCGGGACTTGCGTTCCGAGATTCCGCCTTTGGCCGAGGATCGCTACCTCGCGCCCGAGATCGAAACGGCCAGCGCCATGGTTCGGGCAGGCCGCATCGCGGCGGCAGCGGGCATTGAGGTTGAAAAATGATCGAGGTCACGCGCGGCGCATCGCCCCTCGTACTGGGGCTTCCACATACCGGCACCCATGTCCCGGTCGAGGTCTGGGACAGGCTCAACGAAACCGGTCGCGCGCTGACGGATACGGATTGGCATGTGCACGACCTCTATTCCGGTCTGATCGACGGAATCACCACGGTGCGCACCCCTATCCATCGCTACGTGATTGATGTGAATCGCGACCCCGATGGACAAAGCCTTTATCCTGGGCAGAACACCACAACGATGGTCCCGATGACGGATTTTGACGGGCAACCGATCTGGCAGGAGGGGGCGGAACCGGACGCGGCAGAGATTTCGCGACGGCGGGATCTTTTTCATGCGCCCTATCACGCGGCGCTAGAGGCCGAGCTGCGCAGGGTCCGCGATTTGCATGGCTTTGCCATCCTCTACGACTGTCATTCGATCCGCAGCCAGATCCCCTTCCTGTTCGATGGCATGCTGCCGGATTTCAACATCGGCACCGATCGCGGCGCGACCTGCGATCCGAGGATTGAGGCGCAGGTCCAGCAGCGGTGCGAGGCTGCCAAGGGCTATTCCTCCATCCTCAATGGCCGCTTCCTTGGTGGCTGGACCACCCGCCACTATGGCCACCCCGCGAAAGGGTTTCATGCCATTCAGATGGAACTGGCGCAGTCGACCTACTGCGTTGAGGCTCCGCCCTGGACCTATGACAACTCCCATGCCGACCGGCTGCGCGACCATCTTCGCCACATCCTGACTGATCTTATTTCCTGGAGGCCGACATGACCGATCCCCGCAAGAACAACCGCGACATCTACCCCCCTACAGGACCCAAGATCAGCGCAAAAAGTTGGCTCACAGAGGCGCCTCTGCGGATGCTGATGAACAACCTGCACCCGGATGTGGCCGAGAACCCGCATGAACTGGTGGTCTATGGCGGTATCGGGCGGGCTGCGCGAACCTGGAAGGATTTTGACCTCATCGTCGACAGCCTGCGGAGCCTGGAAGAGGATCAGACCCTTCTGGTGCAATCGGGCAAACCCGTCGGCATCTTCCAAACCCACAGGGACGCGCCGCGCGTGTTGATTGCCAACTCGAACCTGGTGCCGCGCTGGGCGACCTGGGATCACTTCAACGAACTCGATCGCAAGGGGTTGATGATGTACGGTCAGATGACCGCCGGGTCCTGGATCTACATCGGCACCCAAGGCATCGTGCAGGGCACCTATGAGACCTTTGCCGAGGCCGGGCGCCAGCACTATGGCGGCGATCTTTCCGGCAAGTGGATCCTCACAGGCGGCCTTGGCGGCATGGGCGGTGCGCAGCCTCTTGCGGCGGTGATGGCCGGGGCCTGCTGCCTGGCGGTGGAGTGCAACCCGGACAGCATCGATTTCCGTCTGCGCACGCGCTACCTCGATGAAAAGACCGACAGCCTGGATGAGGCGCTGGCGATGATCGCCCGCTGGACGGCTGCAGGCGAGGCGAAATCCGTCGGCCTTTTGGGCAATGCCGCAGATGTCTTTCCTGAATTGGTCCGTCGCGGCATCCACCCTGATCTGGTGACGGATCAGACCTCGGCCCATGATCCCATCAACGGCTACCTGCCCCAGGGCTGGACCATGGGGGAGTGGATCGCAAAGCGTGAAACAGACCCTAAAGCAGTGGAAAAGGCCGCCCGCGCCAGCATGAAGGTGCAGGTCGCGGCCATGTGCCAGTTCCACGCCATGGGCATTCCCACAGTGGACTATGGCAACAACATCCGCCAGATGGCCCTGGAGGAGGGGCTTACGAACGCATTCGATTTTCCCGGTTTCGTGCCTGCCTACATCCGCCCGCTGTTCTGCCGGGGTATCGGCCCCTTCCGCTGGTGCGCCCTGTCGGGCGATCCCGAGGATATCCGCAAGACCGACGCCAAGATGAAAGAGCTTTTCCGCGAAAACGAGGGTCTGCACCGCTGGCTGGATATGGCAGAGGAGCGGATCGCCTTTCAGGGCTTGCCCGCGCGGATCTGCTGGATCGGGCTGGGCGACCGCCACCGGGCCGGGCTGGCCTTTAACGAGATGGTCCGCACCGGAGAGCTGTCCGCGCCGGTGGTCATTGGCCGCGACCATCTGGACAGTGGCTCTGTCGCCTCTCCAAATCGCGAGACAGAGGCGATGATGGATGGCTCGGATGCGGTGTCGGACTGGCCGCTTCTGAATGCGCTGCTGAACACCGCCTCGGGGGCGACCTGGGTGTCGCTGCATCATGGCGGCGGGGTCGGTATGGGCTTTTCGCAGCATTCCGGCGTGGTGATCTGCTGCGACGGCAGCGAAGACGCTGACCGCCGTATTGCCCGCGTATTGTGGAACGATCCTGCCACCGGCGTCATGCGTCATGCGGATGCGGGATATGAGATCGCCAAGGACTGCGCGCGAGAGCATCAGCTGACCCTGCCGGGGATCCTTTAACGAGAAAACGCGCCCCAATTGGGGCGCGCTTCAAGAACCGTTTGGTAAGGCCGGGATCAGTCGCGCAGCAGCTCGTTGATGCCGGTCTTGGAGCGGGTCTGCGCATCCACGCGCTTTACGATCACCGCACAGTAGAGGTTGATGCCGTTCTTGGAGGGCATGGAGCCGGAGACCACAACCGAATAGGGCGGCACTTCGCCATACATGACTTCGCCGGTTTCACGGTCGACGATCTTGGTGGATTTGCCGATGTAGACGCCCATGCCAAGGACCGAGCCTTCGCGCACGATGCAGCCTTCGACCACCTCGGAGCGGGCACCGATGAAGCAGTTGTCCTCGATGATGGTGGGGCCGGCCTGCATCGGCTCCAGCACGCCGCCAATGCCGACGCCGCCGGACAGGTGCACGTTCTTGCCGATCTGTGCGCAGGAGCCGACGGTGGCCCATGTGTCGACCATGGTGCCCTCATCCACATAGGCGCCGAGGTTCACAAACGATGGCATCAGAACCACGCCCGGCGCGATGAAGGCGGATTTGCGCACGACGCAGTTCGGGACCGCGCGGAAACCGGCGGCCTTCCACTGGTTTTCGCCCCAGCCTTTGAATTTGCTGTCGACCTTGTCCCACCAGCCAGAGTCTTGCGGACCACCGGTCTGGATCTCCATGTCCTTGATGCGGAAGCCCAGCAGCACGGCCTTTTTCGCCCATTGGTTCACGTGCCAGTCGCCGTTCTCCATCTTCTCGGCGACGCGCAGGCTGCCGGAATCTAGCGCATTGAGCGTATCCTCGATCGCCTCACGGGTTTCGCCCGAGGTCGCGGGGGTGATGGTGTCACGCGCCTCCCAGGCGGCTTCGATTGCGGCTTCCAGCTGTGCGTTGGACATATGTGTATCTCCGGCAAGAATAGGGTTTCGCGCCTACATAGCGGCATTTGCGGGCAAGGTCATGTGCGGATTGCGGTGTTCGGGCGCCTTTTGGCGGCCTCGGACGATCTAACGCACCCGGCGCAGGTGGCGGCGCAGGATCTCGCATCCCGCCGCCGCATCCCGCCGCAGCATGGCCTGAACGATGGCGGCGTGATCCTTATCGGCGCGCGGGCGCCACTGGTGTTTCCAGTTCGCAAACAGATGCCGGGCCGAAGCGATGTGCAGATCGTCGATGGCCGCCAGAAGGCGCGGCATGCCGCAGGGCGACAGGATGGTTCGATGAAACTGGCGGTTCAGCCGCTCCCAGGAGGCCATGTCGGTTGCCTCGTCACAGGCGATGCGGGCGGCGTCTGCCGCTGTGGTGTCTGTATCGCTCAGCCGGGCAAAAGCGTGTGTCAGCGCCAGAACCTCCAGCGCCACGCGCATTTCGATCACTTCTCGGATCTCGGCGGGATCAAGGGCGCTCACGCGGGTGCCACGGCGCGGCTGCGAATAGGCAAGCCCGTGGGCCTCCAGCCGCAACAGGGCCTCGCGCACGGGCACATGGCTGGTTTCGAACTGGCGCGCGATATGGTCCTGGCGCAGCTTTTCGCCCGCAGGCAGCTGCCCGGTGACGATACGCTCGCTCAGCTCCAGATAGATCCTGTCTGCAATCGTGGCGGTCATGACCCTGCGATAGGGTGCCTTTGGCCCTGTCGCAAGCCTTAGCCCTGCGATGCAAGCGGATCTGGGGCGATATTGCCACCACAGACCAGCACGGCCACACGCTCCTCGGGTTCAGGCTTGTAGGCGCCCGACATCAGGGCCGCCAGAGCCGTGGCGCCTGCCGGTTCAGTCAGGATGCGCCGCTCGCGCCAGAGCGCCGTTTGCGCCGTGACAATTGAATCGTCCGATACGGTTACCGAGTTCACGCCCTTTTCCTGTGCGAGATCAAAGCAGATCGACCCGATGCGTTTGGCGCCAAGGGCATTGGCCGCAACGCCCGAAACCTCAACATCCACCGGGGCACCTGCCTCAAGCGCGGCATGGAGCGCGCAGGAGGTATGGGGTTCGACCGCAACGATCTTTTTGCGACCGTCAAACCACGCCAGAGCGCCGGCAATCAGCCCACCACCGCCAACCGCGATTACCACGGTATCGGCCTCAAGCCCCTGATCTTCCCATTCGGAAAAACAGGTGCCCTGACCGGCAACGGTGCCTGGGGCATCATAGGCGTGGACCTGCATCGCGCCGGTTTCGGCCTCGTAGCCTTGTGCCAGTTCCAGCGCATTCGCGTAAGCGCCGGGTACGACCTGCAGATCGGCACCTGCATCGCGGATCAGGGAGATCTTGGCGGGGCCGGCCATCTCGGGCACGTAGATCCGCGCCTTGTGACCTAGCTTGCTGGCCGCATAGGCGACGGCTGCACCGTGGTTGCCGCCCGACGCCGCAACAAGACCTGCCTCCGGTACGTCACTGCTCAGCAGGGTGTTGAAAGCGCCGCGGGCCTTGAAGCTGCCGGTGTGCTGCATGTGCTCCAGCTTCATCTCCACCGCGAAGGGCAGGCCAAAGCCTTGCGTCCGCAGAACCGGTGTAACCTGTACATGGCCGTTGATACGCTCTGCTGCCTTGGTGATTTCGCCTGTCCAATTCATCTGGTCCGCCTGTTCCTTGCTCGTGCGGGGGAGACTACGCCACTGCGCCTCGGGCGCAAGAGGTTAGGAGCAGCGTTTGACTGGCGCCCGCCGCACGGCGCGGATAGACAGGAAAGTAAGTGAACAAAAAACGCAGGCAGTCCCCATGAGTGATGATCGCAAAAGTCCGTTTCCCGACGCCCTGTCCGACCGCAGCCGCGCCGAACACATTCCCCTGACCCCGCAAACGCAGTCTCCGTCCTATCGGCTGGCCTTTGCGGATGATGCCTTCATGCTGCGGGACGAGCTGCGCCCGGTGCGTCTGCAGCTGGAACTGCTGAAACCGCAGCTTTTGCTGGACGAAAGAGGTATCGAAAGCACGATCGTCATGTTCGGCGGTGCCCGTATTCCAAGCCCGAAGAACAAGGATCAGGCACGCACCAAGACCTTGGCGGATCTGTCGCATTTCTATGATGAAGCGCGAGAGTTTGCTCGGCTGATGACGGTGGAGTCGCTGAAATCCTCTTGTCGTCACAATGTGGTTGTGACCGGCGGCGGCCCTGGCGTGATGGAGGCCGGCAACCTGGGTGCCAGCGATGCGGGCGGGCACTCGATTGGTCTTGGCATCGTTCTGCCGCATGAACAGGCACCGAACGAATATGTGACGCCGGAACTCAGCTTCAACTTCCACTATTTCGCTGTGCGCAAGATGCATTTTCTGATGCGCGCGCGGGCGATCACTGTGTTCCCGGGCGGTTTTGGGACGCTGGATGAACTGTTCGAGAGCCTGACCCTCATTCAGACCGGGCGGATGGAGCGGGTGCCCTTCATCCTTTTTGGGCGCGCCTTCTGGGAAAAGATCATAAACTGGGAGGCCTTGGCCGATGCCGGGACCATTTCAGACCGAGACCTGGACCTTTTCCGATTTGTCGAGACCGCCCAGGAGGCGGTGCATGTCATCGATAACTGGGAGCCGGCGCCGCCGCGCGACTCTCTGCCGGACCGCAATATCTGAGCGTCGGGCGATCCATCAAACGCTTTTGAAGCATGCCGCCGGTGTTCAGCAGAACTCTGGCGGCAGGACACCGATTGGCACGTTCTTGGGTAGCCGTGTCAGGATCTGTTCCCCTTCGACGGTCTTGATGCCATAGCCGTATCCACGCAGGCGGAATTTCCATTCGCGCGGGCTGAGTGCCTTTTCGCGCTCATCGCGGATCATGGTCAGAACGCCCGGTTCGATCTCATTGAGATTGGCGGCTTCGCCGATGCTGTACTGCATTTCGATTCCTTTCTGGACTACATTGTCGCTGGAATCGAAACTGTTCCGCCTGAATGGCGAAATTTCACCTGAAACAGGGAAAGATTGCGGCAGGGACTGCGCAATCATGGCAAAAAGCGGCCACAACGGCGCGATCCGCGTGGTCCAGTGGCGATATGCCCGCCTCCTGCGTGTTTCAGATGGGCAAGCAGGTCAGGACGACAGACCGGCCTCGGCTTCGATCTGCTTGCGGCTTTTCCTGGCGCGTTCGGTGGCGGACTTGAGCTGACCGCAGGCGGCCAGAATATCCTCACCGCGTGGGGTGCGGATAGGAGAGGCATATCCGGCCTGGTAGATGATATTGGCAAAGGCGTGAATGCGGTTGTTCGACGAGCGTTTGTAAGGCGCGCCGGGCCATTCGTTGAAGGGGATGAGGTTCACCTTGGCCGGAATGCCCTTGATCAGCTCCACCAGACGATGCGCGTCTTCGTCGCTGTCGTTCACATCCTTCAGCATCACGTATTCAAAGGTGATGCGTTCGGAGTTGGTCAGGCGCGGATAATCGCGCAGCGCGTTCAGAAGCGCCTCGATGTTCCAGCGCTTGTTGATCGGCACCAGCTTGTCGCGCACCTCGTCGGTGGTGGCGTGGAAGGAGACCGCGAGCAGACAGCCGATTTCCTCGGCGGTGCGGGCGATTTCAGGCACTACGCCCGATGTGGAAAGGGTAATACGGCGGCGCGACAGGGAAATCCCCTCGGGATCCATGGCGATTTTCATCGCGTCACGCACGTTGTCGAAGTTGTAAAGTGGCTCTCCCATGCCCATCAGCACGATATTGGACAGAAGGCGGGTTTCGTCTTTTGGTTCGCCCGGAACCGGCCATTCGTCCAGATCGTCGCGCGCCATCATCACCTGGCCGACGATCTCGGCCGCAGTGAGGTTGCGCACCAGCTTCTGGGTGCCGGTGTGGCAGAAGGAACAGGTCAGTGTGCAGCCCACCTGGCTGGAGATACACAGCGTGCCGCGCCCCTCTTCGGGGATGTAGACCACCTCGACCTCATGCCCGCCTGCAATCCGCACCAGATACTTGCGGGTGCCGTCGGAGGAGACCTGCTTGCTGACCACCTCGGGGATGGCGATTTCGAAGTGTTCGGCCAGCTGGGCGCGATAAGCCTTGGCGAGGTTGGTCATCTCGGCAAAGTCGCGCTTGCCCCACTGATAGATCCACTGCCAGATCTGTCCGACCCGCATCTTGGCCTGTTTTTCCGGCGTGCCATGTTCGATCAGCACCGCGCGCATCTGATCACGGGTGAGGCCCACAAGGTTGATCTTGCCGCCCTCGGGCAATTTACGGGGCAGGGTCAGAACGTCTTGGGTGATCGGCGCGTTGGCGGACATGGGGCGACTCGAATTAAGGGGCTGGATGCGGCTCTATATAGGAGTTTGCCCAAAGATCAAAAGATTTCCTGTGAGATCTGTTGCGTTGGAGGGTGCGGGCCGCGCAAAAAAAGGCCCCGACACCTTATGAAGGCGGGGCCAATTCTATCGCCCGAGTGGGCTGTCCGGCTTACTGCGTGCAGCGCTTTTCGGCGTCTTCGAAGGCGGCGGTGAACCCCAGGAGCGAGAAGCTGTCCTTGGTCTGCGTACCGCGCGCCGAACGCGCCGTAAGGACCGCATCGGCGCCGCGTTTCATCGCGGTGATGATCTTTGCATCATCCGCTGGGGTAGCGGGCCAGGCCCATTCGCCCTCTGTGAAGAGTTCGAATTCCGCGTCCCCGATCACCATGTTCACGGTCGATCCCGGCGCGAAGGGATAGCCGCCGGTAAAGCTGACCTGTCCCTTGTCGCTGTCGTCGGGGCGGAACAGGACGAAAAGTTGAATGTCGCTGCGGCGCACCGCGACGACGCGGCCATCACGCGTGTTCACGGTTTCCTTGGGCGCTGAAACGCCCCAGCATTCTTTTGGGTTGTCGGCCTGGAAGACGCTCCAGTCGACATTTGCGCCAACGCGGTTGTCTGTCGTTGCTTGCTGTGCTTGTGCGGTGGTGGCCAGTGCGGCCATACACAGGCCCGCGGCCAAGCGGACGAGTTTCGATGCCATTTGTCCCGACTCCAAGACTGTCATAACCTCAATTCAAGGGGATGCTTCATGGGTTTGGCAGCGTTAACCGCCGTCTTTACCCGCATTGCCCCGCTTGCCATACAGAAGCACAGTAACGTAACAAGCACCACGGGCGAAAGTGCGTTTTGGCAGGATTTCGCCAAGAAACGAGGCTGATATCATGACGAAACCTGTTCCCATGGCCGAAGTCTGGCGCGGACCACTGCTGGAAAGCTTGCATCTGGGTCACGCGGTGGTCTGTGATGCGAGTGGCCAGATCGTGCGTAGCTGGGGAGATCCGGATGCGGTAATCTACCCGCGTAGTTCGGCCAAGATGATCCAGGCGCTGCCGCTGATGACCTCGGGCGCCGCCGCCAAGTATGGCCTGACGTCCGAGCAACTGGCTCTGGCCTGCGCGTCGCACAACGGAGCCCACATTCATACGGATCGGGTAAACACCTGGTTGGGGCAACTTGGACTCGCTGACGCTGATTTTCGGTGTGGCCCGCAAGAACCTGCCGATATTCCCGCGCGCAACGAGCTGATCAAGACGGATCAGTCTCCCTGCCAGGTGCACAACAATTGCTCGGGCAAGCACGCAGGGTTTCTGACATTGAACCAGCACTTGGGCGCTGGGCCAGAGTACGTGGATGTCGATCATCCGGTGCAACAGGCCTGCCTTTCCGCCTTTGAGGAGGTGACGGGGATGGACAGCCCGGGCTATGGCATCGACGGCTGCTCGGCGCCGAACTTCGCCACCTCTGTGCATGGGCTGGCGCGGGCGATGGGGTGGTTTGCCTCTGCGCATACCCGGTCCGACCGTGCCTCGGAAGGGGCAGCGCAGCTGGTGTCGGCTATGGCCACGCACCCCGAGCTTGTCGCTGGAGAGACACGCGCCTGTACCAACCTGATGCGCGCCATGGGCGGGCGCGTGGCGATCAAGACCGGCGCCGAGGCGGTGTTCGTGGCGATCCTGCCCGAGCAGCAGCTGGGTGTTGCATTGAAGATCGTGGACGGGGCGACGCGCGCCAGCGAATGCGCGATTGCCACAATCCTTGTCGGCCTTGGCGTGCTGGAAGTGGACCATCCGGAGACCCGGAAGTACATGAATGCGCCGCTGCTCAATCGGCGCGGCATCGACTGCGGTGCGATCCGCCCGGCTGACGAGCTCGTTTTCTGAACGGTGAGCGAATTGGTCAAGGGCTCCCGCCCGTCGGGGGCCTTTGGCAAGCCCCCCTCCCGTTGGGCGTGGCGCCGCGCGATGCGCGGCGCGGCGCCCAAGGCTGCCAGCGGGTCCCGGCCCGATGGTCCCTTGCACGCGCAGGCGCGGGAGAACGCCCGTGCTGGGGTTTGCCTGTCTACAGCATGTCGATGATGAGTTTTGCGGCAAGTGCTACCGACGTGACCACCAAAAGGGGTTTGATCAGCCGTGCGCCGATTTTCTGGGCAAGGATGGCGCCCAATCTTGCTCCTGCAATCTGGGCAGCCCCCATGGCAAGACCCGTGATCCACCATGGTGTTGCGACGAATGCAAAAGCGGCCAGGGCACCTGCGTTGGAAGCGAGGTTCAGCAGTTTCGTATGGGCGGTGGCCTTGAGGATCCCGTATCCGGCCAGTGAGACGAAGGCGAGCATGTAGAAACTTCCGGCGCCCGGCCCCAGAAGGCCGTCATAGGCAGCACACAGCGGCACCATGGTTCCGGCAAAAACGGCAGGTGACAGGCGGCGTGCGCGATCAAGATCTCCAAGCCCCTTTTTGAAAGCAAAAAACAGTGCAATGCCTATGAGCAAGACTGGCAGGATCATTCGGATCCATTCGACCGGGAGTACTGACACAAGCAAGGCTCCCAGGATCGAGGCGCCAAAGGCAATCAGTGCAGATCTCCATTGGCTGCGCAGATCCACATGGCCGCCACGCGCATAAGACAGGGCTGCAGTCGCAGCGCCGAATAAGCCCTGTATTTTGTTGGTCGCAAGGGCGGTCACCGGATTGGCCCCGGCAATCAGCAGCACAGGCACCGTGATCAGCCCGCCGCCGCCCGCGATGGCATCAATGAAACCGGCGACAAACCCCGCAGCCATCAGGAGCAGCAGGATGTCCGGGGCAACCTCTGCCACGAGCAGGAATTCGGGCACTGAGATCAGCCTTTGAAGTCGTCCTGGGCATAGCCCTGAACATAGAGGAGCGCGGTCAGATCGCCGTGGTTGATGCGGATGTCGCACTCGGCGGCGACTGACGGTTTTGCGTGAAGTGCAACACCTGCCCCTGCGCGCTTGAGCATGCCAAGATCGTTTGCCCCATCCCCAACGGCAATCACATCCCCTTCGGAAATACCCAGCTGCGCCGTGATCTCTTCCAGAGCGTTCACCTTCGCTTCGCGCCCAAGGATCGGGCGAGCGACCTCCCCGGTGAGCGTACCATCCGCCGCGAGCAAGGTGTTAGCTCGGTTCTCATCAAAGCCGAGCTCGGCTGCGACCTTGGTGGTGAAGGCGGTGAACCCGCCCGAGACCAGTGCCGCATAGGCACCGTCTGCTTTCATCGTCGCCACCAGCTGCGTGCCGCCCGGCATAAGAGAGATCCGGGTGTTCAGCACCTCGGTGATCATGGCCTCGGGCAGTCCTTTCAACAGGCCAACGCGCTCGGTCAGGGCGCCTTCGAAGTCCAGCTCGCCATTCATGGCGCGGGCGGTGATGTCCTTGACGCGCTCGCCGACTCCTGCGACCTCGGCCAATTCGTCGATGCATTCCTGCTGGATCATCGTCGAATCCATGTCCGCAAGCAGCATTTTCTTGCGACGCCCTTCGGAAGGTTGGACCACCAGATCGACAGAGATCTTCTGCAGGTCGTCCCAGACGGTCCACTGGTTGTCCGGTAGTGCCTCAAGCGAGAATTCGGCCGCAACATCGGGTGACAGCCAGCGGGCTTCTCCGCCACCCCATGCATTGCGCAGAGACTCGACCAGCGCGGTCTCAAGGCAGCGGGCCGCAGGGGGGCAGAGCAGGGTGACGGTATACATGGGCAGGCTCCAAGGCGGGAGAGGGCAGGTTTGCTGCTCCTCATAGCGATGCGGGGCCGCAGGGACCAGTCCCTGCGGCGAAAGGTGGCTTCAATGGGACAGGGGATCAGATCTTGCCGTTCTCGGACATCATGACTGCCAGCCAGCGTGTGTTGGGGATTTCGGCCAGGATGATCATCACCATGGCGGTCAGTGGCACCGCCAGGATCGCACCCGTCATCCCCCAGAGTTCGGTCCAGAGCGCCAGTGCCAGAAGCACCGAGAATGGGCTCAGGTTGACCGATTGGCCAAGGTACTTTGGCTCCACGTAGTAACCTATGATCATCTGCGGTGTCATCAGTGTCATCAGCGCCATCGCTGCATGGCCAAAAGAGCCGAACTGGATCAGGCTGATGGTGACCGGAAAGAACACGGCGATGATCGAGCCGATGTAGGGAATGTAATTGAGCAGTCCGATCAGGATCGCCCAGAAGGCCGGATGTGCGATCCCGAGCATCAGCAGGATCGCATAGGAGATGAGACCCAAGACCACGTTCACCAGCGTCTTGGCCGCAAGATACCCGCCGATCTTGTCGTTGATCTTACGCGCCAGTTCGAGCGTGCGTTCTGCATCCTCGGGATCGCTCATTGCCTTGAGCGTTTTTTCCGGCAGACGGTCCAGTTCGGTCAGGATGAACACCGCATATAGCGCTGCGCCCACGATCAGGGTGCCGCCGTTGCTGATCGTGGCAAGCATGGCTGGCATAAGGGTGGTGGCATCGATGAGATCCAGAAGGCTTTCGCCCAGATTGGCCCAGCTCGGGACCTCATCCACGCCCAGATAGGTCAGGAGCTGGTGCTGCAGCTTGTCGAGGTTCGCCGCATATTGTGGCAGCGCCGCAGAAATGGCCGTGGCACTTGCCGTGATGAAAGAGGCCAGCACCATGAAGGCCGCGAGAATCCCCAGCAGAACAAGAAGGCGCCGCAGGGTGCGGGGCAGGCGGCCAATGCCCGGGACCTGGCCCAACACCTCGGCGGCGGTGGTCAGGATATAGACGGCTATGATGGCAATCAGGATCGGCAGGAGGATGGCCTGACCGGCGGTCAGCAACCAGCCCACCATCAGCAAAAGGGCCAGGGAATAGGTGACGAGGGCCAGTCTGCTCATCTGAATTATCCGATTCGATTCTTGTCCTCGAACAGACAACAGCATTGCCCCCATGGCTGCAATGAAACACCGGTTTTGGCAAAACTCTGTTCACGAAGTTTCCGAAAGGCGTCACGACAAGTCGCAATTGCGCGCCAGATCGCCGCAATCTGTCGTTTTTGATATTGCGCGACGCGACAACAGGCCTTAGCTCCGTCGGTGGGACACCCCTCCCCAACGAGGGGCATTTATCTGGAAGGATAGCATAAATGGCTAACCAGCAACCGGCTACGCGGCCGGCCAACCCGCGTTTTTCCTCTGGCCCCTGTGCCAAACCCCCCACATTCGATCTGACCAAACTCGCAGATGCGCCTCTTGGCCGTTCGCACCGTGCCGCTGTCGGCAAGGACAAGCTGAAGGCCGCCATCGAAGGCACCCGCGAAGTTCTGGGGATCCCCGCTGAATACAAGATCGGTATCGTGCCCGCCTCGGACACCGGTGCCATGGAAATGGCCATGTGGAGCCTGCTGGGCGCCCGCGGCGTCGAGATGCTCGCCTGGGAAAGCTTCGGCTCCGGCTGGGTCACGGATGTCGTGAAGCAGCTGAAGCTGGACGCCGTTTCCAAGACTGCCGATTACGGCGAGATCGTTGATCTGGCTTCGGTCGATTTCACCAATGACGTCGTCTTCACCTGGAACGGCACCACCTCGGGTGTGCGCGTCCCCAACGGCGACTGGATCCCGGCGGACCGTGAAGGTCTGACCCTCTGCGATGCCACCTCGGCGGCCTTTGCGCAGGACCTGCCCTGGGACAAGCTGGATGTGACCACCTTCTCCTGGCAGAAGGTGCTGGGCGGCGAAGCGGCCCACGGCATGCTGATCCTCTCCCCGCGCGCGGTGGAGCGCCTGGAAAGCTACACGCCCGCATGGCCCATGCCGAAGATCTTCCGCCTGACCAAGGGCGGCAAGCTGATCGACGGGATCTTCAAGGGCGAGACGATCAACACCCCCTCGATGCTGGCGGTCGAGGACTACCTCTTCGCGCTGGATTGGGCGCGCTCGGTTGGCGGTCTCGAAGGGCTGCAGGCCCGTGCCAATGCCAATACCAAGGCGGTTGCCGATTTCGTCGAACTGCACGATTGGATCGACTTCCTGGCCAAGGATCCGGCGACCCTGTCGAACACTTCGGTCTGCCTGAAGTTCACCGATGCGCGTATCCAGGACGGCGCCGCCTTTGCCAAGGCCGTTGCGAAACGTCTTGAGGCGGAAAACATCGCGCTGGACATCGGCGCCTATCGCGACGCGCCTGCCGGTCTGCGGATCTGGTGTGGCGGCACGGTCGAAACCTCTGACGTGCAGGCCATGCTGCCCTGGCTTGAATGGGCCTTTGAGGCAGAGATCGCCGCGCAAGGCTGATCCAGAAGTGTCCTCGCCCGGCGACACAGCCGGGCGTCTCCCCTTCAAAATTGATGGCCTCTCAGAAGGCCCCCGCACAAAGGACCACCAGACATGGCCCCCAAAGTACTCATTTCCGACAAACTCTCCGAAGCCGCCGTTCAGATCTTCCGTGATCGCGGCATCGAGGTCGACTTCCAGCCCGACCTTGGCAAGGACAAGGACAAGCTGGCCGAGGTGATCGGCAACTACGACGGTCTTGCGATCCGTTCGGCCACCAAGGTCACCGAAAAGATCCTGGAGAACGCGGCCAACCTCAAGGTGATCGGCCGCGCCGGCATCGGCACCGACAACATCGACAAGGAAGCCGCGTCGAAAAAAGGCGTGATCGTGATGAACACGCCCTTTGGCAACATGATCACCACCGCCGAACATGCCATCGCGATGATGTTCGCCGTGGCGCGCCAGATTCCCGAGGCCTCTGCCTCCACCCATGCGGGCAAGTGGGAAAAATCCAAGTTCATGGGGGTCGAGCTGACCGGCAAGACCCTGGGCGTCATCGGTGCGGGCAACATTGGCGGCATCGTCTGCGACCGCGCCCGCGGCCTCAAGATGAAGGTCGTTGCCTATGACCCCTTCCTCGGCCAGGAGAAGGCCGACAAGATGGGCGTCGAGAAGGTCGAACTGGAGGATCTGCTGACCCGCGCCGATTTCATCACCCTGCACGTGCCGCTGACCGATCAGACCAAGAACATCCTGTCGGCCGAGAACCTCGCCAAGACCAAGAAGGGCGTGCGCATTATCAACTGTGCCCGTGGTGGCCTGGTCGATGAGGAGGCGCTGGCGGAACTGCTGAAATCCGGCCATGTCGCCGGTGCGGCTTTCGACGTCTTCTCGGTTGAGCCTGCAACGGAAAACCCGCTGTTCAACCTGCCCAACGTGGTCTGCACCCCGCACCTGGGCGCCGCGACCACCGAGGCACAGGAAAACGTCGCCCTGCAGGTGGCCGAGCAGATGGCGAACTACCTTCTGACCGGCGCTGTCGAAAACGCGCTGAACATGCCGTCGGTGACCGCAGAAGAAGCCAAGGTCATGGGCCCCTGGATCAAGCTGACCGAGCACCTGGGCGCCTTCATCGGCCAGATGACCGATGACGAGCCGATCAAGGCGATCAACATTCTTTATGATGGCTGCGCGGCCGAGATGAACCTTGAGGCGCTGAACTGCTCGCTCATCGCGGGGATCATGAAGTCGATCAACCCGGACGTGAACATGGTCTCGGCCCCGATGATCGCCAAGGAGCGCGGCATCCAGATCTCGACCACCAATCAGGAACAGTCCGGCGCCTTTGAAGGCTATGTCAAGGTGACCGTGGCGACCCCGACGCGTGAACGCTCCATCGCGGGCACCGTGTTCTCGGATGGCAAGCCGCGCTTCATCCAGATCAAGGGCATCAACATCGACGCCGAAGTGGGTGAGCACATGCTCTACACCACCAACAACGACGTGCCGGGCATCATCGGTACCCTGGGCAAGACCATGGGCGATCACGGCGTCAACATCGCGAACTTTACCCTTGGCCGTGCGGTTGCGGGCGGTGAAGCGATTGCGCTCTTGTATGTGGACGGTCTGGTCCCTGCCGAAGCCCGCGCCAAACTGGCGGAAACCGGTCTCTTCAACCAGATCAAGCCGCTTGAGTTCGACGTGAACTGATCTGCACGATCAATCAGAACACAGGAAGCCGCTCCGGAAACGGGGCGGCTTCTGCCGTTCAGGCTGGGTATCAGTCGCGCGCGCGCAGGACCACGATCAGAAAAGCCAGCATGCCGGCCAGGGTCAGCACCGAGCCAAGCTTGGCCAGCGCCTCGGTCTGGCCCGAGATTGCCATTGCGATGCCCGGAACGATCACACCAAGACCGGCAACAGACAATCCGAAATGCAGTTTTGGCAAAACCCCTTGGGCGGCATTCGGCACCAGATGGTAGAAAAAACCGAAGATCGCAAAGCTGACCCAGCCGATGAGATTAAGATGTCCATGCGCGGGTGACAGGCCGTGATCGCCCGATGCTGCCATGTGTATGCCCCAGGCCATGCCGCCAAGCGCTGCGATCACGGCAATCAAAAAGAATGCTGATGATAGTCCCTTCATTGGTCTGTTTCCCCCGTTGAACTCGTTACCCTTGGCTGCCGCATCGTTTTCGTTCCGCTGGAGTGCGGGCCTTGTGTGCGACAGTGGGCATCATTCTGGCCGGGTTTCCGGCTTTGATCCAGTTTTTCCTGACGCCGTGGCCCCCTTGTGATGCGGGCGGGCATGGGTCATCTATTCTGTATCACTGCCAAGGAGATGCCTCATGACCGCGCCGATCTATGCCATTGGTGACATCCACGGACAGCGCGAGATGCTGGAAGAGGCGCTCGATCTGATCGCGGCGGATGGCGGCCCGGAGGCCCGGGTGGTGTTCCTGGGCGATTACGTGGATCGCGGGCCGGACTGCCGGGGCGTCCTGGATCTGCTGATCGATGGGCAGGCGGCGGGCAAGAACTGGACCTGCCTGATGGGCAACCATGACCGCATGTTCTCGATGTTCATGGAGGATTATCCCCGCAATGATGCGCGCCTTCTGGTCGGCTATCACTGGCTGCATGACAAGATCGGCGGGGTTGAGACGCTGGCCTCATATGGGGTTGGTGTCCCGGAGGGCGCGCGCATTCATGAGGTCCACGCCGAGGCGCGCGCAGCGGTGCCAGAGCATCACCGCGCTTTTCTGGAAGGTCTGCCCAGCCATTGCGAAGAAGAGGCGCTTCTGTTTGTTCATGCCGGGATCAGGCCGGGCGTCCCGCTGTCGCAGCAAAGCGAGGATGACAAGATCTGGATCCGCCAGGAATTCCTGAACGATCCACGGCAGCATCCCTGGCTCGTTGTGCACGGCCATACTCATGTTCCTGCTGCCGAACACCGCGGAAACCGGGTGAACCTCGACAGCGGTGCGGGCTTTGGACGCCCTCTGACTGCGGCGGTCTTTGAGGGAGGGAGGTGCTGGAAACTCACGCCCGGCGAGCGAAAAAGGTTAAGACCCGCCTAACCGAAAGAGTGTGCATTTTACGCACAGCTCCTCAGTTTTGTTTCGCATCCCACGTGAAGGTATGCTAACTTATGAATGTGGCTGGTCGTCATTTTGCCAGTTTTATTCTGTTTTTCTTCTCGGTTCTGGGATGATCTTGTTTCGGCGCCGGCCACGCCAAAAAACCAAGTGTATCATGAGTAATGCCGCCCTGATGATGGGCGGCTTTTTCTTTTATATTAGGGGGTTGATGGCTGACTGAGGCGGTGGTTTGCGGTCTGGAAAGGGGTGTTCCAGTCCAGGATTACCTTGCCGCAATGGCCGGATTTCATCGCCGCAAACCCTTTTTGGAACGTTTCTATTCCGAATCGATGCGTGATGACTTCATCGACCTTCAGGCCGTTTTGCAGCATGGCGATCATCTTGTACCAGGTTTCAAATATTTCCCGTCCGTAAACGCCTTTCAAGGTGATCGCCTTGAAGACAATGCGGCTCCAATCGACAGGGGATTTGCCTGGAGGAATACCCAGCAGCGCGATCTTTCCGCCCATGACCAGCGCCTCGACCATCTGGTCCAGTGCGGCCTGGTTGCCGGACATTTCAAGCCCCACATCGAAGCCCTGCGTCATGCCAAGCTCTGCGATCACATCCTTCAGGTCTTCTTTGGCCACGTTGACGGCGCGTACATCGGCGACCTTTTCGGCGAGGGCGAGCCGCTCTGGGTTCACATCTGTAATCGCAACGTGGCGGGCGCCCACGTGACGGGCGACAGCAGCGGCCATGATGCCGATGGGACCGGCGCCTGTGATCAGCACGTCTTCCCCGACCAGATCAAAGCTGAGCGCCGTGTGGACCGCATTCCCCAAGGGGTCCAGAATGGCGCCGATTTCGTCCGGGATCTCATCCGGCAGAGGCACCACGTTGAAGGCGGGCAGGCGCAGGTACTGGGCAAAGGCGCCTTGCTCGTTCACGCCTATGCCACGGGTTTCCGGGTCGAGGTGGAACTTCCCGGCCCGCCATTGACGCGAATGATGGCCGATCAAGTGCCCTTCGCCCGAACAGCGCTGCCCGATCCTGAGGTCCGTCACATTGCGACCCAGTTCGACGATCTCGCCTGCAAATTCATGGCCGGTGATCAGCGGCACGGGCACCGTGCGCTGTGCCCAGTCGTCCCAGTTCCAGATATGGAGGTCCGTTCCGCAGATCCCGGTCATGTTGATCTTGATCAGCACATCGTCCGGGCCGATCTCGGGGACCGGTGCCTCAACCATCCAGAGGCCCTCTTCGGGTCTGGATTTCTCCAGCGCTTTCATTGTGTCTGGACGGCTCATGAGATCACACCCAGCGATTTTCCTACCTTTCCGAATGCGGCAAGGGCGCGGGTCAGCTCGTCTTGCGTCAATGCTGCGTTCATCTGGGTGCGAATGCGCGCCTGACCGCGCGGCACCACGGGGAAGAAGAAGCCCGACACATAGACCCCTTCATCGAACAGCTGCGCCGCCATGTCCTGCGCCAGTTGTGCCTCGCCCAGCATGATCGGTACGATGGGATGCTCGCCCGGCAACAGGTCAAAGCCCAGTTTTTCCAGTCCCGTGCGCCAGAAACGGGTGTTTTCGAACAGGCGCGCGCGCAGGTCCGCGCCTTCTTCGACCAGCCGCAGCGCCTCGATCCCGGCGGCAACGATGGAGGGCGGCAGCGAATTGGAGAACAGATAAGGCCGCGCCCGCTGCCGCAGCAGGTCGATCACTGGCTGCGGCCCGGCGATATAACCGCCGATGGCCCCCCCAAGTGCTTTGCCCAGAGTTCCCGTCAGGATGTCCACATCGACACCGAAATGATCGGGCGTTCCAGCTCCGTTTGGCCCCATGAACCCCGTGGCGTGACAATCGTCCACCATCACCACGGCATCATATTTGTCGGCCAGCGCGCGGATCTCCGGCAGTTTGGCCAGATAGCCATCCATCGAGAACACGCCATCGGTGGCGATCATGATATGGCGCGCGCCATCCTCGCGAGCCTGTTTCAGCCAGGCTTCAAGGTCGTTCATGTCGCTGTTGAGGTAGCGATAGCGCTTGGCCTTGCACAGGCGCACCCCGTCGATGATCGACGCATGGTTGAGGCTGTCCGAGATGATCGCATCCTCCGGCCCCAAGAGCGGCTCAAACAGCCCGCCATTGGCATCGAAACAGGCGGCAAAGAGGATTGCGTCGTCCTTGTTCAGAAACTTCGCCAGCTTCTGTTCCAGTTCCCGGTGGATGTCCTGCGTGCCGCAGATGAAGCGGACCGAGGCCATGCCGAACCCCTTGTCATCCATGACAGTGCAGGCGGCAGCGATCAGATCGGGGTGATCCGCCAAGCCAAGGTAGTTGTTGGCGCAAAGGTTGATGACCTCGCGGTCGCCCACCGTGATTTCGCCCCCCTGCGGGGAGGTGATCATTCGTTCCCGCTTGGTCAGACCTTCGGCTTCGATCGCGTCCAGGGTCTTGGCGATATCGGTCAAAAAGGCGTTGGACATGGGGAATCTCCTTCTACGTCGGAAACGTGTCTATCATAACGGATAGAATTCCCAAATAGGGGATTTCGTGATGATGGAAAATAATCCGTAAAAACGGATAATCTTCCTGAACCTGTCGAATGGGTGGTATTCAAAATCACTGGTGTGCAAGATTGCCAAAGGCGAGTTGGCTAAAGGCGCCTCTGCCTCGCCGTGAGGCTATGGAGTTGAAAAATGACCTACAAACATCCATGGCTCATGGGTGGGCTGATAGGCATTGGGGTTTTCGCGGGTTACCAATTCTGGTGGCGCGTTGAGCGGGGAGAGTACCTCCATATTCTTGGAGATCCGGCTCCACTCCCGATTGCTCTGCTGGCTGCTTTGATTTTTGGTCAGGCGCTGGCCATGATCTGTTGGCTGCTGGCAAACGTGCGCAGCGCGGGCCTTACGGCGTTGCGCCCAACGCGGGGGCGCCTCATCTCAGCCATTTCTTTGGCTCTTGTGACACCGGTTCAGATTGTTGCTTGGTTTCCTTGGATTGTTATCGGGTTGATGCCATTCGCAATGTACCAGCCAAGCTTTCTATGGTCCTTGGTTCCGATACTGTTGCCTGTCTATCCTTTGGCCGCCTTGATCCAATACCACACCTATCAGCGAAAGTGGCTTCGCTTCGGACTCTTCTGCCTGTACTTCTGGGGGGTATATGGGTTCCACATATTGTGGAGTGGTGTCCAGCATTTCCCGTAGGGCACTGCAGGCAGGTGGCTGAGTAAGCGACAGCTCAACCGTTCTTGACGATTAGAAACACACGGGCCGCGCCATCAGATGCCGTGATCTTGTGGGGAATATCGGCTGCATAGCGCGCGGTGTCCCCTGCATGAAGGCGCATATGGGCGCTGCCGGAGGTGACGCTGATATCGCCCTCCAGCACGGTCACATGCTCCGCCGTGCCACGCCCGTGGGGTTGGCTGTCCAGGGTCCCGCCAGCGTCGAACTCGATGTCGTAGACCTCGTGACCCCCGGCGTCCTCGGGCGGGGAGAGGATGCGGATGCGGCAGCCCTGGCCCATGTTGTCGATGGTGGGCACATCGCCCGCGCGCAGCACCTCGATCCGGTCGGTCTTGTCACCGGAATCCAGCAGCCCCGCAAAATCCACCTGCAAGGCACGCGTGAGGTTCCACAGGGTCGCAATCGTCGGGCTCGACTCGCCCCGTTCGATCTGGCTGACCATCGAGCGCGAGACGCCAGACAGATGCGCCACCGCCTCAAGGCTCAATCCCTTGGCGCGGCGCGCCTCTTTCAGGCGTGAGGGCAGCAATGTCAGGATATCGTCTGATTTGTCCGGCATAACGGAAGCCTGCGCCTGATCCGTGAAATTGTCAATGACGGTACGTTTGGCAAGACAGCGGATGCTGCATCTGCATAATGCGCGCAACTGACTCGTGAGGAGAGAAAAAATGACAGATATCGTGATCCTGGACGGCGCCCGGACCGCCATCGGCACCTTTGGCGGCGCATTGGCCAATACCGCGCCCATCGACCTGGCCACAGTGGCCTCCAAGGCGGCGATGGAGCGCTCTGGCGTGGCGCCGGAGCAGATCGGCCATGTGGTCTTTGGCCATGTGATCAACACCGAACCGCGCGATATGTACCTGTCCCGCGTCGCGGCGATGCAGGCGGGCGTGCCCAATGGCACTCCGGCGATGAACGTGAACCGTCTTTGCGGGTCCGGCGCGCAGGCGATTGTGTCCGGCATCCAGTCACTGATGCTGGGCGATGCGGACTACGCACTCACGGGCGGCGCCGAGAACATGTCGCGCAGCCCCTTCATCATGCAGCAGCAGCGCTGGGGCGCGAAGATGGGTGATGTGAAATCGCTCGACATGATGCTGGGCGCGCTGAACTGCCCCTTTGGCACCGGCCACATGGGCGTCACGGCTGAAAACGTCGCGGATGAGCACGACATCACCCGCGAGCAGATGGATGAATTCTCGCTCGCCAGCCAGACCCGCGCGGCAGCGGCGATTGAGGCCGGCTATTTCGCCAGCCAGATCGTGCCCGTCGATGTGAAGGTGAAGCGCGATATGGTGCCGTTCGAGGTGGACGAGCACCCCAAGGCCACCTCGATGGAGGCGCTGGGTGGTTTGCGTCCTGTGTTCAAGAAAGACGGCCGCGTGACCGCAGGCAACGCCTCGGGCATCAACGATGGCGCGGCGGCGATTGTTCTGGCGCGGGCCGAAGCGGCCGAAAAGGCGGGCCTTACCCCCAAGGCACGTGTGGTGGGATACGCCCACGCTGGTGTAAGGCCTGAAGTGATGGGCATCGGCCCGGTCCCCGCGGTGCAGAACCTCCTGAAAAAGACCGGCCTCAAGGCCAGCGATTTCGACGTGATCGAATCGAATGAGGCCTTTGCCGCCCAGGCGCTGGCGGTGAACAAGGAGCTGGGTCTGGACCCCGCGAAAGTGAACCCGAACGGCGGCGCCATCGCGCTGGGCCACCCGGTGGGCGCAACCGGCGCGATCATCACCATCAAGACTCTGTATGAGCTGGAGCGCACCGGCGGCAAGCTGGGTCTCATCACCATGTGCATCGGCGGCGGCCAGGGTATCGCCCTGGCGATCGAACGTTTCTGATCTTAATACCTGCGTGCGTGGCACTCCCGCGCGCGCTCGGGATCCGGCGGCTGCGCCGTCGCACCCCTTGCACCCTTGGGCCCCGGGGGGGGGGGGGGGGGGGGGGGGGGGGGGCGCGGGGGGGGGGGGGCCCCCCCCCCCCCGCCCCCGCCCGCGGGGGCCCCCCCGGCGCGGGCCCGTGGGGTTACAACCACAGAGAGAAATAAAAAAAGACCACCAACCCCCAACAACCCCCCC